>DATMNH010000063.1:0-2627 GCA_035568975.1 Casimicrobiaceae bacterium
CTTCCGCCTCGCGCATGATGCGCGACACCAGCTCCGCGCAGCTCGGGATATCGTGGATCAGTCCCTGCACTTGGCCGGCGGACCAAATGCCTTCGTCAGCGTCGCCATTCGCGTAAACCATTTTGCCGCGCGCGCCGGCGACGAGATCGCGAACCTGCTCGAAGGTTGCGCCTTGCTTTTCCATGGCGACCACTTTCGTGCTGACCGCGTTTCTGGCGACGCGCGAGGTGTTACGCATGGTACGAAAAATCAGCTCGGTCTCGCGCTCATCATTGGCGACGATTTTTTCCTTGATCCGTTGATGGATCGGGCTCTCTTTGGTGCACATGAAGCGGGTGCCCATATTGATGCCTTCCGCGCCCAGCGCCAGTGCTGCGACCAGGCCGCGGCCATCGCCAAAGCCCCCGGACGCGATCATCGGTATCTTCACTTTTTCAGCCGCGACCGGAATGAGGATGAGCCCGGGGGTGTCGTCCTCGCCGGGATGGCCCGCGCACTCAAAACCGTCGATCGAAATCGCATCGACGCCCATGCGCTCCGCCGACAGCGCGTGGCGGACGCTGGTGCACTTGTGAACGACCACGATGCCGTGTTTCTTGAATTCCGTGACGTGCTCCTGCGGCTTGTTGCCGGCAGTCTCGACGATCTTGATGCCGCTCTCGATGATGGCCTGGCGGTATTCTGCATAAGGCGGCGGCTTGATCGAGGGAAGAATGGTCAGGTTGACGCCAAACGGCTTGTCGGTCAGGCCGCGGCAGCGCGCGATTTCTTTTGTCAGATCCTCCGGCGAGGGTTGGGTCAGCGCGGTGATGAAGCCGAGCGCGCCGGCATTGGCGACGGCTGCGACCAGTTCGGCGCGGCCGACCCATTGCATGCCACCCTGGACGATCGGATGCTCGACGCCGACGAGCTCGGTAAATCGTGTTTTGATCATTGTCTGCCCTTGAAACGCTTCCTTCGGCCGCGAAACGCGCGCCTTGATCTCGGCTGGTTCTCTGAAAGTGCAGGATGCCGCCGCGCCCGGCAAATGTCTACCGGGCGTGCGCCGCCGGTCAGGACGGCACGATCATGCAAGAGCCGGTGAGGGCGCCTCGACAGGCCGGCCTACGCCGCGAGCCCTGCCGTCTTGGCGCGCTGTACGACGAGCGCCAGCACCGTGTCGAGCGCCGGCGTCGGGGTTTGCGTCAGACGGCCCATTTCCTGGACCACCGCGACCAGCGGGTCGATCTCCATCGGGCGTCCGCGTTCCAGATCCTGCAGCATCGAGGTCTTGTGCGCGCCGACCTTGCGCGCGCCCTCGATCCGCCGCTCGACGTCGACACGGAACTTGACGCCGAATTTTTCGGCAATGGCCTGGCTCTCCAGCATGATCGCCTTCGACAGAGCGCGCGTTGCCGGATCCGAGCAGATCACGTCGAGCGTCGCATGCGTCAGCGCGCTGATCGGATTGAGGCATACATTGCCCCAGAGCTTGAGCCAGATCTCGTCGTGGATGCGATCGAGCACGGGTGCCTGCATTCCGGCAGCTTTGAACAGGGCGGAAAGCCGCGTTACATCCTCGGTGATTTCTCCCGAAGGCTCTCCGATTGGAAAGCGATCGCCATACACATGCTGGATCACCCCCGGGGCCACGATCTCTGTCGCGGGATAGACGATGCATCCAATCGCGCGCTCGGGGCGCAGTTCGCGCCATTGCCGCCCGCCGGGGTCGATGCTTTCCAGCGTCGAGCCCTGATAGGGGCCGCCGTGCCTGTAGAAATACCAATAGGGAATTCCATTGACCGCCGTGACGATGCGCGTGCGCGGTCCCAGCAACGGCTGCATCGCCTCGATCACGCCGGTGATGGAATGCGCCTTCAGGCAGATGATCACAAAATCCTGATGCCCAAGCTCGGCGGGATTGTCGGTGCAGCGCGGCCGCACCACGCGCTCTTCATCGCCGATCCGTAATTTGAGCCCATCGGCGCGCATTGCGGAAAGATGTGCGCCCCGCGCGACCAGGCTGACGTCGGCGCCCGCGCGCGCAAACTGCACACCAATATACCCGCCGATCGCGCCGGCGCCATAGATACAGATTTTCATGAAGCGTCCCTCGAGCGGTGGTGGAAATTAGGCACAAGTTGCCGGCGGGCTCGGAAACCGCGTTTCAGAGCCAATAGCGATCGTCACAGACCGGAAAACGTACTCGTCAGGCAGAAATCGCCCGCGGGGCAGTTGTCGCTTCGTCGTCGAACGCGGTCGAAATATCCCGAATGCTGATCACGCCGATCAGGTTGTGGTCGTCGATGACAGGCAGATGCCGGATATGGTGCTTGTTCATGCGATGACGAACCTCTTCGAGCGAATCGGTCGAACTGCAGGAGACCAATTGCTGAACTGAAATCAAATGCGAGATCTTCATGTTGATGGCGGCGGCACCGTGGTCGGCGATGGCGCGGACGACGTCACGCTCCGTGAACATGCCGACAGCGGTATTGCCTTCGGTGCGGACAACGTCCTTGACGACGAGCGCGCTGACGTTGCTCGCGCGCATCAACTGGGCCGCGATGGCCACCGTCTCATTCATTCGAATTGTTGCAATACGCGCGGTCTTTTTGCGCAGGATGTCTCCGACTTTCATCGCAACC
>DATMNH010000064.1:0-3680 GCA_035568975.1 Casimicrobiaceae bacterium
ACGGACTACAACGGCATTCTTGCCGGTGCGCCGGCGATACACTGGGATCGCTTCCAGGCGTACCAGATCTGGCCGCAAATGGTGATGAGTCTTGACACCGGCGGACCAATCTCGGGTGCGAAGGAAACACTCGCGACCAACGCCGCGGTGGCCGCTTGCGATTTGACGAATGGTGTTCATGATGGCTTCATCACCGATCCGCGCAAGTGTACCTACAACCCCGCGCTCGATCCGACCATTACGACGGCCTCGTGCACGTCTACGAACAACACCTGCTTGACGCCTGCCGAAGCAGGCGCGATTCAGAAGATCTGGCAAGGCGCGAGGAACACGTCCGACCAATTGCTGTGGTACGGCGTGGAGCGTGGCGCAGCGTTGAGCGGCCTTGCCGGCACGAATCCGTTCTCCATCGCGGTCGCGCAGCCGCAATATTGGGTGTACTTCTATCCGCAGTGGGATTGGCACACCCTCACTTACGCCAACTACGAAGCGTTCTTCCTTCAGACGATGCAAAGGGTCAATCCGTTAATGGGGAGCGAGATTCCCAACCTAACCGCATTTCGCAATACCGGCGGCAAGATCCTGACGTGGCAAGGGTGGGCCGACCAGCTCATCATGTCGCAGGGATCCACTTCGTACTACGAGAACGTCACGCAGTACATGGCGGGCGGCGACTATTCGCAAATCCAGCCGTGGTACCGTCACTTCATGGCGCCCGGCGTCGGCCACTGCGGCGGCGGCACTGGACCGCAACCTCAGAATCTCTTCGGGACCTTGGTCAGCTGGGTCGAGACTGGCGTCGCGCCCGCAACGATCCTGTCGTCGCGAACCGTTAGCGGTGTCACTCAGACCCGTCCGCTCTGCCCGTACCCGGCATCCGCGATGTACTCAGGAACCGGCAGCACGAACGACGCCGCCAACTTTGTTTGCGCCGTCCAGTAATCGACGACCCTTGGCATGAGCGTTCAGTAGGAAGGCGGCGATCGAAACCTGGTCGCCGCTCAATCCTGCGAGGGCGCCACTAACCACATCTCACGCCGCCGTGATGTCGCGCATAGCTCGATTGTCGCGCGCACGAATTTGGATGCTTTTTGTCGCGAGCGTCGCCTTGTTGGCGGTGTGGGCGTGGCATAAGCGCGGACCGATGCCGGCAAAGATTCATTCTCCGTATTCTGCATCGGAAGCGGTCGCGCCTAGATCGGCGCCCCTCCAATACGCGATCGGTGACGGTGAGCGCGCGGGAATCGGAATGAAGCAGCAAAGATCGATCGGTCCGCTCGTGTCACCGGCCCCGGAGCCGCTCATCGAATCAAACAGCGGACCGGCATTGCAGACGCGTCGCTTTTCGTTGATCGGCACCACGCTCACGGGCGATCTACGCATTGCGTTGCTTCGCGAAAATGCGAGCGGCGAGTCGCGCATGGTCGTGGAGGGGGGCCGGGTGGACGATATGACGGTCGCGGCTGTCAGAAGCGATCGGGTCCTGCTTCGCGAGGGCGCGCGAACGGGGGAATTGGAGTTGCGGAACCCCAGCAATTCGCCCAAAACCGAGGCGCGGCCGGAGCCATCATCGTCAGCCGGGATGCTACCGATCGACGATCTCCCTGCGAGCCACTCGGACCTCGCGAGCGTGCCGATGATTCCGCCAACCGAAATCGACGCAGGCGCTTTAATCGAAGACGGAAAGTCTGTCCCGAATCCCAGCTGATCGTCCCAGGTTCATGGTGCAACGCCGGCGGCAGAGTCGATTCAAAGAGCGCGGGGCAAGAGTGCAACAAGCGTCGAAGTTCGGCAGGAGTGCGTTGCAGTCGATGCGTGACGACGTGCCGCAATCGTGACCTGGAGATGCATCGAATGGTCCTGATCAAGAATTCGAGGTCGCGCGAAACGGAAGCGATTGGGTCGAACGCCCTCCCGAAACGCACGCAGGTTGGCATCGTCGGTGCCGGCCCCGCTGGATTGTTGTTGTCGCACCTGCTGCACCGGGCCGGCATCGGCTCGGTAATATTTGAATCGCGCAGTAGGAGAGAAGTCGAATCGACGTTGCGAGCCGGCGTGCTCGAACAGGGGACCGTCGACCTGCTGAACGAGACCGGCGTCGGGGAGCGAATGCGGCAGGAAGGTTGCGTTCACCATGGGATCGAGCTTCGTTTCGATGGTCAGCGCCATCGCGTCCCGCTCTCGGACCTCACGGGCGGACGCGCGATCACGCTGTACGCCCAACACGAAGTCATCAGAGACCTGGTGAAGGCACGACTCGATGCTGGCGGGACCATCGCGTTCGACGTCAGCAACGTCAGCATCCGGGATTTCGATTCGACCAAACCCTGCATCCGGTTTGATCGCGGCGGGACCACGCGCGAGCTCGCGTGCGACTTCATCGCCGGGTGCGACGGGTTCCACGGGACCTGTCGGCCGAGTGTTCCCGCGCAGTCCCGCACCGAGTACGTCCGGCATTACCCGTTCGCCTGGTTCGGCATTCTGGCAAAGGCGCCGCCATTTGCACCGGAGCTGATTTACGCCCACCACGCCCGCGGTTTTTCACTCGTTAGTACGCGGTCGCCGGAGATCCAGCGCCTGTATTTCCAATGCGATCCCAACGACGCGGTTGAGAACTGGACGGATAAGCGCATCTGGAACGAGCTGCAGGCTCGCCTGACGACCGATGATGGTTGGGAGATGGCACCTGGAAGCATCTTCCAGAAAGCGATCATCGCGATGCGCAGCTTCGTCCTCGAGCCGATGCAATTCGGCGCGTTATTCCTGGCGGGTGACGCTGCGCATATCGTTCCACCGACCGGCGCGAAGGGGCTGAACCTAGCCGTGGCCGATGTCCACGTACTGGCCGCGGCGTTCGCCGAGTATTACGCCTCGGGTCGCAAGGGTCTGCTTGATCAGTATTCAGCCCTGTCGCTGGAACGAGTCTGGCGTGCCGAACATTTTTCCTGGTGGATGACCTCCATGTTGCACCGTTTCGATGACGATCCATTCCAGAACCAGCTGCAAATTGCTCAGCTGAAGTACGTCGCGACTTCTCGCGCAGGCGCGACTACGTTGGCCGAGAATTATGTTGGCTTGCCGCTTGCAACGCCGGTTTCGGATAGGACACCGATTTGGCGAGGACCGTGCGCGGGCGCAACCCCTCACCGGCTCCATTCGTCGGACGCGTCGTTGAACAGGTCGGCGACCTGATTGCGCAGCCACCGGTGGCGCCGGTCCTGCCGGAACCGCTGGTGCCAGTGCTGCTTGACCACGATCGGCGGCACGCGAAATGGCGGCGGCACCGCCTTGATCTCGTCGTTCCAACGCGTGAAGAACACGCCCATAGCGTGCGGAACGGTCGCGACGAGCCGCGAGCGCGCGATGATCGTCGGCAGGCTCATGAAGTGAGGCGTGGTGAGCACGACCTTGCGCGCGATGCGATGGCGGACGAGAAACTGCTCAAAGATTTCCTGGCTGCGTCCCTCGGGATGAACCACCGCATGCTCGAGCGCGAGGAAGCGCTCGCGGGTCAATCCACCGCGCAGGGCGGGATGACGCGAGCTCAGCAGGCAGCAGAAGTGGTGCGAGAACAGCCGCTGTTGCATGAAGCTCTTGTGCTGCAGGTCCGGGAAGTAGCCGATCGCGAGGTCCACTTCGCCGTGCTCGAGCGCGCGTTCCAGCTCGCGCGGCTTGAGCGC
>DATMNH010000065.1:0-6076 GCA_035568975.1 Casimicrobiaceae bacterium
TCACGGAGGCGGCAATGAACGTCACCGGAATGCTCTACGGCGCGCGCATGTTGGCGCACGTCGATTTTCCAACGTCGGAAGTCCTGGGCCCGGGCGCGACCGAAGATCAGATCCAGGACCTCATCGACCGCCACAAGCTCATCTTCATCAAACCTCTGTTCAAGGGAGGCGTGGGGAAGAAAGGCAAGTCCGGCCTGATCGGCAAGGCGACCGATTTGAGGAGCGCGCTTGCCGAGAAGGAGCGCCTCTATTTCGTCGAGCACCGCCATGGCAACGCGGTAGCCAAGGCGAACGGGGTGACGTTCGAGGGCGGGGTGCCCGCCGAGCATGAGGTCTATTTCGCCATAACCGACTCGACCGAGTTCCGTGCGCCGAGCATAACGCTCACTCACGTGGGCGGCGTCGATATCGAGGAGCTCGACAGGAAACAGGTGGCGCAAGTGCCGTTCGAGGCATTGACCGGGCTCAAGGCCTTCGTGGTCGCCAACGCACTGAGCGACATCGGCGCGCCGAAAGAGATCATTTCGCCGCTCGTGCAGCATCTGCCGAAGCTGTGGGAGCTCGTGCACCACTACGGGATGACCACGCTGGAGCTCAATCCGATCCGGATGCGGCCGGGCCGGGAGGGCCGCCTCACCCCGGTCGCTTGCGATTTCAAGTGCGGCTTCGATCGGGACGATCCGCGTTGGCAGCGCCTTGCCCTCCCCGATCATCTCTTCACCGCAGACACGTCCGAGTTCGAGCATGAGGTCAATCAGCTGCGCACTCACCAGGGCCAGTCCGACGTATTCGTGATCAACCCGCATGGCACCATCCTGGCGCCGACATTCGGCGGCGGGGCGAACTCGCTGGTGACGCAAGTGCTCGGCGAAGCCGCGATCATCTCATCGGACTTCGGCGGGAATCCGCCGTACGAAAAGATGAAGGAGGTGGCGCGGATCTGTTACAAGCATTGGCTCAAGCAGGCCAATGTTCTTTTCATCATCGGGGGCAAATCGAACAACACCGATATCTATGAGACCTTCCGCGCCATGGGCGATGCGCTGCGGGAGCATTTCAGTCGTCATGGCCCGTCGCCGCTCTACGTTGTGGTCGGACGCGGCGGCCCGAACCTGGTGCGCGGCATGGGCGCGCTTGCGGAGACCTGCGACTCGCTCAACCTGCCGTACCGTTTCTTCGGCTTCGACAGCGCGATCTCGGAAGTCGTCAACTACGCCAAGAGCATCGATGCCTGGATGCGGGCCGGCGGACGCAAGCGCATTGCCGCCCATCTGGGCGTGCAGCCGGCTGGTTAGAGAGGACGCATGTACAAGAAGGGTATCGAGGGCTTTCCCTATTATCTCGGCATCGCCTCGCTTGCCGATGTGGCCACCCGTGACGATCGCGTCTGCGTGCTCAACATTCTCGGCGGCGAATCCCGGCAGGTCACGCCGGTAAGCCACGTCTTTTCCGGGGGCAACGTGGTGTTCGGCACGTCGCCCGGTCGCCGCGGTCAGGTACTCGCGACCGCTGCCGGGGACATTCCGGTCTACAACAATGTGCGTGAAGGGCTCGATGACGGCATCTCGTTCAGCACGGGGGTCGTCTATCTGCCGCCGTCAGGCGTGCGCGACGGGGTTGCCGAGCTCATCCGGGTGAACCCGGACCTGCGCAAGATCGTGATGATCACGGAGAAGATCGCGGTGCATGATGCGCGCGAGATTCGCGCGCTCGGCCAAGCCAATGGCATCGATATCTTGGGCGCAAACTGTCTCGGGGTGGCGGATTCCTGGAACCGGGTGCGCATCGGCGGAGCCTTGGGCGGCGACAACCCGGAGGAAGTGCTGCTCAAGGGGTCGATCGCGATCTTCTCGAATTCCGGAGGGTTTACGACCACCATCGCCCAGTATCTCAGCACTGAAGGCTGGGGAACGACCACGCTCGTCTCATCGGGAAAGGACGTATACATCCACTACGCGGCGCGGGACTTCGCGCACGCTTTCAACAACGACATGCGCAGCAAGGCTGCCGTGCTCTACGCCGAGCCCGGCGGTTATTATGAGCGTGGCCTCGAATTCGCCAAGCCGGTTGTGGCCTGCGTCGTCGGTCGCTGGAAGTCGAAGCTGACCAGAGCGGTAGGGCATGCCGGCGCGATGGCCGGCTCGGGCGACAAGGCCGAGGACAAGGAACGCTGGTTCATGGAGAACTTCGGCGTGGAGGCGATTTTCACGCCGGAGACTCCCGTCGTTTCGGCCAAGGGCGCGATCGTCAGCAATATCGCGCACATTCCGCTGGCGCTCACCGCGGTCATGAAGCTCAATAATGTGCGGCCGGATTTCGACCCGCGCGGCAGCCTCTCGCTCAAGCCGTGGATTGCGAACGATCAGGGAATAGAGCTGCCGCCCCAGCTTGCGTTGCGCCCAGTCGAGGCGGTCCCTCCCTATGACACCCAGATCAAGGTGCTGAGCCGTCAGGTCGGGGCGGTGATCCCGCGCCAGAACATGAAGGACAAGTCGGGCTCGACGGTCATGGACCCGAAGACCCAAGTCACCAGCGTGCACGGGCATTCCGTCCTCGAGCTCGCGCTCCTGCCGCTGGAAGCGAATTTCGGGCTCCCCCTCGTGCACGAGATCGCGGGAGAGAACGATCGTGCCATGCTCGACATAGCCGTTGCGGCGGAGACGAACCTGGTTGGGGATCCGGCGCTGATGGCTGCAGAAGCGGCGCGCGAAGCCGGAAACTCGCCCAATACGGTCATGGCGGCGGCAGCTGCCATCGTCGGGCCAAAACGCGTCGAGCGCGCGCTCTCCTGCGCGACCAGGCTGATCGATCTCTTTGGCCATTCCGGGCTGCTTGACGCCCGCGACGAAGGCTTTGATCTGCGTCCGATCAAGGTCGACGAGAATACGCGCGCGCTGTTTTCGGCAACTGCTGCCGAGGCGAACGATCCCCGTCCCGAGGCGATGCTGAAAGCGGTCCGCGATCGCGGCGGCAAATCGCTGTTCTTGAAGTTCCTCGAAACGCTGGGCGCAAGACCCTCGCGCGATGCGATCCTCGCTGCCATCGCCACGACAATCGCGTGGGGCCCGTTGATTCGCAAGCGTATCTCGCGCCTGACGGCCGAGACGCTGCCTTGGTATCTGCGTCTCTACGGCGTGATGATCGGCGCCTCCATTCCCGCCAAATATCACCAGCCCGGCAGCCTGTGCGGGATATCGCGGGAGGAAAGGTTCAGCCGCTGGAGTATGGCTGATGTTCTCTTCCTCGCTTTGACCGGCAAGAAACCGAGCGAGGCCGAGGCGCGGCCGCTGCAGATCCTCATCGGGCTCCTCATCTCGAACGGCCCGGGCTCCATCTCGGCGCAAGGCGCCAAAGGGGCCGTTGCCGCCGACGGCCCGCAGACTCCCGGCCGCGTTCAGATCAACAAGGCCATGGTCGGCTTTCTCACCCACAGCGGCTACAGCCACGGCGGCAACGGGTTCGAGGGAATGGCGTTCCTGCTGGAGCAATTCAAGAATGCCAGCCTGCAGGATCCGACCGACCGCAATCATGGCATCGACCTCAAGGCGATGGCGGCACGATTTGCCGAGACGTACAGGGAAGAAAAGTCTCAATCCAAGGAAACGGGCCTAGACGGCCCGCGCGCGCTTCCCGGCGTGCACCACCCGATCTTCCGGGGTAAGCCCGTCAACTATGATCCCCGCGAGCGCTTCATCGCCGAGTTCATGAGCAAGCGCGGCGACTACAACATCTTTCACGCCTACTACCGCGAGCTCGTGCAGGCGCTCTACGACGCCGGCGCGTCGCGCTACGTGTTCTGTGTCAATGTCGATGCGGTCATTGCGGCGCTCCTTCTGGCGGTCCTCTGGAAGGACTATCGTTCAGGCGCGTTGACGGAAAAGGATTTGGAGACCGCGGCGTTCAATGTGTTCCTCTACGGCCGGATGATTGGCGCAGCGGCGGAAATCGACGACCACCTCAACCGCGGCCGCAACATGGATACGCGTACCCCGCAGGAGCAGTGCACCTTCGTGGTGTAGCCATTGCCATGGCAGAAATGCAGTACGACCGTCGTGCTTTCACCGCAGGAATGGCAAGCCTGCTGCTCTGCCCGGCCTCTCTCGATCCGGCGCATGGGCAACAGCTTGAACGCTCCTCGCTCAAGCTTGGCGTCGCCAACAAGTCGCATCTTTATTACTTGCCGGTGACGATCGCGGAGAGGCGCGGCCATTTCCGCGACTACGGCCTCACCATCAGCGTGGGCGATTTCGAAGGCGGCGGGCAGGCGTTCGATGCGTTGCTCGCCGGCTCGGTCGATATCGCAGCAGGCGCGTACGAGCACACATTGCGGGCGCAAGCCATGGGACAGGACATCCGCTCCGCGATCGAGCTCGGCCGGTTTCCCGGCGTGGTGCTCGCCGTCGGCAAGGACCGGCCTTTCAAGTCGCTTGCCGATCTCAAGGGCCTGAAGATCGGGGTCACCGCGCCGAGCTCTTCCAGCCATTTCTTTGTGCTCTACCTGATGGCCAGGGCCGGGCTTGCGCCGGGTGATGCGTCCTTCGTCGGCGTGGGCGGCGGTGAACGCGCCGTCGACGCGATGAAGGCGGGCGAGATCGATGCGATTTCCAACCTCGATCCGGTGATCACTCGTCTGCAGCAGGACAGCGCGATACGAATCATCGTCGATAGCCGATTCCCACGGGTCAATTACGAGATCTTCGGGGGCACCAACCCGGCAGCAGTGCTCTATGCCAGGCAGGAGTTCATTGCCGCGAACCCGGCGACGATGCAGGCGCTGGTCAACGCGTTTTACAAGACGCTGCGATGGATCGCGACCGCAACGACGGACGAGATCGTTGACACCGTGCCGGCCGAATACTTTCTCGGTGAGCGAGCGATCTACGTCAAAGCGCTGAAAGCCAACCTGCTGGTCTATTCGAGGACCGGGATCATTACTCGCCAGGGAATGAACAGTGCGCTCAAGATGATGGCGACGTTCGATCCAGATCTCAAGGACAAGAAGATCGACCTGCGAAAGACTTTCGACGACCGCTTCATCAAGCGTGCGGCTGTCCTGTTCGACGATCCGACAAGCAGCGATCTGGAGAGGGACGAGCGTCGCCCCGAGATCGACCTCAACACCTTTCAAGACTGACGACTGACATCACCACAGCGGCGCCTTTGGGCTCTTCGCTGAAGAGGAAATCTGGAGCGGACCATGCAGCAGAGCGCCTCCGTCTCGGCATCCCCGGAAGTCCTGCGCACACCGTGGTGGCCGCAAGGATGGTGGAAGATCGTCGACACGCGGATCGGGATCGTCCCCATCCCGGTCTATGTCATTCTCATCGCGCTTCTGGTGGGCTTCACCTACACGGGCGACATCAAGGGCGAGATCTCCATCATGATCGCCGTCCTGGTGGTCGGCGGCTTCACCTGCGCGGAGATCGGCAAGCGTACGCCTGTGCTTCGCAACATCGGCGCGGCCGCAATCTTTGCCACCTTTGTCCCGTCGGCGCTCGCCTATTACAAGCTGCTGCCGCCGCAGATCGAGAAATCGGTCATCGAATTCACCAAGTATACGAACTTCCTGTACCTTTTCATCGCCTGCATCATCGTCGGCAGCATCCTCAGCATGGACCGCCAGGTGCTGGTGCAGGGATTTCTCAAGATATTCGTCCCGCTGGCGATTGGCTCGATCGCCGCCGGGATTGTCGGCACGCTGGTCGGCACGCTGCTTGGGATGGGCGCCTACCACACCTTCTTCTTCGTGGTGATTCCAATCATGGCCGGCGGTGTCGGCGAGGGCGCGATCCCGCTCTCCGTCGGTTATGCGGAAATCCTCGGCGAGCCCCACGGCGACATGTTTGCCCAGGTGCTGCCCCCGGTGATGCTCGGCAGCCTCACGGCAATCCTCCTTGCAGGCACGCTCAACTTTGTCGGCAAGCGGTATCCGCACCTGACAGGTGAGGGTCGACTCCAGCCCGGCGAGCACGACGAGATGGATACCGCCAGGCAGGGCGCGGAGGACGAGACGGGCGCACCGATCGATGTGAGCACTGTCGCGGCCGCGGGTCTCACGGCAATAACGCTTTATCTC
>DATMNH010000066.1:0-31819 GCA_035568975.1 Casimicrobiaceae bacterium
TCGGCTGCGAGCCGCATGCGTCCCGCCGATCTGCCGCTGGACCTAATCCGCGATGCAAAAGTGCTGCATGTCTCGGGTATCAGCCAGGCGATCAGCGCGAGCGCGTGCGACAGCGTTTTCGCCGCGCTCGACGCGGCGCGCGTGTCCGGCGGCAGGATTTCCTATGATTCCAACCTGCGTCTGAAGCTGTGGCCGCTCTCACGCGCCCGAGCGGTGATCATCGCCACGCTGCCGCTCTGCGATTGGTTCCTGCCGAGCCTCGACGAGGCGGCGTTGCTTTCCGGCGCAAGCGAGGCGAGTGCGATCCTCGATTGGTGCCACGCCGGTGGTGCGCCTCTGGTGGCGCTGAAGATGGGCGCCGACGGCGTGTGGGTATCGTCGGAAAGAGGTCGCGTACACATCCCCGGGCACCGCGTCGACGCTATCGACGCTACAGGCGCCGGCGACTGCTTCGACGGCGCGTTCGCGGCGCGAATTGTCGCGGGCGACGATGCTGTTGCCGCCGCGCGCTATGCCAACGCGGCAGCGGCATTGGCGACCACGGGCTACGGTGCGGTCGATCCGCTGCCGACCCACGCTCGCGTAGCCGCATTCCTGCAGGGATCGGTACAATGAACGCGCGGAGTTTTCGCATGGGGCTTATCTGATTGCATGGGGGGAAGGTATGGCGCTTGGAACGGCGATACGTCATCTCAAAAAAGGCGAGTGGGAAAAGGCACATTCCATCGTGCAGCAGGACGACTCCAGATTCGGGTGCTGGGCGCATGGGATCGTGCACATCGTGCAAGGAGATTTTGGCAACGCGCGCTACTGGTATCGACGCGCGGGCAGACCCTTTCCCAAGGATCGCGATGTCGATCGCGAGGTGGCGGAACTCACCTCCGCGCTGAAGGAAACTCAGTGAACGCTGCCGCGATTCTGCCGAGCCTGGGCTTTACGTGTTTACCAAGATCGAGATGTGCCGCGGGCATTATCGCGACGTTGGCCTTGACGCGGATTACGTTGACCAGTTCATCCGCTGACGACTTTCCGTACGATCGCCGCGCCGGGTTGCGCGGAAGGGATTCTGTATGCCTTGGGGCGGGATTATTGCGGTAGGAGGCGGTGCCGCGATTGGCGCCTGGCTGCGTTGGGGGCTGGGTGTCATGCTCAATCCGGTGTTTCCAACACTGCCGCTGGGCACGCTGAGCGCCAACCTCATCGGTGGCTTGCTGATGGGCTTCGCGATGGAGGTCATCACGCGACACGCGGTCATGAGTCCGGAGATGCAACTGTTGCTCACCACCGGATTTCTCGGCGGTCTGACCACATTCTCGACGTTCTCGGCCGAGATCGTCACTCTGCTGCTCCGCAGGGAATATATGTGGGGAACAATCGCGATCGCCTCGCACGTCGTCGGCTCGCTGGCGCTGACCATCCTCGGCATTCTGGTAGTACGTGCACTGTACGCCTGGGCGGCAGCGTGAGCGCGCGTCCGGCTTGCGTGTGGGCGATCCGCGGCGACAAGCCGACCGGTCATCGCACCGCATGAGCATCCTACCGGGAAGCCGCCGCACGATCGTCTCACGTGACAAGGAGCCGACATGAACGGTACGATCCTGCGCTTCTACGTGCACGAAAAACGCATCCACAGGCACATCGCGTTGTTCGAGTGGCTGCTCGAGCAAGCCAAAAGGCTGGGGATCCGGGGCGGATCTGCGTTTCGTGCGATTGCTGGTTTCGGCCGGCACGGCATTCTGCATGAGGAGCACTTCCTCGAGCTTGCCGCGGATGTGACTGTCGAGGTCGAGTTTGTGGTGACGGACGCCGAAGCGGAGGTTTTGCTGGCGCTGTTGAAAAAGGAGCGCATCAGCATCTTCTACGCGCGCGTGCCCGCGGAGTTCGGCGCCATCGAAGGCGATCGCTGACGGACGGCCAGTTGCGTTACCGGCTGTCGGCGCCATGTCGGGCGTGCGTTAAACTTGTCCATTCGTCTCACTGCGGAGCAACCCATGCCCAATGCGATTCGTATTCACCAGACCGGTGGTCCTGAGGTACTGCAGTGGGAGAGCGTCGCCGTCGGCGAACCCGGCGCCGGGGAGGCGCGTGTCCGGCACACCGCGGTCGGACTGAACTATATCGATACCTACCATCGCAGCGGCTTGTACAAGCTGCCGCTGCCCTCGGGCATCGGGGTCGAAGCTGCGGGCGTGGTCGAGGCCATCGGTCCCGGTGTGACCGACATCAGCAAGGGGGATCGCGTCGCCTACGGCGGTCACCCGGCCGGCTCGTACGCCGAAGTGCGGGTCATGCTGGCCGACAAACTGGTGAAATTGCCCGACGACGTTTCAGATCGGTCCGCAGCGACGCTGATGTTGAAAGGCCTCACGGTCCAGTATCTGTTTCGTCAGACCTTCCCGCTGAAAGGCGGCGAAACCATTCTCTTCCATGCCGCGGCAGGCGGGGTGGGATTGGTCGCGTGCCAATGGGCCCGCGCGCTCGGTGTGACCATGATCGGCACCGTCGGCTCCGACGAAAAAGCCGCGCTGGCGAAGGCCAACGGCTGCGCGCACACCATCGTCTACACGCGCGAGAATTTCGTCGAGCGGGTCAAGGAGATCACGGGAGGCAAGGGCGTCCCGGTGGTCTACGACTCGGTCGGGAAGGACACCTTTCCGGCTTCACTGGACTGCCTCAAACCGCGCGGCATGTTCGTGAGCTTCGGCAGCTCGTCGGGGCCGATCGCGGCGTTCGACATCGGATTGCTGCTTCAGAAAGGAGCGCTGTTCGCGACCCGTCCGTCGATCGCCATGTACGCAGCGACGCGGTCGGATCTGCTGAGGATGGCCGACGAAATGTTTGCGCTAGTCAAGGCCGGCAAGATCGTCAGCGATGCAAGACAAACCTACGCACTCAAGGACGCGGCACAGGCACATCGCGATCTGGAATCGCGCAAGACGACGGGGGCAACGCTGCTGCTGCCGTAGCGCAATGAATCGCCTTCAGCGCTGATTGATCAAGCGGCGTGCGATTGGCGCAAGCTCCGAAGCAGTGAGGCCCAAGGGGCCCACGCCTTCCGCGACGAGGGTGTCGGCGGCGGCGCCGTGCAGGCAAACGCCGAGCGCCGCTGCAGTGTCGAGCGAAACTCCCTGCGCCAGCAAGGCGCCGATCATGCCGGAGAGCACGTCACCCGTGCCGGCGCTGGCCAACGCTGCGTTTCCGCTGCTGTTGATGGCGAAGCGCCCGTCGCGGTAGGCGACGATGCTGCCCGCGCCTTTGAGGACGACTGCGGAGTTCATCGCCGCGGACAGCGAAAGTGCGGCGCCGAGGCGGTTGCTCTGTATCGCTTCCACCGTCGTCCCGGAAAGGCGCGCGGCTTCCGCCGGATGCGGCGTCAACACAGTCGGCGCCGAACGCGCGACAACATCGGAGGCGAGTGCGGCATCTCGCGCAATCAAATTGAGCGCGTCGGCATCGATCAGCAGCGGCAGCGGCAACCGCAGTGCCTGCGCGACCCATCCGCGGGCTTCATCGCCCGTGCCGAGACCCGGGCCAATCACCATCGCGTGGGGCGCGGCATCGAGCACGGCGCGTGCGGAGCGAAGCATGAGCTCGGGTTGCGCCGAGTCCACGCCTGGCGGCGCGCTCGCACAAAGGCCGAGCCAAACTTTGCCGGCGCCCAGATGCAAGGCGGCACGACCGGCGAGTATCGCCGCCCCTACCATGCCATCGCCGCCGCCGACGATGGCGAGGGTACCGAAGCTGCCCTTGTGAACATTGCGGAGCGTGCGTCGAAGAACCTCCGGCAATGCGCTTCTTTGCGTGGTCCACGCGAGCATGTGGCCTCGCGCGTCGGCGACGTACTGCGCGTCGAGGTCGAGCCCGTGCACGCTGATCGTCCCGCAATGATCAGGGCCATCGCCGGTCAGCAGGCCGGGCTTGAGCGCGATGAACGTCGCCGTCGCGCTCGCTCGAATGGCCGGCGAGCGCGCGACGCCGCTATCCGCGTCGAGCCCGCTGGGAATGTCCAGTGCGAGAACAGGCAGCGCGCTCGCGTTGGCGCGCACTATCCATTGGGCCGGTACGCCTTCGATAGCACGCGCGAGCCCGATCCCGAACAGGCCGTCGACGATCAGTCCGAAGGAGCCGTCGGGCCATTCGTGCAGCGTGGTGCCTCCGGCGCGGTGCCAAGCCTGGTGTGCAGCGGCGGCGTCGGACGCAAGTGCCGCGGCGTCGCCGCAAAACGCAACGACGACTTCAAAAAACCAGGACTTGAGCCAGCGCGCGACCACAAACGCGTCGCCGCCATTATTGCCCGGGCCAGCGAGGACGAGCACGCGCGCGGAGTGAATGGCAAGCTTGCTTCGCGCAATTTCCGCCGCGGCAAGGCCGGCGCGTTCCATCAACGGAGCACCAGCCGCGCGGGCCTCTATCGCGCGCAGTTCCGCGACACGCAGGATTGCATCGAGGCGCATGGAAGCGATTATAGGGCAGCTCAATGGAGCGCCACGCGCCGGATCATCGACTCCTGGGCGGGGCCATTAGACAAGCACCCTGTCAGTCGCTACACTAGCTCGCCAAGCTGCTCGCCCGCCAAGCGGTCCTACCGAACCGTCACCGGCAGGGCAATGCGCAGAACTTCGGACGCAATCCGTGCGTCGAGTTTATTTACTGGAGGTATTGATGAGGTTATTCGACCGTATTGTATTGGCCCTGCTGACGCTCGGCATCGCCGCCGGCATTTCAGCCCAGGAGCTGACCGGCACACTGAAAAAGATCAAGGACACCGGGACGATCACCATCGGTTACCGCGATGCGTCGATCCCGTTTTCGTACCTCGACGACAGCCAGAAGCCGATCGGCTACTCGATGGATCTTTGCTACAAGATCGTCGACGCGGTGAAGGCCCAGCTCAAGCTGCCCGATCTGAAAGTGACGCTTCAGCCGGTGACTTCGGCGACTCGGATTCCGCTGATCGCCAACGGCACGGTGGACATGGAGTGCGGCTCGACCACCAACAACCTCGAGCGTCAGCAGCAGGTGTCTTTCGTCGTGACGACCTTCGTGACCGCGAATCGCCTGATGTCCAAGGCCAAGAACAAGGTGGTCAACCTCGAGGACCTCAAGGGAAAGACGCTGGTGTCGACGTCGGGCACTTCGAACTTGAAGCAGGTGACTGAGCTCAACGGCACGAAAAATCTCGGCATCAACATCGTGACCGCCGCCGACCATCCGGCCGCGTTCCAGATGGTCGAAAGCGATCGCGCGGCGGCATTCGCGATGGACGATATTCTGCTCTACAGCCTGGTTGCGCAATCGAAAAATCCCGCCGACTACTATATTTCGACGGTGCAGCTCTCGACGGAACCTTACGGCATCATCGTGCGCAAGGGCGACCCCGACTTCAAGAAGGTCGCCGACGGCGCGGTCATCGCGGTGATGAAGAGCGGCGAAATCAACAAGCTCTACGCGAAGTGGTTCCTGTCGCCGATTCCGCCGAAGAATGGAAATCTGAACGTCCCGATGAGCGATACTCTGAAGAAGGTGATTGCCAACCCTACCGATTCGGGTGACCCGGCGGCCTATAAATAACCGCATGCCGATCGCAGTGAGCGCACCAGCAGTTGCGCGAGAGCACGACAAAAACGGGGGCCGGTTCGCTCCCGTTTTTTTTGAACGTGATACGGCGGGCCGCCTCGCGCAATCGCGCCCGGCGGCAGGCAGGGGATCGAAGGAGTCAGCGTGAACTATAACTGGAACTGGGGCATTTTCTGGCAGGCGGCGCCGGGTGGACAGGGCACCTACGCGCAGGCGCTGCTGTCCGGGCTGATGTTCACACTGGCGGTCGGGCTGCTCGCGTGGATCATGGCGCTCATTCTCGGCTCGATCGTCGGAACGGTGCGCACAACCCCGTCGAAGTGGGCCGTGCGCATCGGCAACGGTTACGTCGAGCTTTTCCGCAACATCCCGCTGCTGGTGCAGATGTACATGTGGTATTTCGTCATCCCCGAGCTTCTGCCCGGTCCGATCGGAAGCTACATCAAATCGATGCCCAACGAGCCCTTCGTGACCGCCGTGATCTGCCTCGGCTTCTTCACCTCCGCTCGCGTCGCCGAGCAGGTGCGCGCCGGCATCAATTCGCTTCCCCGCGGCCAGAGCATGGCCGGCACCGCGATGGGCCTCACGCCGACGCAAACCTATATCAAGGTCATTCTGCCGCAGGCGTTTCGCATCATCATCCCGCCGATGACATCCGAGTTTCTCAATGTCATCAAGAACAGCTCGGTGGCGCTTTACATCGGCGTCATGGAGCTCACCGCCCAGGCGCGCTCGATGCAGGAGTTCTCGTTCCAGGTGTTCGAGGCCTTCACGGCGGCGACGCTGCTGTACGTCGCGATCAACGTCATCGTCCTCAATCTGATGCGGTTCATCGAGAATCGCACGCGCGTTCCCGGTCTCATCGCCGTCGGCGGCGCCAAGATCGCGGGCCACTAGGAGCGCGCCATGTTCGGCAACTTCGATTTCGACGTCATTGCACGCACGTGGAAGTATCTTTTTTTCACGGGGATGACTTTTACCGTGGAGCTGACCCTGATGGCGATGATCGGGGGAATCATCTTCGGCACCATCCTGGCCCTGGGAAGACTGTCGCATCTCAAGTGGCTGGCGATGATCTGCGCCACCTACGTCAACGGCATCCGGTCGGTGCCGCTGGTGCTGGTGATCTTCTGGTTCTACTTTCTCGTGCCCTACATTGGCGCGTGGGTGATCGGCTCGCCGACGCCGATACCGGTCGGCGCGTTCACGTCGTCGCTGGTGACCTTCATTCTGTTCGAGGCTGCGTACTATTGCGAGATCATGCGCGCCGGCATTCAGTCGATTTCGCGCGGGCAGGTCATGGCCGGTCAGGCGCTGGGCATGACCTACTTTCAAAACATGGGGAACATCGTTCTGCCGCAGGCGTTTCGCAACATGATTCCGATCCTGCTGACGCAGACGATCGTCCTGTTCCAGGACGTGTCGCTCGTTTCGATTCTGTCGATTACCGATTTCGTCGGCGCGGCGCGCAAGATCGCCGAACGCGACGGTCGCCAGGCGGAGATGTACCTGTTCGTCGGCTTGGTGTATTTCGTGATCTGCCTGGGCCTTTCCATGCTGGTCAAACAATTGCAACGGCGCGTCGCCATCGTGCGCTGACCCGGGCGACGGACACCTTGAAGGAAACGATATGATCGAAATCATCAACGTCAGCAAGTGGTATGGCAGCTTTCAGGTGCTCACCGATTGCACGACCAGGGTCGAAAAGGGCGAGGTGATCGTGGTGTGCGGGCCTTCAGGCTCGGGCAAGTCGACATTGATCAAGACCGTGAACGCGCTCGAGCCGTTTCAGAAAGGCGACATCGTTGTCGACGGCACCAAGGTCAACGATCCCAAGACCAACCTTCCGAAGCTCCGTGCCCGAGTCGGCATGGTATTCCAGAATTTCGAGTTGTTTCCGCACCTGACGATCACCCAGAACCTGACGCTCGGCCAGATCAAGGTCCTGGGTCGCAAGGAGGACGAAGCGGTGACTCGCGGCCTCAAATTGCTCGACCGGGTGGGCCTGATCGCACAGAAGGACAAGTTCCCCGGCCAGCTTTCCGGCGGCCAGCAGCAGCGCGTCGCGATCGCCCGGGCACTGTCGATGGACCCGATCTGCATGCTGTTCGACGAGCCAACCTCCGCGCTCGATCCGGAAATGGTCAACGAGGTCCTCGACGTCATGGTACAGCTCGCCAAGGAAGGCATGACCATGATGGTCGTCACGCACGAAATGGGCTTCGCGCGCAAAGTCGCGCATCGCGTCATATTCATGGACCAGGGGCTTATCGTCGAGGACGCGCACAAGGACGATTTCTTCGGCAAGCCGCGCTCGGAACGAGCGCAATTGTTCTTGTCCAAGATATTGCAGCATTGATGCCGGCGTTGATGCGCGAGTCGACGCCGAACCACGCTCGCCGACTGCATCGGCGCGTCGCAAGGAGGTTCGAATGATCAGCTTCGCCGGGATTATTCTGATGGTACTGGGCGTCGCGTCCGGGCTCATCCTGCTTCTGGCGCCATTTGACATCGGCCCCGCAATCCCAGGGATCACGACCTGGATACTGTTTCCGGGGTTCACGCTGGTGGGGTACATCCTGTTTGCCGTCGAGGCGCGAACGACTTGGGTGGTCGGCGCGTCGCGCCTTGCCGGCGCCGCGTTGCTCGCGCTCGCGCTTGCCGCCGCCGTCGCCCTGTTTGCTGTCGGCAATGGCCTCGTCGCGGCGGCGGTTGCCACGCTGTCTCTTTGGTACGTGCTGGCGCTGGGGGCCGTGATGGGCGCAACCGGAGTGGCACTCGGACGCGCGGGGGCGTTCACGGCATAGCGCTCACGCTACGACTGGCGACAGACGCCAAAATTGCCGGACCTCACCGCGCCGCGGCGATGCACTGCGGAGACGGCGTATAATTCGTTTTTGAACCCACCCCCGCTTCGATGGCCGAGCTTATCTCGCTCCGCGGACGCAATGCCCTCTCGCCGTTTCGCATCGATAAGCTGCTCACGAGTCTCGCCACGACACCGGTCCGTGGCATCGCCGCCGACTTCTGGCACTTTGTTCGGACAACCCGTGCGCTGAGTCTTTCCGAGCGCGACACGCTCGAGCGTATTCTCACCTACGGCCCGCACAGCCCGGAGCACGCCGATTTGGGCGAGTTCTATCTGGTAATTCCGCGTCCGGGAACGATCTCGCCATGGGCGTCCAAGGCGACCGACATCGCGCGAAACTGCGGGCTCGCGTCGATCGAGCGCATCGAGCGCGGCCTCGCCTTTCGGGTCATGACGCGCGATGGCGCGGTCCTGAGCGAGGCTGACCGTGTCGCGCTCCTGCCGCAGATTCACGACCGCATGACCGAGGCGGTATACGGATCGCTTGCCGACGCGTCGAGGCTTTTTTCGCATGTTGCGCCGCGTCCGCTCGCGACCATCGACCTCGCAGCGCGAGGGCGCTCTGCGATCGAGGACGCGAACAGCGCTCTCGGACTGGCGCTATCGGACGACGAGATCGATTATCTGGCCGACTATTTCGGGCCGAAGCACGCAGCGCGCGACCCGACCGACGTCGAGCTGATGATGTTCGCGCAAGCCAATTCCGAGCATTGCCGGCACAAGATCTTCAATGCGGATTGGATCATCGACGGCAAGCGCCAGCAGCATTCTCTGTTCGCCATGATTCGCCACACCCATAGGGTCAGCCCGCAAGGCACGGTGGTCGCGTATGCCGACAATGCCGCCGTCGCCGAGGGTAGGCTCGTACGGCGTTTCTATGCTGGCGCCAACGGGCGCTATGACGCGCATTGGGAAGCGACCGATTATGTGATCAAGGTCGAAACACACAATCATCCGACCGCCATCGCGCCGTTTCCGGGCGCGGCGACCGGCTCCGGCGGCGAAATTCGAGACGAGGGGGCGACCGGTATCGGCGCCAAACCCAAGGCAGGGCTCACCGGATTCACGGTGTCGCATTTGCGTATTCCCGCACTAGCGCAGCCGTGGGAGCTACCGGAAGCGCCGTGTTCGTCGACCCTCGCCGCTTCGCCTTCTCGCCAAGTTCAAGGGGATACGGAATGCCGCGCTCGCGCGGCGGAGTACTGGATTGGCACGCCGCAACGCATCGCGACGCCGCTGGAGATCATGCTCCGGGGACCCATCGGTGGTGCGTCGTTCAACAACGAGTTCGGGCGTCCGAATCTGCTCGGCTACTTTCGCACCTTCGAGCAGCACGTTGGAGGCGAAGTGCGCGGCTATCACAAGCCGATCATGATCGCGGGAGGCGTAGGCAATATCGCCGCCCGGGACGCGCACAAACGCGAGTTGCCGCAAGGCGCGCTGATCATTCAGCTTGGCGGTCCGGGGATGTTGATCGGGATGGGAGGGGGTGCGGCGTCATCGATGTCGACCGGTTCCAATCCGATCGATCTCGATTTCGACTCGGTGCAGCGCGGCAACGCCGAGATGCAGCGCCGCGCACAGGAAGTCATCGATCGCTGCTGGCAAATGGGCGACGCCAATCCGGTCCTGTCGATCCATGACGTCGGTGCCGGCGGACTGTCGAATGCCTTACCCGAGTTGGCGCACGGAGGCGGCGCCGGCGCCCGAATCGACTTGCGCAGCGTTCCATCGGAAGAGCCGGGTATGTCGCCGCGCGAAATCTGGTGCAATGAAGCGCAGGAGCGCTACGTGCTGGCGATTCGAGCGGAAGCGCTCGAGGCTTTTGGTGCGTTATGCGCGCGCGAGCGCTGCCCGTTCGCGGTGGTGGGCCAGGCGACCCGCGACGATCGCCTGGTCGTCGCGGATCCCGTCTTCGAGAATTGCCCGGTCGACATGGAGCTTTCCGTGTTGCTGGGCAAGCCGCCGAAGATGACGCGCGACGTTGCGCATGTCCGCCGCGGCCTGCCAGCGTTCGATCCATCCGGTATCGACCTGCGCGAGGCGGCTTATCGTGTGCTGCAGTTTCCGGCGGTCGCCGACAAAACCTTCCTGGTGACCATCGGCGACCGCACGGTCGGCGGTCTTTGCTCGCGAGACCCGATGGTCGGGCCGTGGCAGGTTCCGGTCGCCGACGTCGCGGTGACACTGATGGATTTCGACGGCTATGCCGGCGAAGCGATGGCGATGGGCGAGCGAACGCCGCTCGCGTTGATCGACGCACCGGCTTCGGGGCGCATGGCGATCGGTGAAGCGTTGACCAATCTCGCGGCCGCCGGCATCGAGCGCCTGAGCGACGTCAAGCTTTCGGCGAACTGGATGGCCGCCGCCGGGCATCCTGGCGAGGACGCGGCGCTCTACGACACGGTCCACGCGGTAGCGATGGAGCTTTGTCCGGCGCTCGGCGTCAGCATCCCGGTGGGCAAGGACTCGATGTCGATGAAGACCGCGTGGCAGGACGGCGGCATCGAGAACACGGTGACGGCGCCGGTATCGCTGATCGTGTCGGCATTCGCGCGCGTTGCCGACGCGCGGCGTGTGTTGACGCCGCAACTGCAACTCGGTCGTGGAGGCACGGCACTGCTATTGGTTGACCTTGGAAACGGCAAGAATCGTCTCGGTGGCTCGACGCTCGCTCAGGTGTTCAGGCAGATGGGCAACGTGGTGCCGGACCTCGACGAAGCGCGCAGCCTGCAATCATTCTTCGCCGTCGTCCAAACCCTGCACGCATCGGACCGGCTGCTCGCCTATCACGACCGCTCGGATGGCGGCTTGTTCGCCACTCTCGCGGAAATGGCTTTTGCCAGCCGCTGCGGCTTGGCCATCGAGCTGGACACGCTGCCGGGAACGCCGGTCGAAGCGTTGTTCAACGAAGAGCTGGGCACCGTGCTGCAGGCAAATGAAACCGATAAGGACGAGATCATCGCGGCATTCGATGCCGTAGGACTACGCTGCGAGCCGATCGGCATGCCGACCAGCGACGGTCGAATTCGCATCGAGCGCGACGGCAAGGTCCTTTTCGATGAGTCACGGATCGAGCTCCATCGTGCATGGTCGCGGACGAGCCATGCCATGCAGCGCTTGCGCGACAACCCTGAAAGCGCGGATCAGGAATTCGAACGGCTCCTCGATGCCGCCGACCCGGGTCTGTCGCCGCATCTGAGCTTCGACCCCACCGAAGACATTGCCGCGCCCTACCTCGCCAAAGGTCCGCGGCCGAAGCTCGCGGTGCTGCGCGAGCAGGGCGTCAACGGCCAGGTCGAGATGGCCGCCGCGTTCGATCGCGCCGGATTCGCCGCCTTCGACGTGCACATGAGCGACATCATCGGCGGTCGCGTCACGCTCGACCACTATTCGGGCATCGTGGCCTGCGGTGGATTTTCCTACGGCGATGTGCTCGGGGCCGGCGAAGGATGGGCGAAGTCGATTCTGTTCAACGCGCGGGCGCGCGATCAGTTCGCGGCATTTTTCGCGCGCGGCGATTCCTTCGCGCTGGGCGTGTGCAATGGCTGCCAGATGATGAGCAATCTTCGGGAGCTGATCCCCGGGACATCGTCCTGGCCGCATTTCGTGCGCAACCGCTCGGAGCAGTTCGAGGCAAGGCTGGTGATGTTGCAGGTGCAAGCATCGCCCTCATTTTTCTTTGCCGGCATGGGCGGCAGCCGCATACCGGTGGCCCTGGCACATGGCGAAGGCTACGCCGAGTTCGAGACGGACGCGCAGCTCGAGGCCGCGGACGCTCTGACGACGCTTCGCTTCGTCGACGATCGAAATGCGGTGACCGAGCGTTATCCGTTCAACCCCAATGGCTCGCCACGCGGTATCGCCGGCCTGACAACTCCGGACGGACGCTTTTCCATCCTGATGCCGCACCCCGAGCGCGTCTTTCGGACCGTGCAGATGTCGTGGCACCCCGAGGAATGGAAGGAAGACTCGCCGTGGATGCGCATGTTTCGCAATGCCCGCGCATGGGTCGGTTGATCGAGAGCGGTAAAAGGAGGTCGCATGCGCATAAAAGTATTCGCTGTCAACGGAGTAACGCCGGTCGTCGATCCCAGCGCATTCGTGCATCCGAGCGCGGTGCTGATCGGCGATGTCATCGTCGGTGCGCAATGCTACGTCGGGCCTGCCGCATCGCTACGCGGCGATTTCGGCAGGATCGAAATGCGCGCGGGCGCCAACGTTCAGGATTGCTGTGTCATGCACGGGTTTCCGGGTACCGACACCGTAGTCGAGGAGGAGGGCCACATCGGTCACGGAGCGATTCTGCACGGGTGTATCGTGCGCCGTAACGCGCTGGTGGGCATGAACGCCGTCATCAACGATAACGCGGAGGTTGGCGAATCGGCGATCGTCGCGGCCATGGCGTTCGTCAAAGCGGGAATGGTCGTTCCGCCGCGCACATTGGCCGCGGGCGTGCCGGCGAAAATCGTGCGCGTATTGACCGAGCAGGAGCTCGCCTGGAAAGTCGAGGGAACGCAGAGCTATCACGAGCTCACCCGACGCAGCTTGGCGACGATGGTGGAGGCCGAGCCGCTGTCGGCGCCGGAACCAGACCGCCGGCGGATCGAGCTTCCCGAGTTATTGCCGTTGTCGGAGCTTAAGGCGGGCAACCGACGGGGCGCTGACGAATAGCAGCCGCGCGGGTATTGGCGCGGCGACCTGCGAATTGCAACGCCGCCGACGCAGACGGTCAATAACCGGCGGCCTGACCGTCGCGTCGCGGGTCCGATCCGGCAACGTAACCCGAGTCGGAGCGGACGATGAACTGGCCGGCGCCAAAATCCATGTAGGAATCGGGCACCGAAGCGAACTGGTGCCCCAGCGCAGCTAATCCGTCGCGCAAATCAGGCGCGGCATTCGATTCCATGTCGAGCGACACGCCGGCGCTGACTTTCCACCGCGGCGCGTCGAGCACGGCCTGTGGATTGGACCCGTAATCGATCAGCCTCACCAGCGTCTGCAAATGCGCCTGCGGCTGGATGGGGCCACCCATGATGCCAAAGCTGCAGTAGGGCTCTCCATTGCGGGTGACAAAACCCGGAATGATGGTGTGAAAGGGCCGCTTGCCGCCGCCGACAATATTCGGGTGGCCATCCTCCAGCGAAAACCCGGTGCCGCGGTTCTGCAGGCTGATACCGGTGCCAGGGACCACGACGCCGGATCCAAATCCCATGTAATTCGACTGAATGAGCGACACCATCATGCCGCTTTCGTCCGCGGACGTGAGATAGACCGTGCCCGCTGGCGGCGGCAGCCCATGCCGGAAGTCCTGCGCGCGGGATCGATCGATCAGGCGCGCGCGGCTCGCAAGATAGCTTGGGTCGAGGAGTTGTTGCGGCGTCACGGTCATGGCGCGTGGATCCGCGACGTAACGATACGCGTCGGCAAAGGCAAGCTTCATCGCCTCGATCTCCACGTGCTGTACCTCGATCGAGTCGACGGCGTGTCCCTGCAGATCGAAATTTTCGAGTATCCCGAGCGCCATCAATGCCGCGATGCCTTGGCCGTTGGGAGGAATCTCGTGGACGGTGTAGCCGTGATAATCATGCGCCAGGGGCGACACCCAGTCGCAGCGATGTGCCTCGAAGTCGGCCAGGGTATGACCGCCGTCGTACTCGCGCGAGTGCGCGACCATCGCCTGCGCCAGCTCGCCGCGATAGAACGATTCGCCGAAGGTTTGCGCGATTTTTTCCATGGTCGCGGCCATCGCAGGCGAGGCGAAGAGCTCGCCCGCTGCCGGCGCGCGACCCCGCGGCAGAAAATGATCCGCGAATCCGGGAACGTCGCCGAGTATGGGCACCGCCTTCGCCCATTTTTCAGCGACCACCGGGCTCACCGCATAGCCATCGCGCGCGTACCGGATCGCCGGTCCGAATAAATCGCCGAAGGGCAGCTTGCCGAAACGCTTCGACAATGCGATCCAGCCCGACACCGCGCCCGGAATCGTCACCGTTGCCCAGCCCGCGCGCGGCATGACGCCTTGTCCCGCGTAGCGGGACGGTGACCACGCCGCGGGTGCGCGTCCCGAAGCGTTCAACCCGACGAGCTCGCTGCCGTCCCATACGATCGCGAACAGGTCGCTGCCCAATCCGTTGCTGCAGGGCTCGCAGATGGTCAGCGCAATGGCCGTCGCGAGCGCTGCGTCGACCGCGTTGCCGCCCGCGCGCAGCATCGCAATGCCCGCCTGAGTGGCGAGCGGCTGCGAGGTCGCGACAATGTTGCGAGCGAGGATCGGCTGGCGGCGTGATGCGTAAGGAAGCGTCCAGTCGAAGCTCGCGCGCGTCGACGACTGGAACGCTTCGCGCGCTTTGTTCATGACACGCGCTCCGACGCGCTATCAGCGTCGCCGCACCGTATGCATTGGAGAACCCCGCGCGGCATCAGGTTTCCCCTTCGGCGAACGCTTCCTCGCGCTTCTTGCGGAAGTTTGGCGCGACGATGAGCAGTAGCAGCGCTGCGGCGGCGATCAGCATCCCGGCCGAAATGGGCCGGGTAAAAAATACCGTCGGGTCGCCGCGCGAAAGCAGCATCGCGCGTCTCAAATTCTCCTCCATCATCGGCCCGAGCACGAATCCGAGTAACAAGGGGGCCGGCTCGCACTCGAGCTTAAAGAAGACAAGGCCGAGCGCCCCGAAGACCGCCGTCTGAGCCACGTCGAAGCTCGCGTTGCTGATCGAATAAACACCGATGGCGCAGAACAGGAGAATGGCAGGGTAAAGAACGCGGTAAGGCACCGTAAGCAGTTTGATCCAGATGCCGATCAGCGGCAAATTCAGCACGACCAGCATCAGGTTGCCGACCCACATCGACACCACCAGCCCCCAGAACAACGAGGGGTTCGAGGTCATGACCTGCGGACCCGGCTGGATGTTGTGGATGGTCATCGCGCCGACCATAAGCGCCATCACCGCGTTTTCCGGGATGCCGAGTGTAAGCAGGGGAATAAAGGATGTTTGCGCTCCGGCATTGTTGGCCGATTCCGGACCCGCAACACCTTGAATCGCGCCCTTTCCGAATCGGCTCGGATCCTTGGCGATCTTCTTTTCGAGCGCGTACGCCCCGAAAGAGGCGAGCATAGCGCCGCCGCCCGGGAGCAGGCCGAGGATCGAACCGATGCCGGTGCCGCGGAGCACCGCCGGCCACGCTTCCTTGAACTGTTGCATGGTGAGCCAAAGACCGCCGATCTTGGCGGTAATGAGTTCGCGCTTCTCGGTGCTTTCGAGATTGGTCAGTATCTCGGCGAAACCGAACAGGCCCATCGCGACGCTTACGACGCCGAGACCGTCGATGAGCTCCGGAACGCCGAATGCGAATCGCGCCGCGCCGGAGTTGACGTCGGTGCCGACGAGGCCCAGCAGCAGTCCCAGCACGACCATGGCGATCGCCTTGAGGAGCGACCCGTGCGCGAGCACCACCGCACCGATCAGTCCGAGGATCATCAGCGAGCAATATTCGGCTGGCCCGAACTTAAGAGCCAGCTCGGACAAGGGAACGGCGACAGTAGCGACGAAAACGGTCGCCACGCAACCCGCAAAGAAGGAACCGAGTGCCGCGATCGCGAGCGCCGCGCCGGCCTGGCCCTTGCGCGCCATCTGGTAGCCGTCCAGGCAGGTCACCGCCGACGATGTCTCCCCCGGCATGTTGAGCAGGATCGATGTCGTCGAGCCGCCGTACTGCGCACCGTAGTAAATGCCCGCGAGCATGATCAGCGCCGACACGGGTTGCAGAGCATAGGTGGTCGGCAGCAGCATCGCGATCGTCGCCACGGGCCCGATGCCGGGAAGGACGCCGATCAAGGTGCCGACAAGGGCGCCGATCAGGGCGTACAGGAGATTGATCGGCGTCAGCGCGACGCCAAAACCGAGGGCGAGATGGCTGAATAGATCCATGCTCGCTTCAGTTCGACCAGGGCCAGAGCGGCAACTGGAGATTCAGGCCGAATATGAAGACGCCCGCTGCGAGCGCGGCAAAAAGAATTCCGCTGATCAAAGCTTCCTTCGGCCGGAACTCCGGGCTCGCCGCGCTCGAGGCGACAACCAGCCCGACCGTCGACAACACCAGACCCAAATGGGTTACCAGCATGCCGAAGGCGATGACGCTGCCCAGCACGACGAGTATTGGCTTCCAATACCACCGCGGGAGCGGATCGCCTTTGATTTTCAGCGCGCGCAAGGAGAGCGCGGCACCGAGCGCAACGAGGAGAATACCCAGAATGCGCGGGAAGTAACCCGGTCCCATGCGGGCGGCGCTGCCCAGCGAATAGTTGCTGCCGATGATGATCGCGGCGAGTCCGAACGCGATGAAAATAAGACCCGCGAAAAAGTCCTTCGGATGGCGAATGAACGCCATGGCGGTATCCTCCGAATAAACCTGCCGTTGCTAGTGTCCCGACCCAGCAGACCAGCCGGCGCCAAGAATAACATCGAACTCCACGGCAAGCACTTCGGCCAAGCGAAAGCGGAAGCCCCAAGAAAAAAGGGCAGGCCTCTGTCGAGCCTGCCCTCTTCGATCCGACTTGATTATCGCCTTACAGACCGTTCTTTGCGCGCAGCTCTTTCAGATACTGCTCCACGACCTGCCCTTGCATCCGCTGCGCCAATTGCGGCTTGACTTCTTCGTAGGGCGGGACCTTGGCATCGCGAATGTCGTCCAGCTGAATGACGTGCCAGCCGAATTGCGATTGTACCGGCGTGGTCGTGAACTTACCTTTTTGGAGTCCGACCATGGCGTCCGAAAACGGCTTGACGAAGTTTGCCGGCGCATTCCAGTCGAGGTCGCCGCCTTTGTCCTTCGAGCCGGTGTCCTTCGACCGCTCGGCGAGCTTCTCGAACTTCTCGCCCTTTTGCAGCGCGACGATGATTTCCTTGGCGTCGGATTCCTTCTCGACGAGGATGTGCCGCACCTTGTATTCCTTGTCGCCGATCTGGCCCTTGATGACGTCGTATTCCTTGTGCATCTGGTCTTCCGGAACCGGGTGCGCCTTCAGGTAGTCGGTCATGAACGCACGCACCAGCACCGTCTGCGACGTGAGATCCATCTCGGTCTTGACGGCCGGGTTCTTGTCGATACCCTGCTTCCTGGCTTCGCGCACCAGGAGCTCGCGTGTGTTCAGCTCGTCGCGCACGGCAGTGCGCAACTCCGGCGTATCCGGCTGACCCTGCGCCGTGCGCTGCTTGAGCATGAAGTCGAAGTACGCCTGCGAGTACAGGTCTTTGCCCTTGGCGGCCGCGTCGGCGCGCGCTGGAGCCGCCTTGCTCTTGGTATCCTGGGCCAGCGCCACCGGAGCCGAAAGCAGCGCTGCGGACGCCACGAGTGCGGTGAAAAGTTGGGGGATCTTATACATAAATGACAGTCCTTGTCGTAGTTGAAGCTGTTTAGGAAAATTCTTCAGGTGCGAGCGCCTTGATAGAAAGGGCGTGAATCGGATGCGGCAACAGATCGCTGACCCGCGCCAGTACCTTCTGGTGGCGTTCCAGTCGCGATATCCCGCGGAACGCATTCGACACGATGAACAGTGAAAAGTGCCCGCCGCCACCCGCCGCGCCGGCGTGGCCCACATGCTCCGCGCTGTCGTCATGGATCTCCAGCGCGCTCGGGGCAAGATCTGAGAGCCGCGTGCGCAGCGTCGACGCGAGGTCGCTCATTTCTCTTGCTCGCCTTCAGTCACGACTGCTCCGGGAGGTAACGCGCCACCGACGCGACCGTGCCCACCGCGGCCAGCATAAACAAGCCGATGCCGCCCCAAACCTTGAAGTTCACCCAGGTGTCGGTCGTAAAGTTCGCCGCCACGTACAGGTTAACCGCGCCCATGCCGACGAGAAAGGCAACCCACCCCCATGTGATTCTGGCCCAGACGGGGTCCGGCAGCGTCAGATCCTTCAGCAGCGCCGATATGAGATTGCGCCGAAATACCACGCGGCCAATCAGCAGAGTTGCCGCGAAAAGCCAATACAGAACGGTCGGTTTCCACTTGATGAAGGTCTCGTCGTGCAAAAGGAGCGTCGCGCCCCCGAAGACCACAATAATCGCCAGGCTCAGCCAGTGGATCGTCGCGACACGTCCCCTGCGCCAGCGAAAATACGCGATCTGGAGCACCGACGCGCCGATCGCAACCGCGGTCGCGACATAGATCCCCGACACCTTGAACGCGACGAAGAACAGGATCAGCGGAAAATAATCGGCCAGAAAGTGCATAACCTGTTATTTTACATCGGATTCCATACTATTTTCAAGCCAGTCGCAAGACAGGGCAAGATCGCCTGGGCTGGGAAAGCCGTTACCTGCCCTTCCTGGCGATTAGTCTGCGATAGCGGGGCCAGTCGAACGCGGGCCCGGGGTCGGTCTTACGCCTGGGCGAGACATCGCTATGACCGGCAATGTCCTTGAGGGGATAACGCCGGCGCAAGGCACGCGTCAGGCGCGCCAGCGTCTGATACTGGATGTCTTCGTACGGCAAGTCATCGGTTCCCTCCAGCTCGACCCCGATCGAGAAGTCGTTGCAGTTCTGACGCGCCCGCCAGGACGACTCGCCGGCATGCCAGGCGCGAAGCGTGCAGGGGACGAACTGTGCGAGCGTCCCCTCGCGACGGATCAAAAAATGCGCCGAGACGCGCAGATCCGCGATGGAGGCGAAATAGGGATGCGCCTTCGGCTTAAGACGATTGGTAAACAGCTCGACGATCCAGGGCCCTCCGAACTGGCCGGGGGGCAGCGAAATATTATGTACGACCAGCAAGGTAATACTCACACCTGCCGGTCGCGCGTCGAAATTGGGCGACGGGACTTGCGCCGCTGCCCGGACCACGCCGGCACGATCGACGTGGAGGCGAAGAGGCGGGACGGGCACCGCAAGGACTGACGGCACGTGATCCTCAGCAGCGTTGCGAACGGCGGCGCGGCGCCCTCTTCATGCCGCGCCCAGTCGTCCGGCTCGATAGTTTTCTCGGCCATCCCCCGGGCGTCCTGGAATTCATCGGCGGGAGCGTACCTCTGCGCAAGTCTGTTGCATAGTGCTGGCGCTGATGTACTGTTGCATTTTGGCAGGGACACGAGCTCGTCACATCGTCTTCTGGCCGTTCGGGCAATTTCTGCACATCGCCGGAGGAACGCTCGGACAATGGATCATGCCGCTCCTTTGCATGGTCGCGCTGCATCGGCAGAACGGCGACAACTTCGGTGCGGCCCTGGCGACGTGGTGGCTGGCGATGAGCATCATGGACGCGTCGGTTTATGCCTACGACGCGTTCAACCCGGTGTTGCCGCTGATCGGCGGCGCCACAGGTGTCGAAAGTTTCCATGACTTCGTCTACCTGTTCAGCGCGATCGGCCAGCGAAAGCATGCGCAAGGCTGGGACGCTTGATGGACTTCACCGGCACGCTGGTGATGCTGACGAGCCTCGTGTGGGCGGGGGTCATTCTGATCCGCCAACGCTGCAACATCGACAACAGCGCGTTCGTCGAGCCAGAAAGCTAAGGCCACGGTCATTGGATTCGTCAAGCAGGGACTTGTCTCATCCTCCGCGAGGGGGCACGCGCGGCCATTGACGCGATTGCGCCTGTCGGAAACAATCCATGGTGGCGTCGGGCCGCTCGCCGGTCCGATCCTCGAGGAATATCCGATGTCGCTCAACACTCCAGCCGCACGCCGCGACCATTCCTTTCATCTGCACCCTGCGACCAACCTGCGGACGGTGCAGAGCGAGGGCCCCTTCGTCATTACGCGCGGGGAAGGGGTCTATATCTACGACGAAGAAGGACGACGCTATCTCGAAGGCATGTCCGGGCTGTGGTGCGCATCGCTCGGCTTTTCGGAGCGCCGGCTTGCCGACGCGGCGTACCGGCAGATGTGCGAGCTGCCGTTCTATCACAGCTTTGCGGGGAAGGTCCCTGCGATCAGCACCGAGCTCGCCGAGCGGCTGATTCGAATGGCGCCCGAGGGAATGGGCAAGGTGCTGTTCGCGAACTCGGGTTCCGAGGCCAACGACACGGCGATCAAGCTGGCGTGGTACGTCAACAATGCGCTGGGCCGACCGCAAAAGAAGAAGATCATTTCGCGCCACCGCGCGTATCACGGCGTGACGATTGCCACCGCGAGTCTGACCGGGCTCGCCTTCGCGCACGACGATTTCGATTTGCCGATCGCGCGTATCCTCCACACCGATAGTCCGTATTACTACCGGGGTGCGCAATCGGGTGAGAGCGAGGAAGCATTGGCGACGCGGCTCGCCGACAGCCTGGAGCAGCTCATCCTGCGCGAAGGGCCCGACACGGTCGCCGCGTTCTTCGCCGAGCCAGTGATGGGGGCGGGCGGCGTTCTCGTGCCGCCGGCGACATACTTCGATCGCATCCAGCCCATCCTGAAAAAATACGAGATTCTATTCGTTGTCGACGAGGTGATCTGCGGCTTCGGCCGCACCGGCAACATGTTCGGCACCCAGACGTTCAAGCTGCAGCCGGACATCATCACCGTCGCCAAGGCGTTGTCGGCGGGCTATCTGCCGATCTCGGGCACGCTTGTGTCAAACTCGCTCTACGACATTCTGGTCACGCAGAGCGACAAGCTTGGCATCTTCGGTCACGGCTACACGTACTCATCGCATCCGGTCCCGGCGGCAGTCGCGCTCGAGACGCTCAAGATCTACGAGGAGCGCGACATCGTCGCCGCGGTGCGACGCGTCGGCCCGCGCCTGCAGGCGGCAATCATGAGTTGCAGCGGGCATCCACTGATTGGCGAGGCGCGCGGCATCGGCCTGATCGGCGCGGTGGAGCTCGTCCGCGACAAAGCGACCAAGCAGAGCTTCGACCCCAAGGCCGGTGTGGCCGCGTATCTGGTGCGCCGCGCGCAGCATCACGGGGTCATCCTGCGCAACATGCCCGGCGACATTGTCGCCTTCTGCCCGCCGTTGATCATCAGCGAGGCCGAGATCGACGAGATGATGAATTGCTTCGCCCGGGCGCTCGACGATACCTGGGCGATGGTAAAGGAAAAAGGCCTGACGTGAAGTCGCTGCGTTCGCCGATTCGGCACGCATGAACGATTCGGAACCCATCGTTCGCTTCGTCGGCGTCGGCAAGACCTACGATGGCATCGCTCGCATCGTCGACCAGCTCGATCTGGATATCATCCGTGGCGAATTCCTGACCTTGCTCGGGCCCTCGGGATCGGGCAAGACGACGACACTGATGCTGCTTGCCGGTTTCGAAACACCGACCGCCGGCGAAATCCTGCTCGAGGGCAAGCCGCTGTCGCGCGTCCCGCCGTATCAGCGCAACATCGGCATGGTGTTCCAGAACTATGCGCTGTTTCCGCAGATGACCATCGGCGAGAACATCGGCTTCCCGCTGTCGGTGCGCGGGGTGCCTGCGGCCGAAATCGCCAAGCGGGTCGAGCGCGCGCTGGACATGGTGCAGCTCGGCGGCTTCGGCAAGCGGCGGCCGGGGCAACTTTCCGGCGGCCAGCAGCAGCGCGTCGCGGTGGCCCGCGCGCTGGTGTTCGAGCCGAAGCTGATCCTCATGGACGAGCCGCTGGGCGCGCTGGACAAGCAGCTGCGCGAGCAAATGCAGCTGGAGATCCGGCGCTTGCATCAGCGGCTCGCTGTCACCATGGCCTACGTCACCCACGACCAGGCGGAGGCGCTCACGATGTCGGATCGCATCGCGGTGTTTCATCGCGGCAAGATCGAGCAGCTCGATACGCCGGAACGGATGTATGAGTATCCGACCAATGCTTTCGTCGCCCGTTTCATCGGCGAAAACAATCGTCTCGATGGGCGCCTGGAGACAGCGGCCAATGGTCGCTGCACGATCCGCATCGCGGCCGGCAATAGCCTGATCGATGGCACGCTGGTCGAAACCGTAGGAATCGGTGACGCGGTCAGCGTCTCGCTGCGGCCGGAGCGGGTGCAGATCCGCGCCGCCGGGCATACAATCGACGCTCATCCCGGCTGCTGTCTGGCGGGGTCGCTGCGGGAGATCATTTATCTTGGCGATCACGTCCGAGCGCGCGTCGCGCTGACGGGCGACGCGGAATTCATGGTGAAGCGGCCGATTTCAGAGGCGCACACCTTGCCGCATATCGGCGCTGCGGTGGAGGTCTTCTGGACACCCGAACATTGCCGCGCGTTTGCGCAGGAGCATTAGCGCTGGCGGCGCCCAATCACGTCTTATCGATGGAGGCCAATATGCAAAGCAAGAGAATCTGGATGGTGGCACTGGCTGCGACGGCGGCTCTCGTGCTGTCCGCAACGGCGACGGCGCGCGACCTGACCGTAGTGTCATGGGGCGGGGCGTACCAGGACGCGCAGCGCGAAGTCTATTTCAAGCCGTTCATGGAAAAATCGAAGATCAAGATGGCGGAGGAGAACTGGGATGGCGGCGTCGGCACGCTGCGGGCCAAGGTCCAGGGTGGGAACAACAACTGGGACGTGGTCCAGGTCGAGTCGGAAGAGCTCCTGATCGGCTGCGAAGAAGGACTCTACGAAAAGCTCGACTGGGCCAAGCTCGGCGGCAAGGACAAGTTCCTGCCCGATGCGGTCAACGACTGTGGCGTCGGCGCCATCGTATACAGCTTCATCCTCGCCTACGATGGCGACAAGATCAAGGGTGACGTGCCGAAGTCCTGGTCCGATTTCTGGAATACCCAGAAATGGCCAGGCAAGCGGGCGCTGCGCAAAGGGCCGAAGACGACGCTGGAAATCGCCCTCATGGCCGACGGCGTCGCGCCGAAAGACGTCTACAAGACGCTCGGGAGCAGCGAAGGCGTCGAGCGCGCATTCAAGAAGCTCGATCAGCTGAAAGCCAATCTGGTGTGGTGGGAAAAAGGCTCGCAGCCGCCCCAGCTCCTGGCCTCCGGTGAGGTCGCGATGACCGACGCCTACAATGGACGCATCGCCGCGGCGAACGACAAGGACAAGAAGAACTTCAAGATCGCGTGGACGAACAACCTTTACACGATCGACTCGTGGGTGATCATGAAGGGCTCGCCGAACAGGGCGCAGGCCGAGACCTACCTGCAGTTCGTCAACGATCCGCAGAACCAGAAGAACCTGCCGCCGAAAATTCCTTACGGCCCGACGACCAAAGCGTCGACCGAGCTGATCGACAAGAACGTGTTGCCGAACCTTGCGACCGCGCCGCAGAACATGGCCTCGGCGCTGTACATCAACGACAAGTTCTGGCTGGAGAATCTGGACAAGCTCTCGCAGCGCTTCAACGCCTGGGTCGCCAAGTAGACGCCCGAGAAGCAGCGAGAGAGCGATGCAACGCGGTGCTGCGGCGTCGCTTCATGCGGCGCTGGCCAGCGTTGGCCAAGACGCGGTCGGCTTGCGCCGTGCGCTGCGGAGGAGCCGACGGCGCGAGCAACTGCGGGCGGCGGCGTTGGTGCTGCCGCTTTTCGTCTTCCTCGCGGCATGTTTTGTCGTGCCGATCGGCGCGATGCTCTCGCGCGGTGTGATCGACGCCGATATCGCGCGCATCCTTCCGACAGTTACCGCCGCGCTGAAGAGCTGGGACGGCCGCGACCTGCCGCCCGAGTCCGCGTACGCGGCGCTGATCGCGGACATCCGCGCGGCGCGTGAAGCGGGAACGCTGGCAAGCGCGGCGACGCGCCTCAACTACGATGTTCCGGGCTTTCGCACGCTTCTTTTTGCCACCGGGCGGCGGCTGCAGGCCGAGATTTCTGGATCGGCGCGCGATGCGCTGATCGGCATCGATCCCAAGTGGGGCGAGCGCGAGACCTGGGCGGCGGTCCGCCGCGCCGGAGGCCCGGTCACCGACTTCTATCTCTTGGGCGCTCTCGACTTGCGGCGCGACGCCGACGGCTCCGTCACTGGCGCGCCGCAGGAGCAGCGGGTGTTTCGCGACGTGCTCGGACGCACGCTGTGGATTTCCGCGATGGTGACCCTGATCTGCCTCGTCCTGGGTTATCCGGTCGCCTACGCCATCGCCGCGCAAACCCCGGGACGCGCGGGACTGCTGCTGTTCCTTGTGCTGCTGCCGTTCTGGACCTCGCTCCTGGTGCGCACCCTCGCCTGGGTGGTGCTGCTGCAGAAGGAAGGTGTCCTCAACAGCCTGTTGCTGTCGCTTGGACTAGTGAATGAGCCGCTGAAGATGATCTTCAATCGCTTTGCGGTGTACGTGGCGATGGTGCACGTGCTGCTGCCGTTCATGGTGCTTCCGCTGTACAGCGTCATGCGCAGCATTCCGCCCTCTTACATTCGGGCGGCGTCGTCGCTGGGTGCAAGACCGTTGACTGCGTTCTGGCGGGTGTACGTGCCGCAGACGCTGCCCGGGATCGGAGCCGGCTGCCTGATGGTGTTCATCCAGGCGCTGGGCTACTACATCACGCCTGCGCTGGTGGGCGGCGCCGACGATCAGATGATCAGCTATTTCATCGCCTTCTACGCCAGCAAGACCGTCAACTGGGGCATGGCCGCCGCCTTGTCGATCATGCTGCTGACGGCCACGCTGGCGCTCTACGCGGTGTACAACCGGATGGTCGGCGTCGAGCGAATGCGCCTGGGATGAAAACCGGAACCGAAACCTTAGGCGAACGTGTCACCGGCATCGGCCTCGCCGTGCTGACTGGTGCGGTATTGATATTCCTGGTGGCCCCGATCCTGACCATCGTCCCGCTGTCGTTTTCATCCGGGTCGTTCTTCTTCTATCCGATGCCGGGCTTGAGCCTGCGCTGGTATGAAGACTTCTTCACCTCGTCGTTCTGGCTGCCCGCGCTGAAGAACAGCCTGATCATCGGGGTCTCGGCGACAGTCCTGGCCACCGTGCTCGGCACGCTGGCCGCGCTCGGCATCTGGCGAGCGCGCTTTCCGGCGCAGGCGCTTGTGCTGGCGATCCTCATCTCGCCCATGGTGGTGCCGGTGATCATCGTCGCGGTCGGCGTCTATTTCGCGTTCGCGCCGCTCGGGCTCACCGACGGCTACCTGGGCCTGATCCTGGCGCACGCGACCCTGGGGGTGCCGTTCGTCGTCATCACCGTCCTGGCGACGCTCTCGGGTTTCGACCGCACGCTGATTCGCGCTGCCGAAGGTCTGGGCGCATCTCAAATCACGACCTTCCGCCGCGTCATGCTGCCGCTGATCCTGCCGGGTGTCGCGTCGGGTGCGGTGTTCGCCTTCGCGGCATCGTTCGATGAAGTCGTCGTCGCGCTCCTGATGGCAGGGCCCGGCCAGCGCACGCTCCCGCGGCAGATGTTCGCCGGCATCAACGACAATATCAGCCTCACCATCGCGGCCGCGGCCACGATGCTGATCGCGATCTCGCTGCTGTTGATGATCGCGGTCGGTTGGCTGCAGCGGCGCAGCGCGCGGATGCGGCAGAGCGGCTGACGCAGTCTTCATTGCGCCTGGTGCTGCTCGGCCGGCTCTGCAGTGCGCCGCGTCCGGCGCCTTAGGGTTGAACATCGCGTTGATTGCGGCGTAGGGGACCGCAGCGCGGGCGAAGTCGAAGGTGCCTTTCTGCTCGACCCTGGAAGTCGCGGCACAGCTCCAGACGCCTTCGCATCAGTCTTCGGAATACGGCCTGCCATCCCTGTGCGTGTACCGGCCGGCTTTGGGGTCGAATAACAGGTCGATGTCGGGATAGACGGTGTGATCGTCGGTGGTCCGGGTGCCGATCTCCAGGCAGACAGCGGTGGTGGCGCTCTTGTTGACAAGATGGTGACCCTCAGGTGCGTTTCTGGGAAACGCCGCGCAATCGCCCGCCCGCAACACCTCCTCGGCCTGTTCGGTGACGAGCGCCACCTCGCCCGAGATGACATAGACGAATTCGTCTTCCGCCGAGTGCCAGTGCCGTTGGCTCGACCACGCACCTGGCGGTAGATGCAGGAGGTTGACGCCGAACTGCGTCAGGCCACCGGCATCGCCAAGGCGCTGGCGGATGCGATTGGCCGGCTCTTTGTCAAATGGCGCAGGGTACGACGAACCCTTCCGCTTTGGAATGGAGGTCAAATCGAGCTTAGGCATAAGTGACGCTCCACGACGGCGTATCGAAAGAACCGCCTACTACCGCACGGGGTTTGTGAGAGAGGCTACTTGATGCCCAGCCGCTCCATCCGGTAACGCACCGGTGCGCTTTTCATAGTGTATAAGTGACGATTTGGACCACGATTGGACCAGTGCACGTCCGGATCGGGTAGGCAAGAGATCGTGACGGTTCGTGATTGTAGCCTCGGTGTCGCCTAGTGTCGCTATGTGCTGGCCCTAGGCTGGTCCGTGGCGAACAGCCTACCGTGGGTTGGAGCCGATCTCCTACTTAGCCTTCTTTTCCGCCCGGTCGAGCCCTTCAACGATTAGCTCGCGGCAGAGTGTTGAGCGTGTCGGCATATCAGCTATCGCCCGCCGCAGCGCGTCGACTCTGGCCGCGATGGACGGCTCTAGCATCACGCCGACTTGAACGGACCGAATCTCTGCTGTTGGTGTGGGGACTGGCTTGCGCTTCGATGACATGGGTTCTCGGGAAAAAGAAAAGGGGCCGAAGCCCCCACCTTACATCATTGCATGTTGTCAGGTCTATAACAGGCCGCGCTCGGCGAATGACACGACTTGTGACCCGGCGACCACGAAATGATCCAACGTCTTGATCTCGACTAAGGCGAGCGCTTGCTTTTATGGGAAGGAGTTCGTAATGCGAAGCAGGCGCTCCGGAAGCCGGGTTTTGACGAGCATCTGGGGCAATCCTGCTTCGCATTATTTGTGAGGTCACAGGGAGTCGAGCCAGTTCAGCAAGTCAGGGTTGCGCCGCCATCGCGGTGGTTTGCCAGGTCGAGTCGAGCGGTCCACTTGTTCGAGGGCGCGCCGCTTGGTTTCGAGGTTCGCCCGCGCGTAGTGATTGGTCGTGTCGAGGCTGACGTGGCCGAGCCAACTTCGAATCACCGTGATGTCGACGCCGGCGGCGACCAGCTGGACGCCAGCCGTGTGGCGAAACGTGTGCGGGTGCACGCGCTTTTTCTGCAGCGATGGTAGCTCCTTCGCCGCCGCGCGCACGTACTGCGCGAGCTTGAACCGGACACCGGCGGCACCGAGCGGCCGCCCATATCGATTGACGAACAGGGATTCGTGGTCAGGCGTCGGCTGCCGTTTCAGCAGAGCTGACACCAGTGCCGCCGTCTCCGGCCAGAGTGGGCAGATCCGCTCCTTGCGGCCCTTGCCGTAGAGCTTCACCTGCGCCGGGGCCGCGAGCCGAATGCTGCTCGGGCAAAGATCCAGCGCCTCTTGGATGCGCGCGCCGGTGTTGTACAGGAAGGCCAGGAGCGCATGATCCCGCTGCCCTTCGAGCGTCGAGCGATCCGGCTGACTGAGGATCGCTGCGACTTCCTCGCTGTCGAGGTACGCAAGCACCGAGCGTGGCCCCTTTTTGATCGGGATGCGCAGCACCGCCGCGCATTGCACGGCTGCTAGAGGCTCACGGTCCGCGACGAACCGGTAGAACGAGCGGATTGCCGCCAGTCGGCAGTTGCGCGTGCCGATCGAGGCGCGACGCTCCGACTCGACGTGCCGCAGGAACGCGAGCACCTCGTCGGCGGTCAGCTCGGCGAGCGTGAGTGCGCTCACTGGGCGGCGGCGACGTCCGGCGACGAATCGCAAGTACAGTCGCCAGGTATCGCGGTACGACAGCACCGTGTGTCGCGAGCAGTTGCGTTGCTCTCCGAGCCACTCATGGAAGAACGCGTGGAGCCAGTACGGAAGGGCCGGGTAGTTCATGAGCGGCCTCCCGACGCACGCAGCGCGTCAACACTGTGCCGCCGGTAGCGCTCGCTCGCGTGTTGCAGCAGCTCCGGCGTGATGTTGAGGTACACGAGTGTGGAGCGGATGTCCTTGTGACCGAGATAGGTCGCGAGATGCGGCAGGCGGGTTTGCGGGTCCACGCCGTCCCGGTACCACTGCTTCATCCGGTGCGCGACGAACGAGTGGCGCACATCGTGGACTCTCGGCCCTCTTTGGCCGCGTGCGGGTTTGAGCCCTGCACGGCGGATCACGCGGACCAGCAGTTTCTCGGTCATGCTATAGCTGTATCCGCGTCGGCGCAGAGGCGTCCACCACATCGGTGCGTCCGGCGCAGTCGGCGCACCCGTGGCCGCGCGCTCTCGAAGGTAGCCGGTCAGCACTTTGATCGCACTCGGCGCCAAGGGCAGGCGTCGAGATTTGAAGAACTTCGTTTCGCGAATCTCGAGTAGACCAGCTTCCAGGTCCAGGTCGCCGAGCGTTAACGACACGATTTCCCCAAGTCGCAAGCCGGCGCAGTACGCCAGCGTAATCATCGCGTGAAGCACGAGCGGTCTTAGGGGCGCGTTCCGAGACGAGAACGTGCGCGCGGCATCGAGCAGCCTCACGACCTCAGCTTCGGTAAAGACGTATGCTCGTCGCTCTTGCTGGATCACCCGGCGCTGCAACCCTACATCGATCGACAGGACCGGTGTCGTCGCATCCTTTCGGTGTAACGCCTTGGATAGCGTCCGACCGCACTGCTGCACCCGCAGTTGATGTCGCAAGCCGCGGCTTTCGTGACGCCAGGCCTCCAGCTGTTTCGGCAGTGAGACTGCCGCCAAGGCAGGATGGCGCTGCAGGAACCGATCGAAGCGCCGCAGATCGCGCGCCTTGACCTCGTACCGGTAGCCCTGCGACTGCATCCGCGTGATGTGCTCCCGTATGACCAGGCCGAGAGTGCTGCCCAAATCCGGCAGCGGCCGGAGCCGTTCCAGGGCGGCCGCGTAGTTGTCTTCCAACAACGTCCGAACAATCGGCGTCAGGAGCCGACCGTACTGCGCGCGCAGTTCCGCGAGCGGGTGAGAGCCTCCCTGAGTGGCCGTGCGCCAGTCGAGGTAGCGGACGATCACGCCCATTCGATGCACAACGCTGGTCAGCGGTGATCGCCGGATCTCGCGCTGGAGCCAAGCCCGCAGCGTCTTGATTGAGAGCTGCCCAGTCGAGGGCGTTCGTTTGAGGACGAACGCGTCGAAGGCCCGCAGGATGCTGACGTAACAGTAACGGGACTTGCGTCCGATCGACTGCGTGTCGAGAAAGCGGTAGACGATGTCGTGGGCGTTCATGGCGACACCTCGGCCGGGAGATCCAGCGCCACCGCCCGCAAGTCCTCGCTCGCCAACTTGAGGTATACGGCGGTGGATCGTGCGGAGCGATGCCCAAGGACATCCCCAATCACCTTGACCGGCACGCCGCCGCGCAACAGGCTCACGGCGCGGCTATGCCTCAGGACATGCGCTCCGCGCTTATCCGTCAGGGACACCCCCACAGCGGCGAAGCGGCGAGCCACAACGCCAGAGAGCGCCGCGGCGCTGCAGATCGGTCGGTACGGCGCCAACACTCGCAGGAACACTTCGCGTACTGTCGTCGCGGGTCGTCCGTATTTCAGATAGTCGAGCAGTGCGTCGGCGGGACCGCGCAGGAGTGGCAGTTCCGAGTACGCCCCGGTCTTCGCGTGTCGGATCCGAAGTCGCTCGTGCCGCCAGTCAATGTCCGACAAGCGCAGCCCCCTGACTTCTCCGCCGCGCAGGCCGTAGGTCGAGAGCAGCATCAAGATCGCGTAGTCGCGACGGCCCAGCGGTGAGCGATCGCATCGGGCAGCTTTCAGCGCCCGCTCGATGTCTTCCCTTCGGATCGTCGACGGGATGCTCTCCAAGGCATAGATCGCCGGCCCCTCGATGGCGCCGGCCAGATCCACCGGCATTCGGCCGCTCCCGTGCAAATAGCGCAGTACGCCGCGCAGCGTGCTAACCATTAGCGCCTTGGAGGTCCGACGTATCGAGGTGCCGCGCCATGCGACGTACGCGTCGAGATCAACAATGGACAGCGTGGCGACGGTCTTGCCGTGATCAGAGAGCCATCGCAGAAGGAAACGCGCCTCAGCTCGGCCGCGTTCGCGTGTGCTCGGGGACAGTCCACGAAGGTCGGCCATCCACGCGTCGTAATCGCAGATCACCTCGTGCATGGCGATCTCATCGGCCGTGGTCGGCGCGATCTCGGGCGGCCATTTACCATGGACCAGCCGCAGCAGCATGTGGATGGCGGCTTGGTGCTGTCGCCGCCAAGGCGCTGGCAGCGTTAGTCGATCCCGTTGGCGCTTCAATCCATCGAGATAGCGCTCGACATCAGCGGCCGAAACCGATTCGAGAGGTTGCCCGCGACGCTCCAGAGCGCGGAGGAAGCGTCGTACAGCAGTTACATAGTTCCAAGTAACCCAGCGGCTGTAGCGTTCTTCTCGCAGGTGTGCCCGGAGACGGGCCAGCTGGGGCTCCAGGGCAGGTTCCGATCGGGACATGACGATCTCCTTGGGTGAAAGACCCGGGGATCGTGTTCCAGCACCGGCCAAATAATGTCAAGCAGAACCACCTTCGAGGCCGGCCGGATGCGTGCTCCGAGGTGGTGCTTCGCATTACGAAGTCCTTCGCATAAAAACAATAATGCCAAGCTTGGCATTATTGTTTCAGCGTTTGTGTCAGCAGCTCGTCCGCCCGGCTGGGCTCTGCCACGCCTGACGGATGGTTGTGCGCGAAGATGACGGCCCCGGCATTTCGAGCAAGTGACGCCTTGACCACCTCACGAGGATAGACCGAAGTCTGCGTCAGGGTTCCGCGGAACAGTTCTTCGTACGCGATCACCCGGTTCTGCGCATCGAGGAACAGGCAAGCAAATACCTCATGTGGCAGGCAGGCGAGGCGCGTGCGCAGGTAATCGCGTACGGCCTGCGGCGAAGTCATCGGGTCCCGCCCTGTCACCGTCTGCCGTTCGAGAATGGCAGCGGCGCGCGCCAATGTGCGGGCTTCGGTCGCGGTCGGCGCTTGCCGGTCTTCCGTCGTCCTGAGTCTCATTGTTTGCTCCTAATGTGGCCCGGCACAGTTGCCGTGCTATGAACATTATAATATATAATGTCTGTAACATGTTAAATATAGCTATTCCGCAGTTGTTGCGGTGGGCGACCGGCCCCATGGAAGGGTTTATTGCTTTTAGAGAGCGCGGCGCGAGGACGCCCGATGCGGACTAGGCCCCCGGTCAGGTTCACCGTGGCAAGAGGGGATGCATATGGTCACACGTGAACTTGGTGTATCCCCCGTGTGATACCCAAGGGGGTGTGTTAAACCGTGTTACCTCCCCTAGCCGAATAACTTCCCGTCCTATGCGTTGTACGATAGACCATCTGCCGCCATGCGTTTTTTCTGTACGTGATCTGGATCGCACTTTGGGTCGGGGCCGATAGGCGGCGCCCAGCCGCCGCAGTCCGTGGCGTGCTGACGACAGACTTCATTTGTCAGTGATCGACCGAAAACGGTAGCATGGGGCCATGACAACCAAACGCGGGAAG
>DATMNH010000067.1:0-16463 GCA_035568975.1 Casimicrobiaceae bacterium
TCCGGGATGGGCCGCTATCGCTGGGTAATTTGTGCGATGTTGTTCGCCGCGACCTCCATCAACTACGTGGATCGTCAAATCATCGGCGTGCTCAAGCCGACACTGCAACTTGAATTCGGCTGGACTGAATCCTCCTACGGCGATCTCGTTTTCTGGTTCCAAGCCGCTTACGCCTTGGGATACGTGGGGTTCGGCCGGGTGATCGACAAGATTGGCGCGCGCTTGGGCTATGCGGCGGCTGTCGCCCTTTGGACTGCCGCGCACATCGCTCACGCCATGGTCAGTACGGTAGGCGGGTTCATCGCGGTTCGCTTTGCTTTGGGCCTGGGCGAGTCGGGAAATTTTCCCGCGGGCTTAAAAGCGATCGCCGAGTGGTTTCCGAAACAGGAACGGGCGCTGGCAACCGGTATCCTGGTGGCTGGCACGAATATCGGCGCCATCATGACGCCCTTAATTGTTCCTTTCATCACGTATCGTTGGGGATGGCGCGCAGCGTTCATCGTAACCGGTTCATTCAGCCTGATCTGGTTGATCCTGTGGCTGAGGATCTATCGAAGACCGCAGGAACATTCCAAGGTGAGCGCCGGCGAGCTGGCTTATATCAACAGCGACTCGCCCGCAAATCCGGACGGTCCGCGCGCCGTGACCAACATGACCTGGCGCGCGCTCTTGCGTGTACCCGAGACATGGGCGTACGCGCTTGCCCGATTTCTGATCGATCCCATTTGGTGGATGTTCTTGTTCTGGTTGCCCGATTTCTTTGTCAAACGCTACAACCTCGATCTCGAGCACTTCGGGCCGCCGCTGGTGGTGGTGTACCTGGTGTCCGACGCCGGCAGCATCTCCGGCGGGTGGTTATCCTCGCGACTGATCCGGTTGGGCTATACCGTGAATCGCGCGCGCAAGCTCACAATGCTGCTGGCCTCGGTGTTGGTGTTGCCGGTGATGTTCGCGATGTATGCGGACAATCTATGGCTGGCCGTCGCCATCGTCGGCGTTGCAACAGCGGCGCACCAAGCTTTCTCGGCCACTCTATACACCTTCCCTTCGGATGTGTTTCCCAGGCAGGCAGTCGGCACGGTGGTCGGCATCGGCGGTACGGCCGGCGCGATCGGCGGGATGCTGATGGCGAAGTACGCCGGCTGGGTGCTGGATGGCATCGGCAGCTACACACCGATATTCATCGTCGCCGGTTCTGTCTACATTTTGGCACTGATCGTGGTGCATTCGCTTTCGCCCCGCTTGAAACCGGTTGCCGGCTAGCGCCCCGTGCTCGCCGCAAAAGCAGTCAAAAATTGCAAGCGCGGGAAAGACGCCAGTCGCGCAGGGTGCTTCCATGGCCCTGTTCGTCAGAGAAGTTTTGGAGGTTGAAATGAAAATCGGTGTCAGTGGCGCCGCCGGCCATTTGGGCAGAGCCGTTGTTTCGGAACTGCTGCAGCGTGCCGGGCACGAGGTCGTGGCTATCACGCGCACGCCCGAAACCGTCTCTGGTCCGGCTCGGGGACGATTCGGGGACTACAACCGGCCCGAGAGTCTTGCGGCGGCCTATGCGGGCCTCGATCGCCTGCTCATCATCACGACCCTGGATCCGGAACCCGGCAAGCGCGGGACTCAGAACGTCGCTGCCATCGACGCGGCCGTGAAGGCGGGCGTCAAGCATGTCGTATTCATGTCGGGCGTGGGTACACGGCAGGAGGAGGAACCGGCGCGCGGCGCCTCCTACTGGCGCGGCGAGCAGCATCTTGTCGCCACAGTGCCGGCTTGGACCATCCTGCGTATGAACTTTTATGCCGAAGCTTTCGTGCCGCTGGCGCAGGCGGCGCTACGCCAGGGCGTGTTGACCGGGCTGGCCGAGAACTGGGTTGCTTTCGTTGCGCGCGATGACGTGGCGGCTGCCGCAGCCGGAATCCTGAGCGGCGACGGCCACGCCGGCGCGATCTACAACGCGACCGGCCCCGAGCGCCTGTCGGGTGCGGAACGCGCGAGCCTCATCGCGGAAATCACCGGCCGGCCGCTCGCGTTCCGTGTCATCACGGAAGAGCAACTGCGCGCCGGGCTGACGCAGGCCGGTCTGCCGGCGGGGGCCGTCAACATTGTCGTCAGCATCCAGGCGAGCTTCGCGGCGGGTGCGTTCGACATTGTGACCGGCGACGTCGAACGCCTTGGCGGCCGGCCGCCAAGGCCTCTGCGCGACGTGCTTGCCGGCGCGCTGAAATCTCCACCGGTCTGAAGACGAGTTCAGCGCGTACTGCGTTTATCGCAGTTCTCGTTCGGAGAGTCGTGTTGTCAGGCTGCCGCCGCGATCGCGAAGTTAGCCCGAGCCCACGCAGCAAACTTCGTCGGCTGTCGGCCCGCGACTTTGTTGGCCAGCGTGATTGCGTCGCGCGAATCCGCTCCGAGGTAGGTGTGGGCCTCGAAGTAGGCGAGCATCTCCGCGATTTCCTTGGCGCCGGGGAACCAGCCGGCAAAGACTTCTTGCGGGACTTGCTTAAACGAGAACTGGTGTCCCTGTTGACTCAGCGCGGCGATGACCTCGTTGAAGCTCAGGAAGTCGCCGACGAGAGGCAAATGTTCGCCGTGCCCCGCAAGTTCCGGCCGCGCGAATGCACCGACCACGATCGGGCCGAGTTCGGTGATGTCGCCCATGTGAATGACGCGCTTCGCTGGATCGAGCGGCAGCGCCCAACCCAAGGCTCCATCCGCTTGCTTCTGCGGAGCCATGACGGCGAGCAGATTTTGATAGAAGAACGGCGCGATCACGAATGTGTGGTGCGCGAATCCAGCTTCGCTCACGATGCGATCGCTCTCGGCTTTGTCCGTGAAATGCGCGACATCGAGTTTGCCGCGGCTGATCGTCTCCACGTTCGGCAGCGTCGACCAGATGAAGTGCTGGACGCCGGCATCTTTGGCCGCGCGAACGGCCGCGAGTGCCTGCTTGCGCTCATCCGCGCCCGGTTCCCAGGCATTGGTGACGAGAAAAACCCCGTACGCGCCGGCAAACGCAGCTTTCAGTGTTTCCGGGCGATTCAGATCCGCCAGCACGACTTCGTCGGCCAACTGCGGATGCTTGTCCGGATTGCGTGTCAATGCGCGTACCTTGAATTGACCGTTCGCCTGCAGCGCGCGCACGACGGCGCCGCCCTGGAGACCGGTTGCGCCGACGACCGCGATGAGCTTTTTGGCGTTTGACATGGCTTTCTCCAATCAGTTGTTTCTCGGTGCGCCTGAGAGTACGCCCCTGCGATATATCTTTGAAACCTGGATTGTTCGATGCTACCCATCGACTTTGGAGATAGATCGAGCGGTTCAGTCGATTTTCAGCGCGCCTCGGCGAGTGCGGCGCCACGCGTGCGGCGTCTCGCCGACTATGCGATGGAAAGAGCGCGTGAAATGCTGTTGATCGCACATGCCGCACCTGACCGCAATCGAGCTTAAGGGTTCGGACGTCGTCAACATCAGTCCCTGGGCTACGTCGATGCGCCGACGCAGCACGTAGTCGCGCGGCGAAACACCAATGGTGGATTTGAACGCGCGGCAGAAGTGGCTGGGGCTGAGGTCCAAGAGGCGCGCGAGATCTCGAATGGGAATCCTTCTGCATAGATTGGCTTCCACGTGTGCGAAGACTCTGCGCGTCTGCCATGCGAGGAGACCGCCGCGTGCGACGTGTCTCTCTAAGTTCGATAGCACATGGATGCCACAGGGACCGACGCCCGGCTTTCCACGAAGGAGCGCGACTGCGTGCGCAATGTGCGCTCTGGTCGCTTCGCGGTCGCCGTCACGAGCTTTGCATGCAGCTTCGATGAGCTGTACCGCCACGACCGACAACTCATGTGTCTGCGTCTCTTGCAACTGCGTTTCCGGTGAGAACAGCGCAGCTTCATAGGCATTCATCTCTTGATCATTTGCATAGTCGAACGACCCGCTTCTGTCATTCTCATCTTTCTTCATGTGCCCCCAAGTCTTCTCCATCGCTCGTCATCCAGATTCGGATGTACTGCGGGCAGTTGCGTAGCTCGATACCCTTCTCAGCGCATGCCCGTAGGAAGCCAACGGCGTCACGATCCACGAGAACAAGATCGCTAAGCTCCAGGGTCACGGTCCGCTTCGAACATTCCTGTGCGAGCACAGTGGACAATTCGCACAGGCTTCCGGCCTCGAGCTGACCGCTGACTGCGAATACGACGTCGCCATTTGCCGTGCGTTGTATCTTCAGCATAGATGCTCGCTACAGCGATGCAATTCTCGGACCAACCGCAAGGTGCTGATTTCACACGCTTATGCGTGTCGCTGCCCTGGCGAGATTTCGTCAATGGCGAAATGCTGGACAGTAGCTCTTACTAATCAACCTTCGCCGGTCGTGGGCGAAAGCGGCTCTTATTGATTCGGAGCGCGCGGATTCTCGATTCGAGCGTCGAACGAGGAATCCCGAGCCGTGCGGCCGCTCCCCCTGGCCCGAACACCCGCCCGCCGCTCGCGCGCAGAGCCTCTTCGATGATCGCCTTCTCGTGGGCGGCCAGCGTGTTGGACAGCGCCCCCGCGCCCTCGAGCGTGCGCCGTGGGGACAGCCAACTCTCGTCCACCGTGAATTCGTCCGTATCGCACACGATCACCGAGCGCTCAATCACATTTTGCAATTCGCGCACGTTTCCGGGCCACGGATACGTCTGAAGGCGAGCGATCGTCCGCTTGTTGACGCGCCTGAATGTCTTCCCCGCCTTCCGGGCGTAACGATGAATGAAGTACTCCACCAGAACCGGAATGTCTTGTTTCCTGTCGCGCAACGCGGGCATTTCCAGAGGGAAGACGTTCAGCCGATAAAACAGGTCCTGGCGGAAAGTCCCACTGGGCACGGCAGCGATCAAATCACGGTTCGTGGCAGCGATGACGCGAACATCAACGTGGATGGTCTCTCTTCCGCCAACGCGCTCAAGTTCCCGTTCCTGCAGGACCCTCAGCAATGCCACCTGCATGTCGGGCGACAGCTCGCCCACCTCGTCGAGAAATATTGTCCCGCCATTGGCCAGTTCGAACCGGCCAAGCCGCCGTTGCAAAGCCCCCGTGAACGCGCCCTTCTCATGGCCGAAAAGTTCTGAGGCAATCAGCTCGCGTGGAATGGCGGCGCAGTTCACCGCTATGAAGGCCTTTGAGGAACGCGCAGAACGCCGGTGGATGGCGCGGGCGACGAGTTCCTTGCCGGTACCGGTCTCGCCGGTAATGAGCACGGTCGAATCGCTGCGCGCCACTTTGGATACGCGCGAGAGCACGGCAGTCAGCGCGGGGGACGAGCCGACGATCTCCTCGAACATCGAGGTGTTCTCGATCTCTTCTCGAAGCGCAACGTTTTCTTCTTGCAGCCTCTCTTCGGTTCTCTTGCGATCGTCGATATCGGTATTTGCAACATACCAACGTCTGATGTTTCCCTCGTCATCGCGCACCGGGTTGAAGCGCGACAGAAACCATCGGTAGCTTCCATCGCCTTTGCGGATGCGCGTCTCCATTTCAAAGGGGGAGCCCGCCGACCTTGAGCGCGCTATATAAGCACCGAGTCGTTTCAGATCGTCCGGGTGCGCGTCTGATCCAGCGCTTCGTTGCCGCCATTCATCGAGAGTCGTACCGAGATAATCGAGCAACCCGCGATTCGCGTAAAGCCGTTGCTGGTTGGGTCCTTCGTTCACCGATATCAGTTGCGGTGCCAAGTCAAGAACCTGCCGAAACTCCTCTTCCTGTTCCCGGATCTTCTTCTCGGCCGTCTTGCGCTCGGTGATGTCGGTCACCGCCCCGATAAATTCGCGATCGCCGCAAGCGTTCTGTACCGCGTGAGCTATCGCGTGGACGTGCTTGACTCGCCCGTCAGCGAATAGCAAGCGATATTCATGTTCGAAATCAGCGCCAGTCAGGGATGCGCGGTCGATGACCTGTTGCGCCAGGGCTCTATCGGTGGGATGTATGCGCTGCAGCACTAAATCGACTGTGGGCTTCAGTGTGCTGTCGTACTCGAAGATGCGATAGGTTTCCTCTGACCAAGCAATCTCTGCGTCGTCCGGTTTCCAGCCGAAGCTGCCCGTGTGGCTGAGTCTCTGGGCTTCCGCCAGAAAATGCTGGTTACGCCGCAGGGCCTCTTCGACGCGCTTGCTATCCTCGATGTCGGATACCACACCGTACCATTTGATAATGTTGCCATCTTCATTTCGCAATGGCAGGCCGCGGTCCAATTGCCATCGATATTGTCCGTCCGCTCGTTGAAAACGAACTTCGCTTTCATGAGGTTCGCCGTTTGCAACGGACGTGCGCCATTTGCCTTCGTGTTTTTGAAGATCATCGGGATGGACTGCCGCTTGCCACCCTGACCCGGCCGTTTGTGCCGCCGCCATACCCGAGTACTCCGCGAATCGGCCGTTGACGTAGGTATTGGAGCCATCGGGCTGTGCAACCCACACCATGGCCGGAATGGTATCGACGATGTCTCGAAGCTCCTGCTCGGCACGCTTGAGATCTTCTATATCGAGGTTAATCCCGATCCAATAGAGCAGCGTTCCATCATTCGCCCGCAGAGGTTCGACCCGACTGATACGCCAGCGGAATGCTCCTTGAGCGTCACGTACCCGGAAGGTCAGCTCACCGGCGGAGCCGGTTTTAAGACAGTTTGACCAGACTCTGCGCGCCTCCTCGTAATCGTCCGGATGTAATAGCTGGATATGGGAGTCCCAGGCAGCCCCGATGTCGATTCCGAGCCGAAGGGGATGATCCGTCGGCAGGCCCAGGGTATCCGCGATCCGCTTATTCACGAAGGTGAGAGCACCGCTCGGCGACGCATACCACGTGTTCGCTGGTATCACGTTGAGGGTGGCTTGCAGCCGTGCCTCAAGCGAGTCATTCATAGCCAGCGCGGCGGTCGACGGTTGCGGGTGCACGACCACCGGGTCGGCTTGGAGCGCCGAGCCGGTGTCGGGTGACAGATTCGCAAATGGCGTAGCTGGCTTCTGGCGCATAGCCCTGTAAGCGTACTTCTATTCTAGGCAGCAACCTAGCCCGTGCGTAGTTCGCACAACCCGCGTCAAGAGAGTGCAAGCAACGAGCCCTCGGGAGCGACTAACGTGGCAGGCCCCTGTTGTCAGAACTTTCCGACACCCGAGCAGGCTCCCGGATCGATATTACAGGGCATATTTCTGGAAGAAGATTCTGACTGACACACCACAGAAGCGCCTACGCGAACCAACAGAAGTAGCTGAATTGATGGCTTCCATGTCGTGCTTTCTGTGATAGGCGCTCGCCTCGGCGCGGGGGTCGCGCGCCTCGCCGTCTTAGGCGTGGTGCTGCTGACGGGCTGTGAGCATAAGGCCCCGCCGCCGGCCCCACCACCGCCGAAAGTCTCGGTCGTCACTGTGCAAGCTCAGGCAGTGCCGATTACCACTGAGCTTCCTGGACGCGTGGCGGGCTATCGTTACGCCGACGTGCGACCGCAGGTCAACGGCATCATTCTGAAGCGGCTGTTCGTCGAGGGAAGCGACGTCAAGGCAGGGCAGCAGCTTTATCAGATCGACCCGGCGCCCTATCAGGCCAGTTACGACAGCGCCGTCGCGGCGGACGCTTCCGCGCGGGCACTCTGGGAACGCTACAAACCACTGGCGGAAGCGAATGCAGTCAGCAAGCAGGATTACGACAATGCCGTGGCTTCTCACCTCCAAGCGCAGGCGGCGGTGCAAACGGCACGCATCAATCTGATCTACACCAGAGTGCTATCTCCGATCACGGGCCGCATCGGCCGATCGTTGATCACGGAGGGGGCGCTGGTCACCGCCAATCAAGCCGACGCGATCGCCACCGTTCAACAGCTCGACCCGGCGTACGTGGACGTGACCCAACCGATCACGACCCTGCTGCGCTTGAAAAGGGAGGCCGCCGCGGGACTGCTGCAGCAAAACGAGGCGGGAAAGACCCAGGTTAAAATACGGCTGGAAGATGGCAGTGACTACGCCCACCCCGGCACATTGGAGTTTTCCGAAGTGACGGTGGACGAGGGCACGGGCTCGGTGACACTGCGTGCGCTGATGCCCAATCCCGAGCGTCTACTCCTGCCGGGTATGTTCGTGCGCGAAGCAATCCAAGAAGGCGTGCGTCAGAATGCCGTGCTGGCACCGCAGCAGGGCATCAGCCACGATCAGAAGGGTCAGCCGAATGCGCTCGTGGTGGGTCCTAACAATACCGTCGAGCTGCGGACCCTCGAGACCGATCGCGCTATCGGCGATCAATGGTTGGTGACTTCGGGGCTCAAACCCGGGGACCGCATCATCGTCGAGGGGATTCAATTGGCGAAGCCGGGCGCCCCGGTTGTGCCCGAGGAGTACCGGCCGACGACGCAGCCGCGAACCGCGACCGCTCAGGACGCCGCACAGTAGGCGCCGGCCATGGTCAACTTCTTCATCGACCGGCCGGTTTTTGCCTGGGTAATCGCCATCGTGATCATGCTGATGGGCGCACTCGCTGTCACGACGCTGCCCATTGCGCAGTATCCGAGCATCGCCCCGCCTGCCATCTCCATTCAGGTGACGTATCCCGGCGCCTCGGCGGACACCGTGCAAAGCGCGGTCACACAGGTTATCGAGCAGCAATTGAGCGGCATCGATCACTTGCTCTATTTCGGTTCCGAAAGCGATGCCGACGGCAGTGTGACCATCACGCTCTACTTCGAGCAGGGCACCAATCCCGACATCGCCCAGGTGCAAGTGCAGAACAAGCTGCAGCTTGCCACCCCGCTGCTGCCGGTCGAAGTGCAGCAGCAGGGGCTGCGCGTCGCCAAGGCCACCCGCAATTTCCTGCTCGTGGTCGGCTTCTACTCAAGCGATGGTTCAATGGGCAGCGAGGACGTAAGCGACTACATCGCCTCTTATGTACAGGATCCGATCAGCCGCACGCCCGGGGTCGGTGACTTTCAGCTGTTCGGCACCCAGTATGCGATGCGCATCTGGCTCGATCCGGTGAAGCTCAATAACTTTGGCCTGACACCGACGGACGTGAATAACGCGCTGCAGGTGCAGAACCTGCAGGTTCCTTCCGGCGAGCTGGGCGGCCTGCCCTCCGTGAAGGGGCAGCGCCTGCACGCCACCATCATCGGCCCAGAGCGCCTCACCAGCGCGGAGGCGTTCGGGCGCGTGCTGCTCAAGGTGAACACCGACGGCTCGCAAGTGCGGCTCCGGGATGTCGCGCGCATCGGCCTCGGCGCCGAGAACTACTCGGTCCACACCGAGTACAACGGCAAGCCGGCGGCGGGCCTGGCAGTGAAGCTCGCCCCCGGCGCGAACGCTTTGGATACCGCCAAAGCGGTGCACGCCACTATGGACAGGCTGGCGCCGTTCTTCCCGAACGGCCTCAAGCTCATTTATCCCTATGACACCACGCCCTTCGTGCGCGTCTCCATCGACGAGGTGGTGAAGACGCTGTTCGAGGCGATTGTGCTGGTGTTTCTGGTGATGTACCTGTTCCTGCAGAACTTCCGGGCCACGCTGATTCCCACCATCGCCGTCCCCGTGGTGCTCTTGGGCACCTTCGGCATACTCGCCGCCGCGGGATTCTCGATCAACACCTTGACCATGTTCGGCATGGTGCTCGCCATCGGCCTCTTGGTGGACGATGCGATCGTCGTCGTGGAGAACGTCGAGCGCGTGATGGAGGAGGAGAAACTTTCACCGAAAGATGCGACGCGACGCTCGATGACCGAGATCACGGGCGCCCTGGTCGGCATCGCCCTGGTGTTATCGGCGGTGTTTCTGCCCATGGCCTTCTTCGGCGGCTCGACGGGTGTCATCTACCGTCAGTTCTCCATCACCATCGTCTCGGCCATGGCCCTGTCGGTGCTGGTGGCGCTGATCTTCACCCCTTCCCTGTGCGCGACCCTCCTCAAGCGGAAGGTCGGGGAGGCTCACGAGCGCGAGCGAGGCTTTTTCGGATGGTTCAATCGCGGCTTCAACCGGATGAATCGCGGCTATGAGCGCGGGGTCAGTCATGTCACGGGGCGCACGCTGCGCTACCTGTTGGTGTATGGGGTCATTGTCGTGGCGATGGGACTGTTGTTCGTGCGCGTGCCGAAATCCTTCCTGCCGGATGAGGATCAGGGCATTTTGTTCGTTCAGGTGGTGGCGCCGCCGGGCGCAGCGAGTGAACTCACACAGCGTGCCCTCGATGAGGCGCGCGACTACTTTCTCAAGGATGAGAAAGATCTCGTGAGCGGCGTGTTCACCGTCAACGGCTTTAGCTTCGGCGGCCACGGGCAGAATGCCGGCCTCGTTTTCGTCCGCCTGAAGGATTGGTCGGAGCGCAAGGGGACCAAGAACTCTGTGTTTGCCTTGGCGGGGCGCGCGAATCAGCGCTTCCACCAGATCCGGGGAGCATTCGTGGTGGCGTTCGCGCCGCCGGCCGCGCTCGAGCTCGGCAACGCCACGGGATTCGACTTCGAGCTGGAGGACCGCGGTAACGTCGGCCATGCGGCGTTGATGCAGGCGCGCGGTCAGCTGATGGGATTGGCGAGCAAGGACCCCGCGATCGGCCAGATACGGCCGAACGGCCTCGATGATGAGCCGCAGTACAAACTCGACATCGACTGGGAAAAGGCGAGCGCGCTCGGCGTTGCGATCGGCAACATCAACGATGCCCTGGGCGCCGGTTGGGGCTCGGCGTTCGTCAACCAGTTCGTCGACCGCAACCGCGTCAAGCGGGTGTTCCTGCAAGGCGATGCCGACTCGCGCATGCTGCCGCAGGACTTGGGCCTCTGGTACGTGCGCAACGCCGCGGGTCAAATGGTGCCCTTCTCGGCCTTCGCCTCCGCGCACTGGATCTCCGGCTCGCCCAAGTTGGAGCGCTATAACGGCATACCCGCGCTGGAGTTCCTCGGCGCCCCGGCACCCGGCAGGAGCACCGGGGATGCGCTCGCCGCGATGGAGGCGGCGGTGACGAAGCTCCCCAAGGGCGTGAGCTACGAGTGGACCGGCCTCTCTTACGAGGAAGTCCGCTCGGGCTCGCAGGCGCCGGCGCTGTACGCCATCTCGCTCACGATCGTGTTTCTGTGCCTCGCGGCACTGTACGAAAGCTGGTCGATCCCTTTCTCGGTGATGCTGGTGGTGCCGCTCGGCATCATCGGTACCATCACGGCCACGCTGTGGCGCGGACTCGCTAACGACGTCTTCTTTCAGGTGGGCCTGCTCACGACTGTGGGACTGTCGGCCAAGAACGCCATCCTGATCGTGGAGTTCGCGCTGGAAAACCATAAGCGCGGCATGCATCTGATCGAGGCGACGGTCGCGGCGGCCCGCCAGCGCCTGCGTCCGATCCTCATGACTTCGATGGCCTTCATCTTGGGTGTGCTGCCGCTGGCGATCGCCACCGGGGCGGGCGCCGGCGGGCGCATCGCCATCGGTACCGGCGTAATCGGCGGCATGGTGACGGCCACGGTGCTCGCGGTGTTCTTGGTACCGGTGTTCTTCGTGAGCGTCCGCTCGCTGTTCGGCGATCGCCAAAAGCACGAGGAGCCCTCGCTGCCAACACCGTCGTCCTTGCCACCACAGTCGTCCTTGCCACCGCAGTCCCCGCGGCCGGCTTCGGGGAGTTGAGGATGCCTTGCAGAAGCACCTGCTTTCTCGCTGCCGCTGCCGCGGTCGCCACGCTCCTCGGCGCGTGCACCTTGGAACCCCACTATCATCGCCCGCCCGCGCCGGTGCCGGCGATCCAAGGCGGCCCGGCGGGTGACACCATCGCCGCCGACATCGGCTGGCGCGAGTTCTTTCCCGATCCGCAGCTGCAGCAGCTGATCGCGCTCGCACTGACCAACAATCGCGACCTGCGCATCGCGGCTCTGAATGTGCAAAGCGCTCAGGCGCAATACCGCATCCAGCGCGCCGAGCTGTTTCCAACCATCGACGCGAGCGCAGTCGAGCAGGTGCAGCACATTCCCCCCGGTGTGCTGGCGGCTGAATTTCCCGGCGGCGCGGCAGGCGCAGCCGGCTCTCTGCCCCCCAACGGGATTACCACGCACACCTATGACGTCGGTGTCGGCTTCACGAGTTACGAGCTGGACTTTTTCGGCCGCATCCGTAGCTTAAGCCATGCAGCCCTGCAGCAGTACTTCAGCTCAGGCGAAACGAGGCGCAGTGTGCAGCTCACGCTGGTGGCGGAAATCGCCACCGCCTATCTCACGGTGCGCACTGATCAGACCCTGCTCGACATCACCCGCGATACGTTGAAGAGCCAGGAAGACTCCTATGCACTGACGCAGAAGCAGTTCAGCGGCGGCACGACCACCGAACTCGCGCTGCGCCAGGCCGAGACCACGGTCGACACGGCACGCGCCAATCTCGCTCAGTACAACCGGCAGGTAGCTCAGGACCGCGATGCGCTGCAGCTGTTGCTTGGCGCGCCGATTCCGGACGATATCGATTTTTCCGGCGGCCTCGACCGCGGCAACATGGTCGCCGAACTCGAGGAAGGCATTCCCTCAGACGTGCTGGTGCGCCGGCCCGATGTGCTCGCCGCCGAGCATCAGCTCATGGCCGCCAACGCAGAGATCGGCGCGGCGCGTGCGGCGTTCCTGCCCGCCATCTCGCTCACCGGCAATTTCGGCACCGAAAGCACGCAGCTGTCAGGCTTGTTCAAGGGCGGTTCGCGCGCCTGGTCCTTCTCCCCGCAGATCAGTGTCCCGATCTTCGCGGGTGGTGCCAACGTCGCCAACCTCCAGGCGACCAAGCTCGCTCGCGATACGGCGGTCGCGCAGTACGAGAAGGCGATTCAGACCGCTTTCCGTGAGGTCGCCGATGCGCTGGTCGCCCGCGGCACGCTCGATGAGCAGCTCGCGGCTCAGCAAGCTCTCGTGACGGCCTCGGCCGCAGCCTATCGGCTGGCCGACATGCGCTATCGGGGCGGGGTTGACAGCTACCTGAGCGCGCTGGTTGCGCAGGTCTCGCTCTATTCCGCCCAGCAGCAGTTGCAAACCGTGCGGCTGTTGCGCCTGCAAAATCTCGTGACGCTATATAAGGCCCTGGGTGGCGGTCTGCGGGAGAACACCGCGGTGGCAAAGACTTCGAAATAGGCTCGCGTGGGTGTAATGTTTAGCGGGGCAAGAGGGAACTGGCATGGCGGAGACGGCAGCGGCCGGGGGCGAGTACTCCACTAACGCTGCGCATTCGTGGATCGGAGAGCTGTTGCTACGTCTTCTCGGCGCGGCACTCCAGATCCTGGCGACATGGGCGGTGGTACGTGCTCTGACACCGGAGGAGGCGGGGGTCTACTTTCGCGGGTTCGTGATTGCCTTGGGCTTGAGCACGCTGTTACGGGGCAAGTACGAGATTTACCTGGCGCAGCACATCATCGGGCGGCGCGCCACGACCACCGGCATTCCCAATGGCGTGCTATTGATGCAGATCGCGCGGCGGATGCTGCTGCGGTCCAGCCTCCTGAGTGCAGTTCTCTTGGTTGTGATGGCCGACCTGGACATCCAAGCTCCCCAGCTGCAAACCATATTGCAGACCTATCTGCCCTTCGTGCTCGCGGTCCCCTGCGTCAGCCTGACCAGCTTGTTGGGCGAGGCGCTGCGCGCGGCCAATCGGACGCTTGGCATCGTCGTGGCCGCCTATGCCGTGAACCTCTCCATCCTTCTTGCCGTGGTGCTCGCACCGTCCGACGCATCGCTCGCGCTTTACTCCTGGGCGTTCCTGCTCGGGAGTCTCGTTTCTGTGGGAGTCGCCACGGCGCTCGCCTGGCGGACCTTTCCGGTCACGCGAGGCGAGGGGTACTCGCTGCCGATTTGCCGTGCAGCACTGCAGGGGGTGGACTCGCGGGAATTGATCGGCCTTGCGCGTGGGTTGCTGCTGTGGGGACCCCTGTGCGTCCTGGCCGTCTGGGCGCCGCCGATACAGATGGCGCAATACGCCGTGGCCGCGCGCACGGCACTGATCGTCGACATGTTTCTGCCGGCATTGAACCTGACCGGCGGCCGCGAAACCTTGAAGGCGACGCAGCCGATCCAGGCATCGCCGCGCTTTCTGCTCAGGCAGCTCGCTGCGGCATTGGTCTACAGCTCAGCGTTCGTCGTGCCGCTCTTGGTCTTGGCGCCGGCAACCCTGGCGCTCTACGGAAAACCTTACGATGCGCAGTTGGCGGTGTATGCGCTTTTGCTGGGTGTGCAATGGGCAAATGGCGTCGGTCGTCCCGCGGTGAGGCACATGGTGGTGGAGTGGGATGCACGGCGGATCGGCGTCGCTGTCGGATCCGGCGCTGTGGCGGTCGTGCTGATCTGCGCGGTGGGCGTGACCGCCTACGGTGCCCTGGCTGCCGGAGCGGCCTCGCTAGTCGGCGCCTTGATCTTCAACGGAAGGGCGATCGGCATGGCCCTTTCGAGACCGCGTCAAACATCAGAAACAGGATGAGCTCCCTCCCCACGCCGGTCGGCGATTCCTAGCCCACGCATCATTCGCACAACTCGCGTCAGGAGAGCGCAAGCACGTGCTTCGAGGGGCGACTAGCATTTGATGCGCGCCCGCAAAATGGGTCAACGCAGGTCGCGCTGCGTGCTTACATCGGCCTGTACTCGAGAAGGGGGTAACCAAAGTGAACGGCGTCAAAGAATATCGATACGTTGCCGGTGCTGAATGGCGAAATCGCATTCTGAGCAGGGCGCTCATCGCAATCCTTGTCGCGCCTGTCTTCGTCTTTGGCGCATCGCACGTGCTTGCGTCTCCCAAAGGCGTTGCCGGCGACTCCAGCGGCGGCGACTGGGTGTATGTTGATCACGACGTCGCGGGAACCCGCCACTCGCCTTTGAAGCAGATCACGACGGAAAATGTAGCGCAGCTCGTCAAGGCTTGCGCGTACTCATTCCCCGACAAAGAGCCATCGCAAACGGCGCCCATCGTGTCGGCAGGCAGGATGTACCTGACGACTGCTCACTACACCGTTGCCATCGATGGTGCTGATTGCCACGTGATCTGGTCGAGCACGTGGACGCCACGCGAGCACGAACCGCTGAACACGCACCGCGGCGCGGCGCTGGCGGACGGAAAAGTCATTCGCGGTACCAACGATGGCTTTTTGCTGGCGCTCGACGCCAAGGACGGGCACCAGCTTTGGGCGAAGCAGATCGCCGATCCGAAGGAAGGTTATTTCATCAGCATGCCGCCCCTGGTTCATGGCGACCTGATCTACATCGGGCCGGCAGGAGCTGAGACGGCCGCGCGCGGTTGGGTGGGAGCGTTTCGAATCAGCGACGGCGGGCAAGTGTGGCGTTTCAACATCGTGCCCGAGGATGGCGAGCCGGGCGCTGACACGTGGGGGCCGGATCCCGCCGCACGCAAACACGGCGGCGGCAATCTCTGGACTCCGATGTCCTTCGATGAGAAAAAGAATCTGCTCTACGTGCCCGGCGGCAACGCGGCGCCCGATCTGTACGATGACGATCGCCCCGGCGACAATCTCTACACGAATTCGCTGATTGCCTTGGATGCGGCGACGGGTCATCTCGCTTGGTACCGCCAATTCGTACCCCACGACGTGCATGACTACGATGTCTCGCACGTGGCGCCGCTGTTCAAGACGACGATCAATGGGTCGCCACGCAATGTGATCGCCAGCACCGGCAAGGACGGATTGCTGCGGCTCTTGGACCGCGATTCGAAGGACATCATCTACAGCGTTCCGTTCACCAACCGGCTGAACGTCGAAGCGCCCATCAGTCGGACCCCGGTGCGCGTTTGCCCGGGAACTCTCGGTGGGGAGGAGTGGAACGGCTCCGCATACTACGCCAAGCAGAACATGCTGATCGTCCCTGCAACCGACTGGTGCGCGGAGTTCAGCAAGGATGCGACGGCACCGGATCCGCAGAAGGAGCACACCCGCGGCTTTTACTTCGGCGGCCAAACGAAGTTCGATCCGTGGTCAGCCGCCCGGGGACGACTCACTGCCTTCGATGCTTCCACAGGTCAGGAGAAATGGCGCTACGACGCGGCCAAACCGATGATTGCGGGCGTCACGACGACCGCGGGCGATCTGATATTCACCGGTGAAATAACCGGCGACCTGCTGGCGTTGGATGCCCGGTCCGGCAAGGTGCTGCTGCGGCACGCCCTGGGTGGTCCGGCCGGTGGCGGCGTCGTCACCTACAGCGCCCGCGGTCGGCAGAACGTGGCGATCGTCTCCGGGATAGTGGGCGTATACAACTTGGTCGCTCCCGAAATTGGCGGCGGCAATACCACGGTCACCGTGTTGCGCCTTCCTGGGAAGTGATATCGGTCCCGGAATAACACCATGTCCTTCACCATCGACGTTCACCACCACATCCTTCCCGACATCTTCTGGCGCGCGATGAACGATGCGCACAACCCGGTCGGCGGCATCACGCCCGCGCCTTGGTCGAAGGAGTCCGCCCTCTCTTACATGGATGACGCCGGCATCGACGTGGCGATCACCTCGATCAGCACGCCGGGCGT
>DATMNH010000068.1:0-18568 GCA_035568975.1 Casimicrobiaceae bacterium
GATCGGGCCGATCAGGGGATTGCCATCGGGAGCGAACGTGAAAGGTCCGTTGACGATGCGCTTGATGCCCGCGCGCTCGAGCGCAGGGAAGTGACGGAACCCGACTTCCAGGCTTCCTGCGATGCGATCGAGATCCGGCGAGAGCAACTCGTGCGTGAAGTCCCACGGCGTCTCGCGCTCCGACCACGGCACACCGGCCTTCTCGTAGGTTCCGATCAGCATGCCGCGGCCTTCCTGGCGCATGTAGATCTCGCCCTCGAAGTCGATGGCGTGCAGCATCTCCGTCGCCGAGTCGGTGACTTCCGGCATCTCGCCGGTAACCAGATATTGATGCTCCATCGCCAGCACCGGCAGCTCGAGGCCCACGAAGCGACCGACCTCGCGCGCCCATAGCCCGGCCGCGTTTACGACGTGCTCGGCATGCAGGTCGCCCTTGTCGGTACGAACGTCCCACGAGCTGTCCGCATGTTGGGAAAGCGCGGTGACGCGGGTGAAACGATAGATCTCCGCGCCAAGGTTTCGCGCCGCCTTCGCGTACGCCTGCGTGACGCCGGCCGGATCGACATGACCCTCGAGCGGGTTGTACAGCGCGCCGACAAAATGCCGCTTGTCCATCAGCGGGAACAGCCGCGCCGCTTCGTCGACCGAAATGATCTCCATGTCGAGGCCCAGATAGCGGGCTCGGCCACAGGCGACCGTCAGGAAGTCCATCCGCTCCGGCGTTCCGGCAAGATCGACGCCGCCGGTGATGTGTATGCTGCACGACTGTCCCGAGACTTCCTCGATTTCGCGATAGAGCTTGATGGTGTATTCCTGCAGCTTGGCGACGTTGGGATCGCCGTTGAGCGTATGCATGCCGCCCGCGGCGTGCCAGGTCGATCCCGAGGTCAGCTCGTCGCGCTCGAACAGCACGGCGTCGGTCCACCCCGCCTTGGCGAGGTGATAGAGCACGCTCGCACCCACGACCCCGCCGCCGATGACCGCCACCCGCGCGTGCGTCTTCATCACAGGACCTGCTCGAGAAATGCTCTCGTGCGCTGCTTCCGCGGGGCACCGAGCAGCTCCGCCGGCGGACCGTCCTCGACGATCAATCCCTGATCGGTGAAGTACACGTGGTTCGCGATTTCGCGCGCGAAGGCCATCTCGTGCGTCACCAGGATCGAGGTCATGCCCTCCTCGACCAGCTGGCGGATGGTGATCAGCACCTCTTTGCGCGTCTCGGGATCGAGCGCGGCCGTCACCTCGTCGAACAACATGACCGAAGGCCGCATCGCGAGCGCGCGCGCGATCGCGACACGCTGTTGCTGGCCGCCGGAAAGCTCGCCGGGGTAGCTCCCTTCCTTGCCCGACAGCCGCACCTTCTTCAAGAGCGCGTGCGCACGCTCCTCGACTTCCGCCGCGGGCTGCTTCAGCACCTGCACCGGCGCCATCATGATGTTCTGCAGCGCCGTCTTGTGCGGAAACAGGTTGTATTGCTGGAATACGATCGACACGTCCTTGCGCAGCGCGATCATCTGCGCGTCCGTCGCGAGTCGATGCACCGCATGCGCGCCGACGAAGATCTCACCGCTGTTCACCGGTATCAGGCCGTTGATGCAGCGCAGCAGCGTCGACTTGCCCGATCCGGAAGGGCCGATGATGCACACGGCGTCGCCCTGCCTCACGTCCATCGAGATGCCGCGCAGCACCTCCACAGCGCCGAAGGACTTGTGCACGTCGACCAGGCGAACGAGCGGCATGGCGGCGGATTCCTGCGCGAGCGCTTGCATCATGCGGAGTCGCTCGCCGGCATCGTCGCGGCGGGAACGTCGATCACCCGCGCCTGGTGACCGGTAGCGGCAAGAAACCGCTCGAGGTCGGCATGCCTGACAACGAGCGTCTGGGAATTGACCAGCGGGTGCGCCTGCACGGCATCCGCGCTCCAGAGTCGGCGATCGATCACGAACTCGACCGCGCGCGCCTTGTCGTTGAACAGCGCCAGCAAGCTCACCGATCCGGGCCTGATCCCGAGATGCTTCAACAGGCGCTCGGCGGACGCGAAGCCGAGCCGGTGCGCGTTCAGGGAAACCCCGAGCGCGTCCAGATCGACGGACAAATCATGAGGGACCGTGACCAGCCAATGCCGGTGTCCTTTCTTGTCTCTCAGGAACAGGTTCTTGGTCTTCAGACCGGGGAGCTTGGGCACCAGCCGCAACGACTCCTCCACGGTCATCACCGGCGGATGGCAGTGACGCTCGAACGCAATGCCTTGCGTCTCCAGAAATTCAAAGATGTCCATCAGCGTTCCGCGTAGCGTGCTTCGAGGCGCCGGGTCCAGGCCGAGATCGGGTAACAATACGCGAAGAAGAACAGCAGCACGTACGAATAGATGGGGATCAGCAGATCCGTGCGTCCCTCGGCGTTGGTGATGCGACCGGTGATCGCCATCACCTCGCTCACGCCGACGATCGACGCCAGCGTGGTCGCCATGGTCAGGATCGCGTACCAGTTCATCCACGGTGGAAGCATCCGCTTGACGCATTGCGGCAGGATGATCTTCCACAACGTCTGTCGCCGCGAGAAGGCCAGCGAGCGGGCAGCTTCCCACTGCGCCGTCGGTATCGACTGCACCGCGCCGCGCACGATTTCGGCAACGTTGGCCATGATCGGCAGCGCCAGCCCGAATGTGGCCTTGATCCAGTCCGGCAACGGCACCGTTTTTCCTCCGACATGAATTTCGAACGGCAGCAGGAACATCACGAAAAACAGCAGCACCAGCCACGGCGCATTACGAAAGAACTGCACGACCATCCATGAGGTCCCGCGCACCGGCAAGTGGAGCGAGATGCGCGCAAAGCCGAGCACGACTCCCGCCACCGTTCCGAAGAGCATCGCAAAAAAACTGATCAGCAAGTTGAACAGAAAACCCTTGAGCAGCAGCGGCGTCCATTTCACCAGGAGCTCCGGGATGCTGGCGTGCGCGGGCGCCTGCTCCACCTGGGCGATCGCAACCGAGGCGACGAATACCGCGAGCAACACCACGCCGAAGCGCGCGTTGACCACCACTCCTCCACCGGAGCGGTCGAGAGACGGCGATACCGAAGAGAGCCGGACCGGCAGCATAACGGCGAGATTGCCGGGAGCGCGCGCACTCATTGCCCGAAACCCGGCACGCGAAGGCGCTTCTCCAGCCACTGCATGAGCTGGTTGATCACGCCGACCATCGCGATGTAGGAGACGAGCAGCACGATCATCATTTCGGGAACGTTGACCTGTTCCGACCAGATCTGTGCCGACATATAGACGAGCTCGGGAACTGCGATCGCGTAGGCGAGCGTCGTCGTTTTCACCAGATTGACGAGGTTGTTGGTCATCGCCGGCAGCGTCACCCGTAACGCGAGCGGCAGCACGACCTGCCGGTAGACTTGCCCGCGCGAAAAGCCGAGCGAAGCGGCGGCTTCCACCATAGCCTTGGGCACCGCTTCGATGCCGGCGCGAAAGATTTCCGCCGCGAAGGCGGTCTCGAGGAGTGTAAGCGACACCACGGCCCACCCGAACGAGCCCAGCAGCGGCATCCCAGCGGCCCTCGGCAGCAAAGGTCCCAGCGCGAAATAGAAGAAATAGAGCTGCACCAGCGGCGGCGTGTTGCGGAACAGCTGGACGAAACCGTTGACGGCGCGTCGTACCACCGTATGACGCGATCCCTGCAAGCCGGCGGCGACTGCGCCGAGCGTCACGCTCAGCGCGAGGCAGTACGCCGAGAGCTTGAGCGTGTTGGCGAAGCCTTGCAGGAATCGAGCGCGGTCGTAGCTGTCGTAGAAGATCGTCAGCTTGATGCCGGTCGACTTGTAGAGCGCGAGAAACCAGGCCGCGACGTCATCCACGCCGCGACCCCGGTTGCCGCGTCGCGCCTGTCCGGCGGCGCGGCACGCCTACTTCAGCTTCGCTTGCTGCTCGACTAAGAACGGCGATTGCGGGATGCCCCATTTCTTCTCGAGCGTCAGGATAAATCCCGTCTTGTGCCAGTCCTTGATGACGTCGCTCATGTACGCGGCGAACTTGGGATCGTCCTTGCGCACCCCCACGCCCCAAGGCTCCGGGTCGATCGACGGAAGCACCATCGCATAATCGGCCCACTTCGGGTCGCTCATGATGCCGGCAAAGAACGTCGTGTCGAATACCGTGCCGACGCAGTTGCCGCCCTCGAGCGCCGCCATCGCCTCGGTGACCCCCTTGAAGACGACCAGCTGCGCGCCGAACTCCTCTCCCGTGCGGCGGTTGTAATACGCCCCCTGGATCGCGCATATCGGTTTGCCCTTGAGGTCGCTCCAGTTCTTCAGCCCCGAGCTCTTTTTCGCGAAGACATTGGCCGCCCCGGCGTAATAGAAGGGCTCGGGAATACCGATCACTTCCGCGCGATCGGGTTTGTACGCCATGGTCGCGATCATCAGGTCGATGCGCCCCTGCTTCAGGAACTCCATCCGGTTTGCCGCAATGACGGGCACCAGCTCGACCGGCACGGCGAGTCGCTTGCCCACGTCGTTCGCAAGATCGACTTCCAGACCGACGATCTTGCCCGAGGGATCGGTGTATCCGAAGGGCTTGTAGTCGGCTTTGACCCCGACCACGAGCTTGCCCTTCTGCTTGACGCTCGCGAGGGTGTCCGACGATTGCGCCTGTGCGCCGCCAATGCCGAGCGCGATTGCCCCGATGGCAACCAGGCAGCGTGTCCATGTTCCGATGTGCATTCGGTTCTCCTCCGGTGGACGGCCGAGACGGGAATGGCCCGCGGCTCGATAGGCCGCTAGAATAAGCGATTCCTCGCACGAGCGACAGCGCGAGGCCCCGACGATCCCGTTGAAATACTCGATCTTTTCGCTCGCGCGCAACGCGCTGTCCTGGCACGAGCACTGGCCGCTCGCCTGGCGCAGCCCGACGCCGAAGGCGCGCTACGATGCGATCATCATCGGCGGCGGCGGGCATGGCCTTGCGACGGCCTACTACCTCGCCAAGGAGCACGCCTTAAGCAACATCGCGGTGCTCGAGAAAGGCTGGCTGGGCGGTGGCAACACCGGCCGCAACACGACGATCGTTCGCTCGAACTATCACATCGACCCCAACGCGCACTTCTACGAGTTCTCGCTCAAGCTGTGGGAAGAGCTGTCGCAGGAGCTCAACTTCAATGTGATGTACAGCGCGCGCGGCGTGCTGATCCTGGTCCATTCGCCCGCCGACATGGACTCGGCGATCCGCCGCGGCAATGCGATGCGGCTCAACGGTATCGACGCGAAGTTGCTTACTCGCGAGGAGATCGCGCGCTGGATTCCCAATCTCGACTGCTCGGCCGAGGCACGGTTTCCGATTCACGGCGGTCTGCTGCAGCGGCGCGGAGGAACGGTGCGGCATGACGCAGTGGCATGGGGTTATGCGCGCGCGGCGGACGCGCGCGGCGTCGACATCATCCAGCAATGCGAAGTGACCGGAATCCGTGTCGACCGCGGCGCGATTCAGGGCGTCGAGACGACGCTGGGCTTCATCGCTACGACCAAGCTCGGCATCGCGGTCGCGGGACACTCGGGCCACGTCGCTGCCATGGCGGGGTTGCGGCTGCCGATCGAATCGCACGTGCTGCAGGCGATGGTTTCGGAGCCGGTCAAGCCGGTGCTCGATACCGTCGTGGCGTCGGGCGCGGTGCATTTCTACATCAGCCAGTCCGACAAAGGCGAGCTGGTGATGGGCGGCGACCTGGACTTTTACAACTCGTATGCGCAACGCGGCAACCTGCCGGCCGTCGAGCGCGTCGTGTCCGCGTGCCTCGCCTTATTCCCGAGCTTCGGACGCCTAAAGCTGATGCGCACCTGGGGCGGCATCATGGACATGACCATGGATGGCAGTCCCATCATCGCCAAGTTGCCCGTGAAGGGACTCTATATGAGTGGAGGCTGGTGCTATGGCGGCTTCAAGGCCACCCCGGCATCGGGTTGGCTCCACGCGTACACGATCGCTCGCGACGAAGCGCACCCGCTCAACGCCGCGTTCACGCTGGAGCGGTTCGCCGAGGGCCGGATGATCGACGAAAAAGGCGCGGGGCCGTACGCGTGGGAGCACTAGGATGAGGGACACATGCTGTTGATCCCCTGCCCCTGGTGCGGCCCTCGCAACCAGGTGGAATTCACCTATGGCGGCGACGCGACGGTCAAGCGTCCGTCGCCTGACGCGTCAGTGGAAGCATGGTTCGAGTTCGTCTACCTCCGCGACAATCCGCGCGGGCCGCACCAGGAGCTGTGGCTGCACGACGCCGGCTGCCGACAATGGTTCAAGGTACTGCGCGATACGCGAACGCATGACATTCTCGCGAGCGTGCGCGCGGACGAAGCCCTACCCGGGGCAACCGCGTGACGCAATCCTTTCGCCTCCCGACGGGCGGCATCATCGACCGGTCGCGGCCGTTGAAATTCGAATTCGACGGCAACGCGTACGAGGGCTACGGTGGGGACACGCTTGCCTCAGCGCTCCTCGCCAACGGCGTGCATTTCATTGCCCGCAGCTTCAAGTATCACCGGCCGCGCGGCATCCTTTGCTCAAGCACCGACGAGCCCAATGCCTTGGTACAGCTTGGCCGCGGAGCGCGCACCGAACCCAATGTTCGCGCTACGACGCAGGAGCTGTTCGCGGGTCTGGTCGCCTTCAGTCAGAATCGGTGGCCGTCGCTCGGCTTCGATGTCGGGGCGATCAACGATGCCTTGTCGCGTCTCTTGCCGGCGGGCTTCTACTACAAGACGTTCATGTGGCCGCCGACGCCGCGCTGGTGGTTACGCTACGAACACCTTATCCGGTACGCCGCGGGAATGGGTCGTTCGTCCGCTGCACCGGATCCCGACCGCTATGAGCATCAATACGCGCACTGCGACGTGCTGGTGATTGGCGGCGGACCGGCAGGGCTCGCTGCATCCCACGCAGCCGCACATACCGGTGCACGCGTCATCGTGTGCGATGAAAACCCGGCCTTCGGTGGTGGCCTGCGTGGCCTCTGTAACGGTGCCGCGAAGATCGACGACAAGCCGTCCGCGACGTGGATCGACGACGTCGTACGCGATCTGTCAAGCAGCGGCGATGTCACGCTGCTCCCGCGCACGACCGCGTTCGGTTATTACGACGGCAACCTGGTCGGCCTGAATGAACGGGTCAGCGATCATCTCGGAGCGCCGGTTGCGCATGCGCCACGACAACGGAATTGGAAAGCTCGTGCCGGCGCAGTGGTGCTCGCGAGCGGCGCGCACGAGCGAGGCATCGCCTACGCCAACAACGATCTGCCCGGCACCTTGCTCGCCGGCGCGGCGCGAAGCTATATCGACCGCCATGCCGTGCAACCCGGAACCCGTGCGGTCGTGTTCACCAACAACGACAGCGCTTATGGGGCTGCACTGTCGCTTGCGCGTTCGGGGGTTGCGATCGGCGCGATCGTCGATGCGCGCGAGGAGCAGCAAATCAGCGGCGTACTTGCGATTCGCGCACGCGATCACGGCATCCGCGTTATGGCAGGCTCGGTGCTGGTCGCAGCCCACGGCAGGAAGCGCGTCGCGGGGGTCGACATCGAATCGCTCTCCGGCGGACGGCGCACGCGCATCGAATGCGATCTGGTCGGCGTATCGGGCGGCTGGAATCCTGCCGTGCATCTGTTTTCACAGGCGCGAGGAAGCCTACGCTACGATGAATCGCTGGCCACGTTCGTTCCCGACCGATCGCCCTTATCGATCGTGACCGCCGGCGGCGTGAACGGACGTTTTGATCTGGCCGACGCGCTCGCGGACGGTCATGCCAAGGGACTCGAGGCCGCCGCAAAGGCCGGGTTTCGCGACGGCGGAGCGCGTCCGGTACCAAGAGCCGAGCCCATTGCATCCGGTCGCCTCCGCCCGCTCTGGAGCGTCCCGGCGCGAAACAAGAGCGCCAAGCGCTTCGTCGATCTGCAGAACGATGTCACCGTGAGCGACATCGCCCTCGCCGTGCGCGAGGGTTACGAGTCGGTCGAGCATCTCAAGCGCTACACCACTCTCGGGATGGGCACCGACCAGGGCAAGAGCAGCAACATCGTCGGGCTGGCACTGCTCGCCGAGCAACTGCATCGCCCGATCCCCCAGGTCGGCACCACGACCTTCCGCCCGCCTTATACACCGGTAACGCTCGGCGCTGTTCCCGGCGAGGAAGCCGGTCGCCACGTCGAGCCGACACGCTACTCTGCGATGCACGACTGGCACGTCGAGCATGGCGCGCGTTTCGTCAACGCGGGATTATGGACGCGTCCGCACTCTTATCCGCGCATGGGAGAAACGCCCGATGACGCCGCGAACCGCGAGGCACGCAACGTACGCAAGAACGTAGGTCTGGTCGACGTGTCGACGCTGGGCAAGATCGAGCTGCAGGGACGCGACGTCGCCGAATTTTTGAATCGCGTGTACATCAATCGCTGGGACACTCTGGCGGTCGGCCGCTGCCGCTACGGCGCCATGCTGCGCGACGACGGCATGGTGCTCGATGACGGCACGACATCGCGGCTCGCACCCACGCATTACCTGATGACAACGACCACGGTGAACGCGGTGCGCGTGATGCAGCATCTCGAGGCGCTGCTCCAGATCGATTGGCCGGACCTGGAGGTGTACGTCACCTCGGTCACCGAGCAGTGGTCGGCGGCGGCGTTGTCCGGTCCCAAGGCGCGCGAGGTCCTCGCTGCGGTAGTGGACATCGATGTATCGAACGACGCGTTTCCGTTTCTCGCCGCGGGCGAATGCCATGTGAAGAGCGCGGTGGGAACGATGCCGGCTCGGCTGTTCCGGATGAGCTACTCGGGCGAGCTCGCCTATGAGATCCACGTCCCGGCGGATCGCGGGCGAGCGATGTGGGAAACGGTTCTGGCCGCCGGCGCACCATACCAGATCATGCACTACGGCACGGAAGCCATGAGCACGCTCCGCATCGAAAAAGGCCACGTCGTGATCGGCGCTGAAGCCGACGGGCGCACGACCGCGGACGATCTCGGCATGGGCAAGATCGTGAACGCGGGCAAGTGGTGCGTCGGCAAGCCGATGCTGTCGCGCCCTGCGCTCGTCGCGCCGGATCGCTGGCAGCTCGTGGGCCTCACCGCGCTCGATCGGGCAGTCATGCCGCGCGGCGCGAAGATCGTCGCCGACCCGGATCACCTATCGCCTAATCCGATGCTCGGGCACGTGACGTCGTGGTGCTGGAGTCCGAACCTGGACTCGTGGATTGCGTTGGCACTGGTCGCGAACGGTCGTGCGCGTCACGGCGAGACCTTGTGGGCAGTCTCGCCCCTCGCCGGTGCCAAAGCGCGCGTACGCATCGGCCCAGCGACGTTCATCGATCCGGAAGGCGAGCGACTGCGTGGTTGACACCGGACCCGTCGACGCCGGACGCGCTACGAGCCGAGAGGTCGGCCACTACGGCGTGCCGGCAACCGGCCTTACCGTTACCGCGGTGACGATCGCAACCGCGTGGAACGTACAGGGCGATGCGACGCGGCCCGATTTCGTCGAGGGAGTACGTCGCTTGTTCGACGTCGTGCTGCCCGCCAAGGCGAACACCACGGCGCGGAGTGACGCGCTTACGGCGCTGTGGCTCGGACCCAAGTCCTGGTTGCTCGCGGCCGGCGGTGCATCACCACTGAATGACTTTGTCGCCAAGCGTGACGCGCTTAATCAACAAGGGGGCGCGCTTTTCGACGTTTCCGCAAGCCGCATCGCATGGGCGATCGCCGGCCCGCGTGCGGCAACCGTCCTGGCGAAGGGCTGTCCACTCGATTTTCATCCTCGTGCGTTTGCCGTTGGAGCGTGCGCGCAAAGCGTATACGGTCATGTCAACGTGCTGGTCGAGAAGCGGGACGAGACACCGACTTTCACGCTGATGGTTGGGCGAAGCTTTGCGCGCGATGTCGACCGCGCGCTTGGCGCCGTCGCTCTCCAATATGGGTTCGACGTGCTCGCAGCGCGACCGTACGGTTAGCGCGTATTAGGTGTCCTAGCCGAGAGTAGACTGTTGGAATCGCCGGGCAAATAAAGCTCTTCCACGACACTCAAGAAAGGATCAGCCATGAAGCGCAAAAGCAAGCTCACGATCGCGATAGCCACGGCAGTGCTCGCCGGCCTGGGCGGCACGGCCGCCTACGCGCAGGACAAGTATTCGCTGAAATCGCCGGGCGGAATCGCGTTCTCCGACTTCAGGGGATACGAGGACTGGTCGGTGATCTCTTCCGCCCGGACCGATAAGGAGCTCAAGGTCATCGTCGGCAATCCGATCATGATCAAGGCGTACAAGGCCGGCGTTCCGGGCAACGGCCACCCTTTCCCGGAAGGCTCCAAGTCCGCGAAGCTCCAGTGGAGCTTCAAGAAGAGCACGGAGGCCCCTTTCGTCGTCGATGTGCCGGACGCTCCCACGCAGGCATTCCTCATGGAGAAGGACAGCAAGCGCTTTCCAAACACCGGCGGCTGGGGATACGCGGTCTTCAACCATGACAATGCAACCGGCAAGATTACGCCCGACGAGGCCAAAGCCGACTGCGGGCACGTATGCCATGTGGCGGTGAAGAGCAAGGACTACATCTTCCACCCGTACCAGAAGCGTTGAACCGCGCGTGCCTCCGACAAGTACCCCGCGGAGCTCTACCGGCCTTCACCGCGGCCGTACCATGGCCTGAGTGAGCTCAGCTACCCTTTCCACGACCGCACATTACTGTCACCCAGTGCATCTGCATGGCCCTGCACAAGATCATGCTCAGCACCGTGTTGCCGGTCAGACCGTGGGCGTGAAACAGGTCGGCGATAGGATCTGGCTGGGTCGGCTTCTGGGCCGCACCGAGACATTCGCGATCGGCCGCGCTCGAGCTCGCGCATGCGTTACGCCGCGTCCTTCGTCTCTAGGCGAATTCGCCCAGACTTGACCGCCTTGACCAAGGCGGCGTGGTCTTGCTCGGTCTGATCCGCATAAGCACGCGCGAAGCGCCTTAGGGCGTCATCGAAGGCACCGTTGCGACCAAGGTAGCCACTGATCACAGCCGCGTCGCCAGCCTTGGCGTGCGCTCGCGCCACGGCCCAGCCGCAGTAGTGCGCATAGTTAATGAACCCGGCAAGTGGCAGCGTGTCCAGATTCACCGAGACCTTCATGTCACGTAGTTGCCGAAAGTAGAAGTCAGTCGGTGGTTTGCCGATCCGGGACCAGCCCAGGAACATGTCGCTGGCGGACTGCATCAAGCGTTGCCCGACGACCACGCGCTCGCCCTGATTGCGGTAGACAGTCTTTCCGGCATAGGGCTCAAGGACGGACGACCGCGCCTGTTTGAGCTGCAGGAAGAGCGGATCGTCCACGTCGGCCTGGAGCAAGGCCACCGCACAAAAGGTGCCCACGCTGCCCACCCCGACAACTTTCATCGCGACGTCGATCATCTCATAGTGGTCGATTAAGGCTCGCCGCTCCGCTGGCAGACTACGCCGATACTGCTGGATCGCCGCCCGAACTTGTCGAGAGAACGCTCTCTCGCGTCGAGGGTGGTAGACGAGTGGGGGCTCGTCCTTAATGCGCCGCCTACCGCCGATTACCTCAGTTAGCTTCGGCAGTAAGCGCGCCGACATGTTGGCGGCTGCGCGCGCGTCACCGTCAGCTCCTGGCCGCGACGCTTTGGCCTTGGGCGCTTTCGCAACCATCTGCTCCGCATCGATGCGTGCATACCAGACTTGGAGCTCTGGCCAAGTAGCGTACTCGGCCAGGTTTTCGCGATACGCGCGCACGGCTATGAGCACCGCCTCGGAGCATTGACGCTCGGCGAAGCCGCGATAGCGCCCCGCCACCATGATGCTTGCCGCCAGCCGCTTGATGTCCCATTCCCAAGGCGCGGGCAGCGTCTCATCGAAGTCATTGATATCGAAAATGACGTGTCGCTCCGGCGTGGCGAAGGCACCAAAGTTCAGCAGATGGCAGTCACCACACGCTTGGACCCGGACACCCGTCGCCGGGCCTTGCGCGAGATCGAACGCCATCACGGAGGCCGATCCGCGCAGGTAGGCGAAAGGCGATTGAAGCATGCGTGTGTAGCGGATCGGTAGCAAAGCCGATATACGGTCGCGATCGGTTTCGCCAAGAATGGCGACCGGATCGCGCCCCTTCGCCTGCACCCTCCACTTAGCATGTGCAGACCGGGGTATCTGTTGACGCAAAGCCTTACCCCGCTGTGCGCGCGCTGAACGTAGGGAACGAACAATCGATTGACGCGTCGGCATGAACCATCTCCTCTGACGAAACCGCCGATCCGGCAGCAACGTATTCTACGGAACACTTCGTCAATCGTTAGAATGCTCGTTCAGCGTATGCCCAAAAACGCTGCTAACGCGCCGAGTTGCCCGTTCTTGACCCGACGACCGTGCAGCGCGCTTCAACTTTTGCGTCGCCTATGTAAGACTGCATTCACGACAATCCGGCACGCCTGTCCGGCTTCCCGTCGATGTAGGAGGAGTGATGCGACTGCGCGCCCTGCTCGCCCTCTCAGTCCTGTTGTGCTCCACCGCCGCCGTCGCCGGCCTCAAGGAAGGCTACGCGGCACTGAGCAAGAAGGACTACGTCACCGCCGCCAACGAATATCGCCCGCTGGCGGAACGCGGCGACCCCGAAGCCCAATACCGGATCGGGCGGATGTACGAGTTCGGCAACGGGTATCCGCAGGACAAGGCGCAGGGCATCGCGTGGATCCGCAAGGCGGCGGCGCAAGGGCACGCCGACGCGGAACAGGAACTGGGGGTTATCTACGCGACCGGCGACGGCGTAAAGCAGGACAACGTGCAAGCCGTCGCGTGGTTCAGAAAAGCGGCCGAGCAAGGCGATGCGACGGCGCAGTACAACCTGGGATTGTTGTACGCCAAGGGGCAGGGTGTAGCGAGGGACTACGCGCAGGCATTCGATTGGTGGCGCCAGTCCGCGACCCAGGGTAATGCCGACGCGCAGTTCAAGCTGGCCGTCGTCTACCATACCGGCCAGGGCGCGGCCCGGGATGAGGTCTTCGCACTCGCCAACGCCACGATCGCCGCGCGCAACGGCGACAAGGAGAACATCGACTACCGGAACGAAATCGCGAAACCGCTCACCCCCGAACAAAGGCGTAGAGCAACCGCGTTGGCCAGCGCCTGGAAGGTCGGCCAGCCGACGCCGGGGAGTGCTGTCACGTCGGGTTCGGCGTCGGGCGCAACGGCAGCGGCCGCCACTGCGCCGGTGAAGACGCGGTGTTCGGCGACCGGATTGATGGGTGGCGAGAGGTTCACGGCCACCCATTGCGTGGCGTCGCTGTACGGCGATCATCACAGCGTGGCGATCTGGTTCAACGAAGATGCCATCACGCCGCAGGAAGCGGAGAGCTTCCAGACGTCGTCGCACGCCGATGGCACGAAGGGCGGCAGGCAGCGCACGATGGCTATCATCATGTTCTGCCCGGGCGGGGGCAGGGAGACGGCCTCTGCGGCGGCCGTCAAATCGATCGACCTGAACACCAACCATGCCAGGTCGCCGATGGCGGGCATTCAGCGCCTGGTCCAGGCGCCCAGGGACTTCAAGGTCGAGAAGATGACCGGCGAAGTGAAGCCCGGAGGCGCGCTATCGGGCAAGATCGCAGGCAACCTCGACAAGACGGCGTTTACGTTCGACTTCGAACTGAATTTGCCCGCCAAGGATGCGGCAGCAGGGATGAGCTGCAGCAAGTAATGATCGCCCGGTTTCCAATGGGCGATCTGACAGCCCCTCCCTCATCTTTGACCCCGCCAAATGCCAGCGGTGCAGTCGCTCGTCCCGGCTGCGATTACTGCGCACGCAACCTGAGGAATATTACGTAGGCGACGCTCGATCGCAAGTAATAGCATTCCTTTCGTAGCGCGAGCCGGCCGATCCGACCAGCATTCGGCGGCTGCATTCGCCTCGACTACGGAGACCGATATGCCGAACTCCCCGCGAAACAAACCTCTGCGATGCGGTAGCGTCGCGCTTGCGGCTCTGGCCCTTGCGATCGCAGGCTGTCAAAGCACCGGGCTCGTCGTCGAAAGCGTGAACAACTATCACGACTTTCCCAGCGGCAGCAACCTGAGCAACTCAATCGCCAACGGCGACGGCTTCATCCGCGCGATGACGCCGCAGGGGAGCGACTGGCACGTGATCCATCGCTTCACGGACGGCACGGTCTGGGACACCGATTTCATCGACGGCCCGACATGGGACGCCCGCAACTTCGACCAGTCCGGCACGGCTATCTCGTACTACACCGGGCATGGGTTCATTACGCCGTATGACGAAGTGCCCGAGCATCTCTGCAGCAGCTCGCGCCAGTGTACCAATCCGCCTCCGGGCGCGTCATTGCCGGGCGTGTGCAAAGCGGCCGGCTTGCCCGGTCGCGCGCCGGGCGACGTTTCACGGTGCGTCTACTATTCGGACCGGATTCTCGCCGTCGATGGCGACAACGATCAGTTCGGCCACGCGGTGAACTACAGCGCCGGCACCGTGGCCTGGGGCGAGAGCTCCAATGCGGGTGCGTGGAGAAACGTCGGCACGGACGGGGGGACGAACCTGGTCGTGCTCGATGCGAGCTTTGGCGTGCTGGCCACGTACTGGCTGCGCCAGACGCAGCAGGCGATGGCCGGCATTCACATGCTGGCGACGATCATGCCCGTCACCGGAGACACGGCCAACGTCTCCGATCGCGGCGGGCTGTTCGGCGCGAGCTGGGCGCAGAACGAGCGCGGCCCCGTATCGATCGCATGGCTCACGACGATGAACTCGATCCCCGGCAGCGGCATCAACGGTGGCGGTTGCAACTTCGTGATCGCCTTCGACAACACCCCGCAAGGCGCACAAGGGCACATCGACGAGGATTGGATCGGCCTACGCAACGACACGCGCGATGCCCAGGGAAACGGGTTCTACTCCGCTCGCTGGCTTTGCAACTGGCCGACGACGATCACCGACGCATCGCTTTTCGAACTTCCGTGAGAGGAGCCGATCATGAGAATCCCGGTTTCTGCCCTAGCTCTCGGTGTACTGGTCTTCCTCGGTGGCTGCGCGACCGTCGACCTGCCTCAGCCGCCCCGCCCGGGCACGATCGCCGCGCCGGCCGGCGGCGCGGACGGTTATCAGCACGGCTTCGAGGGATCTCGATTCGTCGTCGGCGACGCTGCCCGCCGCAGCGTCCAATACGGCTACCTCAAGCAGCGCGGCGACTCGGGAACGATCGCCATCAAGGTGAGCAACGGCAGCGCGTTCGGGGTTCCAAATGCCGGCAGCGAGTATGCGTCGTCGTCGAGGTACGCGGGGTCGCCGGACGACCACAACGCTCAAGTGAAAGGTTATTTCCTCACCCTCGGACTCCCGGCGAGTCAAGTCGCCGACGTGCGTGCGATGACGCTGCTGCAGGCGGACGGCCAAACCGGCGAAACGTCCCCCGCCGGGCCGCGGATTCTGGGTTACTACTCCGTGGTCAGTCGCAACGTCGAAGGCGTTCCCGTGCCCGATTCGTTTGCTTGGGCGCGCCTCAATGCCGAAGGACGGGTCGTTCAGGAGGGCATTTACTGGCCGGCGCTTCCGCCCGCGGTTATCGATGAAGTCCGGGCGTTCAAGACGGCGCTTGCCGACCCCGAGCGGCGACGCACGCTCATGGCGCGCGTTCCGACCGATGCCGGCGCGACAGCGCTCGTCATTCACCACTCCTCTTCGGAGGAGGATCAATTCCGTGCCTTCGCGAGCCTCGATGCGACGACGCGAACGTTCCTCGTAGCTCCGAGGGACAACCAGAAACGGCAGTCGATCGGGTCATCGAGGGCAGGCGGCACTTCCGTCGTGCATCACTATGATATCAATGGAAACGAGCAGTTCCTGCCGCAGGAGCGACTCGATTTGCGAGAGAAGTACCCGGAAGCAAAGGTCGTTCCGCGCTGAGGGCTGCGGAGCCGGTGACGTTCCCTGCGTTCCGCATCAGTTCTCAAGCGGAGTTTCGCAGCTGCGGGTTCGTTTCCCAACCTTGTCCGGCGACGGTCCTCACGAGCCTAGCTGCGCAGCAGTCGCCGTAGGTGGTCGGCCGGAAGGGTTAGGGCACGGCTACACGCCATAGTGCGCGACGGCTCTTGCGACTTTTTGATTGGAATCGAAGAAGAAGACCTCTGCCGCGAGGCGACCACCTGCCCCGTTGTAGTAAATGGTGACGCTTGCGACGCCTACGAGAACGGATACCAAATGAAAGTGCAGATCGGGAATGAGCTGTAAGGCTTTGCTCCAATACGCGCCGACAGACGCCTTTCCGCGTAGGCTTCCAGAGGGTTCGGCAGTGACCTGAATGATGATGGGCGAGGACATCTCAAAGTCGTCCGCATAGTGCGACAGCACTCTGTCCAGATCGTGGGCGTTCCAAGATTCGATCCAATCTGCTGCAAAGTGCTCCGCAAACGCTTTGTCCATTCCTTGCTCCCCGTTCGGCGGATGTAATTTCCTACGCTCGAGCCCGATCCTGCGCCCTAGACAAAGCTAACCGGCGACGCGTTTCGCGCAGGATTCCACGAACGCGTCGATCCCCGGCCTCGCGAAAGAAGGGCTCAGGCTGACGCATGCTTGCTACCAGCGTGGCACTCATGGTGCCCTCCGACCCGGCAGCAACATGCCGACTTGGCTGCGATAGCGGTGGTACCGCTCGCCGAACTGCGCGATCAGGTCGCGCTCCTCGAACCAAATGCCGACGAGGATGTAGCCCGTGGCGCCGATCGAGAACAGCAGATGTCCGGCGGTCATGACTGGTGCGGCCCAGAAACCGAGCAGGAAGCCGAGATAGATGGGATGGCGCACGTAGCGATAGAGCAGCGGCGTCCTGAACTCCGGCTCTGGAAGCTCATGGCCGGCCAGACGCGCGTACACCTGGCGCAGACCGAAGAGCTCGAAATGGTTGATGAGGAAGGTGCTGACCAGCAGCACCGCCCATCCGAGCCAGAAGACGGCCCAGAGCAGATGCGCGCCGATAGTGCTCTCGACGCTCCAGACGACCGGCTCGGGGATCGGCCGCCACTGCCACAAGAGGAGCGCGAGCGCTAGTGTCGCGGCGAGCACGTAAGTACTCCGCTCCACCGCTGGCGGCACGATGCGCGTCCACCAGCGCTTGAACGAGCGCCGTGCCATGACGCTGTGCTGCGCGGCGAAGAGGCCGAGCAGGAGAAGATTGACAATCAGCGCCTCCGCGAGGGATACCGGCGCGCCCGTGTCGATAGACTTCGGCACGAAGAGATTGCCCGCGAACGCGATCGCGTAAAGAAACGTCGCCAGGAAGAGCGCGTAGACGACTAGACCGTACACGAGCGAGAAGAATGCTCCCATTGCAGTCTCCTTGGGTTGTTTGACTTGCTCATAGTGTTGTGAGGTCGAGACATTTGAATCTCCGTGAAGCCGAGATTGCAGTGGAGTCTAGTGGCCCGGTGCATTAGGGGAACTTCATTGGTAGGCCATTTATGTTTCGTTTGTTTCACGCGCCTCGGACTCCTGTCGAATATTCGAGACCCAGCCTGGCGTATTCCGGGAACCGACCATCGGACAACGAGCGGAAATCGACGCGGAGCGGCCCTATACCCAGGCCAACGCGTCGCGAATCGCCTGACGTCTGTCACTGTCCCATCAGTACAGCCGGATCGCCATGTCGAAGTGCCATGTTCGGCGGATCATGATCACGTCCCACTCGCGGGCCAGGCCCGGCGGGAACACCGGGTAGGGCCTCTGGCTGTCCACGACGCGTCGTATCGCTTCGTCGAGGGCCGCCACGCCGCTGGATTGAACGAAGGTCACCGACTCCACCGAGCCGTCGCTACGAATGCCCACCGTCACGAGGGGATCGGTGTGAGGCTGCTTCGCCGCTTCGCGGACCGTGTCGAACGTCATGTTCAGCTCGATCTTCCGGCTCCAGGCTTCAACGTACAGGATGAGTTCCGCGTTAGGGTCGGTGCGACCGAAGAGCCAGTATCGACGTGCGCTGCTCGACGAGGGTAACAGTCGCGCTGGAGCCGTTGCAGCTTCACGCCGGGCGGCCTCCTCGTCCAGCTGTCGTCCTATCGCCCGAAGCCTCTCTTCCCGTCTAGCGGCCGCCTCTTGCGCAACTTCGACCCGTGCGGCCTCGACCTTTGCGGCCTCGACCTTTGCGGCCTCGACCCGTGCGCCCTCCTGCCGTGCCGCCACCTGTCGCCCCGCCTCTTGCAGGTCTGCCGCCTGCCGTGCGGCCTCCAGGCGCGCGGCCTCGACCTGTGCGGCTTCGATCTTTGCGGCCTCGACCCGTGCGGCCTCGACCCGTGCGGCCTCGACCTTTTCGGCCTCGATCTTCACGGCTTCGATCTTTGCGGCCTCGATCTTCGCGGCCTCGATCTTTGCAGCCTCGATCTTTGCAGCCTCGACCTTTGCGGCTTCGATCTTTGCGGGCTCGACCTGTGGGGCCTCGACCTGTGGGGCCTCGACCTTCGCGGCTTCGATCTTTGCGGCCTCGATCTTTGCGGCCTCGATCTTTGCAGCTTCGATCTTTGCAGCTTCGATCTTT
>DATMNH010000069.1:0-8746 GCA_035568975.1 Casimicrobiaceae bacterium
TGAAGATTTTCCAGCTCAAGCAGTGGCGCTGACATACTGTCCCTTTAACTGCTCATCGACGAGCCAGCATTTCGCCGTCCAATTCGGCCCAATACGGCTATCGTCGGGCTCTTGCATGGCGCATCGGGGCATGGCATGGACGCAGCGCGGCTGAAACGCGCAGCCGGAGGGAAGCTGGGCGAGGTTGGGGGGCTGGCCTGGGATCGCGAAAAGCGGCTCCTTGCTGCCAAGCTTGGGCATCGAGCCGAGCAGGGCCTGGGTGTAGGGATGCTTGGGATCGCGGAACAGGTCGCGCACGGCGCCGTGCTCGACGATCTTCCCGGCATACATCACAGCCATCTTGTCGCACATCTTGGCAACGATGCCGAGATTGTGGGTCACGAAAATCAGCGCGACGCCGCTCTCCTGCTGGATGTCCTTTAACACCTCCAGGTACTGTGCCTGAATGGTGACGTCGAGGTTGGTCGTCGGCTCATCGGCGATGATCAGCCTTGGACCCCCTGCCATCGCGATCGCGCCGACGACCCGCTGGCGCATGCCGCCACTCATCTGATGCGGGTACTCGCGCATCCGGACCTCCGGCGAGGCAATGCGCACCGCCCTCAACAGGTCCCGCACCCGCTGCCGCAGCGAGCGACCGCGCAACCCTTGATGATGATAGGCCGGTTCAGCGACCTGCCAATAGATGCTGAAGAGCGGGTTCAGCGAGGCCATCGGATCCTGCAGAATCATGGCGATCTGTCGACCACGGATGCGGCGCATCTCGCGCGGCCGTTTTGTCGTCAACTCCTCCCCGGCGAATTCGATGCTGCCCCCGACGATGCGCGCTGCAGGGGGAAGCAAACCGACGACCGACAGGCAGGTCGTAGTCTTGCCGCATCCCGACTCGCCGACAAGGCCGATGGTCTCGCCTTCGCCCAGCGTAAAGCTGACCCCGTCGACCGCTTTGACCACGCGGGTCCCACCAAACGAAAAGTACTGCGTCTGCAGGTCGGACACCCGTAACAAAGGGGCCATCGTGGGGCCTACATGTTGCGCAGCTGCGGGTCGAGACGAACCCGGAGCCAGTCACCGAGCAGCTGCGTCGCGAGCACGACGAGCAGAATGCCGAGGCCAGGGAAGATGGTAAGCCACCAATCGCCCACCATCAACATCGACCGGCCATCAGCCAACATCGAGCCCCAGGCCGGCTCGGGCGGCGGCACGCCGACCCCTAGAAAGCTCAGCGAGGCTTCGGCGATGATCACCACGCCGATCGTCAGGCTAGCCAGCACCATTGTCGAGTTCAGCACATTGGGCAATATGTGGCGGAAAATCACCCGCGTCCGCGAGCCGCCGGCGATCTCGGCGAGCTTGACAAACTCGCGTTCGCGCAGACTCAGCACCTCGCCGCGGATGACGCGGGCGTAGCGAGTCCAGTAGACCGCCCCGAGGATGATGACGATGTTCCACATGCTGGGGCCCAACATCGTCGCCAGGAAGATCGCAAAGACCAAGGCCGGCAATGCAATCCAGGCGTCGGTCAGCCGCATGATCACCTGGTCGACCCAGCCGCCCAGATAGCCGGCGAGTATGCCCAAGGCCGTCCCGATGCTGCCGGCGACGAGGGTCCCCGTCACCCCGACGATCAGCGACACCCGGGCGCCAAAAATCAGCCGGCTCAACAGATCGCGGCTCTGAAAATCGGTCCCGAGAAGCGCGTGCACGCTGCCCCCCTCCATCCAGAAAGGCGGCTCGAAGATCTTCGCCCCCGGGATCGGCTCGGTCGGGTCGTAAGGGGCGATCCAATCGGCGAATAGCGCGATCAAGACGAACGGCACCAAGATGGCGAGCGGCAGCGCGGGTAATTGCCGCGCCAGCCCGGTCCAGCGTCCCGGGACGCTCGTGAACTCCCGGGAACCGGCTGCTATCGCAGGAACACGTGTCTCTTCGATGGTGGAGATCATGGCGTACCTACTTGGTCAGGCGAATGCGTGGATCGATGTATGCGTAGAGGATATCGACGACGAGATTGATCACCACGATCATGATCCCCGCCTCCATGACAATCCCTTGCACGAGCGGGAAATCGCGCTGGAAGATCCCCTCGTAGAGCAGCCGGCCGATCCCGGGCCAGGCAAAGATCACCTCGATGATCACCGCCGCGTTGATCATGACGACGAGATTGACCCCGGCCAATGTCAGCACCGGGATCAGCGCGTTTTTGAAGGCGTGGACAGCCAGCACCACGTAGCCCGGCAGCCCCTTCAAACGCGCGAGCTTGACGTATTCGCTGCGCAGCACCTCGAGCATGCTGGAGCGGGTCAACCGCAGCAGCGACGCGGCAAAGTACCAGCCCAACGCCACGGCCGGCATGATCAGGTTCCGCCAACTACCCTGCCCGCTCGTCGGCAGCCAGTGGAGCCACACTGAGAAGGTCAGGATCATGACCAGCCCGAGCCAGAAGCCTGGGATCGATAGCCCCAGCAAGGCGACGACCTTCCCGAAACTGTCCCATCCGCTGTTAACCCGCACGGCCGAGATGATGCCCGCCGGGATGCCGATGAAGAATGAAATCAAGGTGGCGGCGAGCGCCAATTCGAGAGAGTTGGGTAGGCGTTGGAAATAAAGGGTGCTGACCGGCATCTGATAGTTGAAGGACTTACCCAGCTCACCGGTGAACACGTTCTTGGCAAAGGCGAGGTACTGCACCGGCCACGGGCGGTCGAGCCCCCATTCGGTGCGCACGCGATCGAGATCCTCGGCACGCGCTCCGGGCTCCGCCAATAAGGTCACCGGATCGCCAGTCAGTCTGACGACCGTGAAGATGGTCAGGCTCAGGATGAAAAGAGTGACAACGGCGTACATTGTTCGTCGAAGCATGAACTGGCCCATCGCCGCTCCTCCCTTTCCACTCCCCTAGGCGTTCACTTTTCCGCCGCCGCAGTTTCCTTTAGTTCGAGATCCTCCCACGGGTAGGCGTAGCCGGTCGTGAGTGCGGTCGGGAACACGTCTTCCCATTTTGCCGCCTTGATCCGAGGCCCGATCGCGTTGAGGAAGGCGTGCCGGAACACTGGCACGAAATAATATTCGTCGAGGATCGTCTTCTGGATCTCCTCGGCGATTTTCTTGCGCTCGGCAGGGTTGAACGAAGCGGTGTACTTGGCAAACTTCTCGTCGAGCGCCTGCACGCAGATCATGTCTTTGCTGTTGTAGCCGCCGCACTTGAACATGCCGTCGTACCAGCTCGACCACGAACCGCCGATGCGGGTGGCGTTCATGATGATCTGGACACCCGGCCATTCCTTCAGCCCCCCTTCCAAGCGTTTGAGGTAAACGCCCCGCTCCATCGTTTGCAGGCGGGTCTGGATGCCGATCGCCTTGAGCTGCGAGATCACCCGCTCGCCGCGCGGGAAATAGTTTGGCACCGCGGTCAACCAGTCGACCTTGAACCCGTCCGGGTGCCCAGCCTGCTTCATCAGCTCCTTGGCCTTCGGGATATTGGTTTCCAATTGTGGCCAGTCGAGCGCGTATTCGACATCGTCGTTGATCCAGTTGCCGCTGATCCTTCCCATCCCGCCGCTCTCGGCGTCGTTGATCGCCTTGCGGTCGATTGTGAGGCTCACGGCTTCGCGGACCCGCTTGTCGTGGAACGGGTTTTTCGGGTCCTGGAACCCGGGGAACTCGAGCCACCAGGAACCCGAAACCACTGGCGCCAACATCAGCTTCGGATTGTTCTTGATCCGATCGATCAGTTCGCCCGGCACCAGATAGATGATGTCGGCTTCGCCGCGTTCGAGCATCGCCACCCGGGTCGCCGCCTCGGGCACGGCAACGATCGTGAACTTCTTGATGTGCACCGGGCGGTAATAGTGCTCAAAAGCCTCGTACTCAATCTTGCTCCCCGGCTCCTGCGAGACCAGCTTGTAGGGACCGGCGCCGATCGGCTTCTGGACAAACCCTTCCTTGCCGACCTTCTGATAATATTTTGCCGGCACGACCCAGCCTGCGCCGCAGACATTTCCGGTGCGCATCAGGATCGGAAAATCGAGAAACGGCTCCTTGAACGAGAACTTCACGGTGCGGTCGTTGACGATGTCGATCGCATGGGTCCGCTCGTGGAGCGCCGCGGCCGAGGCGCCGCTATAATGCTCAAAGCTCCATCTGACGTCCTCGGAGGTAATCGGCGACCCGTCGTGAAACTTGAGCCCCGTGCGGAGTTGAAAAGTCGCGCTCTTACTGTCTTCGGCGAAGTCGAATTTCTCGGCCAGCGCGAGATGTCCGTATTTATTATCGTACAAATTCTTGATCAATGCATCGTGATTGGCAAACAGGAAATTGTCGGGGGTCGCGGTCCCGTCATGCTGCTGCGGGTCGAGCCAGCGCGAGGCGATATTGCTGTGCCAGCCGAGCGTCATCTTCCCCTTGGGAACGACTGCCTCCGCCGCCTGACCACGGTGCACAAACGGCACCGCCAGCGCCGTCGTCGCCAGCGCCGCCGTCCTCAGAACCGTACGCCGCGTCAGCATCGTATTCGGCATATTCTTCTCCTTTTTCACCTTCGTCAGTCTCTGAGCCCCTCGGCTTCCCGGAAATCGAGGTGGGCCATTGCAAATGTCGTCGGAATGTATGCCAGTTCGCCGCAGCGATAGGCCGCCCGATAACATTCACAAATACGTAAATTGCTCCGGCAAGCGTCGCGGCGAGAAGGAGCGCTGCTGCGATTGCCGTAAGTGAGTGCGGATTGCTGCGGCATCGCTCTACCCTGTCTCACTTTATGCCTCTAATTTGTTGACACGATAAACGACCCCTTATGCACTGTCCAGGTATCCTGCATGTCGTGCATCTCGCCTAGGTTGCAGCGATCCGCCTCCGATAATGCGCCTACGCTTTGAGCTTGATTTCCTCCCACGGGTAGGCGTAGCCAGTGCTAATAAAGCTCGGGAACACGTCCTGCCATCTCTGCGCGGCGATGCGCGGCCCGATCGCGTTCATGAATGCGTGGCGGAACACCGGAACGAAATAGTAGTTCTCGATGATCCCGCGCTGGATTTCCTCGGCCAATTGCTTGCGCTCGGTTGGCTTAACTAGGGTGACATACTGATCGAACTTGGCGTCCAGATCCTTGACGCAGATCGAGTCGGCAACGAGCTGGCCACCGCATTTGAATAGCGACTCGTACCAATTGGCCCAACTGGCACCGATGCGGGCACCGGTGAGGAGGATGTTGATCCCGGGCCACTCTTTTATCCCGCTCTGTCGGCGCTTGTTGTAGACGCCGCGTTCCAAGGTTTGCAGTTTGCCGCGGATGCCGATTGCCTGAAGCTGAGCGAGGATGCGCTCGCCCCGCGAAAAGTAAGGTGGCGCGGGGGTCAGCCAGTCATAGTTGAAGCCGTCGGGGTAGCCTGCTGCGGCCATCAGTTGCTTGGCTTTTGCGACATTGTGCTCCCATTTCGGCCACTCAAGAGCATATTCCACGTCGTCGTTGATCCAATTGCCGTCGACCCGGCCGAGCCCGCCGCATTCGGCGTTGTTCATCGCATCGCGGTCGATTGCGAGGCTCACTGCCTCCCGCACCCGCTTGTCATGAAAAGGATTCTTCGGGTCCTGGAAGCCCGGAAACTGGAGCCACCAATTCCCGGAGACCACCGGCGCCAGTATGATCTTCGGATTACGCTGAATTCGCGCGACCAGTTCGCCGGGGATGAAGTAGATGATGTCCGCCTCTCCGCGCTCGAGCATAGCCACGCGCGTCGCCGCGTCCGGCGCGCTGACGATTGTGAATTTCTTGATGTGCACGGGCGCGTAGTACTGTTCGAATGCCTCGAATTCGATCTTCGTTCCAGGCTCTTGCGAGACAAGCTTGTAAGGTCCCGCGCCGATTGGCTTGGCAGCAAAGCCGTCCTTGCCGACCTTTTCATAATAATTCGCCGGAACGACCCACCCGGCGCCGCAGACATTCGCCGTGCCGATCAGCCGCGGGAAGTCGAGAAACGGCCTCTTGAACTCGAATTGAACCGTACGCTTGTCGAGGATTTCGACCCGATCGGTCTCATCGTGCAGCACCTGGGCCCAGGCGCCGTGATAGTGCTCGTAGCTCCATTTGACATCGTCCGGCGTGACAGATGAGCCGTCATGGAACTTGATCCCCTCGCGCAGCCGGAAGGTCGCGCTTCGCGCGTCCTCGGCAAAATCGAAGCGGTCGGCAAGCGCCAGATGGTCGTAGAGCTGCTCCTTGTAGTTCTTGATCAGAGCGTCTTGGACCACCATTAGGAAATTGTCGGGCGTCGCACTGCCGTCATGCTGCAGCGGGTCGAGCCAGCGGGGCGCAATATTGGTGTGCCAGGCCAATACCATGCTACCACTGGGAACCACTTTTTCTGCGACGTGGGCGCGCTGCGCGAAAGGCGCCGTGATCGTTGCCAGCGCCACCGTCCTCATCACGGTGCGCCGAGTCGGTGCCGTCCGCTCCATCGTTTCCTCCCTTAACAAGGGTCGGCCGCTCGCGTGTCTAGCCCTTCAGCTGAATGTCCTCCCAGGGATAGGCGTAGGCGGTGGTCACGGTCGAGAACACGTCCTGCCATTTGGCGGCTGCAATGCGCGGCCCGATCGCCTGTATCGCGGCGTGGCGGAACACCGGGACGAAATAGTAGTTGTCGAGGATCTCACGCTGGATCTCCTCGGCCAGTTTCTGGCGGTCGCCGCGATCGATGGAGGCGAGATACCGGGTGAACCTCGAGTCGAGCTCAGGCACGCAGTTGCGGTCCTTGCCGTTGAAGCCGCCGCATCGCATGTAGGAATCGTACCAATTCGACCACGACCCCCCGATGCGTGCCGCGTTCAGGATGATCTGCACGCCGGGCCATTCCTTGCGCCCGCCTTGCAACCGTTTCATAAAGACGCCGCGCTCCATGGTCTGCAGCTTGGCGCGAATGCCGATGGACTGAAGCTGCGAGACAATGCGCTCGCCGCGCGAATAATAGTTCGGTAGCGGCGTCACCCAGTCGACATTGAAGCCGTTGGGGTAACCGGCTTCCGCCATCAGCCTCTTGGCCTTGCCTATATCGTGCTCCCATTTCGGCCAGGCGAGGCCGTATTCGACGTCGTCGTTGACCCAGTTGCCGTCAACTCGCCCCAACCCGTCGCACTCGGCTTTGTTTATCGCATCCCGGTCGATCGCGAGGCTCACCGCCTCGCGCACTCGTTTGTCGTGGAATGGGCTGTTGGCGTCCTGAAATCCGGGGAACTCAAGCCAAAAGTTGGCCGAAACCACCGGCGCCAGCATAAGACCAGGAGTATTTTTGATCCGCTCGATCAGTTCGCCGGGAACGTTATAAATAATGTCCGCTTCACCGCGCTCGAGCATTGCAATGCGCGTTGCGGCCTCGGGAACGCTGACCATCGTCAGTTGCTTGGCGTGCACCGGGCGGTAATAATCGTCGAACGCCTCGAACTCGAGCCGCACTCCCGGCTCCTGAGAGACGAGCTTGTAGGGACCCGCGCCGATCGGCTTCTTCAGGTATCCGTCCTGGCCCGCCTCTTCGTAATATTTCGCCGGGACCACCCACCCGGCGCCACTGACATTGCCGGTGCCGAGCAGGATCGGGAAATCGAGAAATGGGTTGTTGAAGTGGAAGCGAACCGTGTGGTCGTCGACGATCTCCACCCCTTGCGTGTTCTCGTGCAGCATCTCGCCCCAGGCGCCGCGGTAGTGCTCGTAGCTCCACTTGACGTCCGCCGGGGTCACCGGCGTGCCGTCGTGAAATTTGATCCCGCGGCGCAGCCGAAAGGTCGCACTTTTTGCGTCTTCGGCGAGATCAAAGCCTTCTGCCAATGCCGGTTGGTCGTAATGCATTTCACGAAAGTTCTTGATCAGCGCGTCCTGCAGCGCCATCAGGAAATTGTCCGGGCTCGCCGTGCCGTCATGCTGCTGCGGGTCGAGCCAGCGCGCAGCGATATTGGTGTGCCAGGCAAGCACGATTTTGCCCTTGGGAACAACTGCCGCCGCTGCGCGGGTGCTACGTACAAACGGTGTCGCGAGAGCCGTCGTCGCCAGCGTTGCTGTCCTCAGCACGGTGCGCCGTGTCAGCGTCGTCTTCTCCATTGTTTGCTCCCTACCAATGGATACGGATGGGGGATCGCGTCGCTTGCCCATGCACTCCTGGAGCGGTGAGACCGACGCCGGCCTGCATCCGGCCACGGGTGGGGACGGGAGCCTGGCCTGCTCGGCGGACATGCTGCTGGAGGCGCTGGTCGCGTGTGCTGGCGTGACGATGACCGCAGTCGCCACGGCCATGGCGTCAAGTTCCAGAGCAGGCGGGTTATCGCGGAGGGCCATTGGGACGCGGTGGGCATCCGCTACAATGCCAGTATCAATTGATCCTGCTTTTCGCGTTTGTTGCCTACGCAGCGTTGGCAAGGACTAACCTCACTTAAGCACCGTAAAACGGGAGAATGCCGCCTCTAATATCCGAAGAAGCTGGAGAGGGGGCCACCGCCAGCAGGACGGTCCGCCTTCTGGCGCTCCAGCACTTCGATCCGCCTTTGCGCGTCCTGAAGCGCTATTTCCTGCATTACGATGGTTGGTCATAAAGGATCCGTTGCTGGGACTTTGTGGTTACTCTTCGCGCTGGCCGGTGAAGTTCAGCAGCAGCTGAAAGATATTGATGAAGTTCAGATAGAGAGAGAAGGCGCCGAACACGGCGAGCTTCTGCTTTGATTCTGCGTCGAAATTCTCGGCGTATTGTTCCTTGATCGACTGCGTGTC
>DATMNH010000070.1:0-65744 GCA_035568975.1 Casimicrobiaceae bacterium
CGTCATCAAGGGTATCGACAAGCAGCAGGTCGGGCAGGTCGCAGCCGAGATCCGGGCCTACCGCCCACCCGAGCCGTACAAGGGCAAAGGCGTTCGCTACGTCGGCGAGCGGGTCGTGATCAAAGAGACGAAGAAAAAATAGGGTATCGGCCAAAAGTAAAAACCTACTTTTGGCCGGACCAATTCACTCTTGAATCGCAGGCAGAGCCTGACGATTCAAGATGGCAAAAAGCTGGAAAGGGCTGTAGAGATGAACAAGAAAGACGCTCGAGTTCGCCGCTCCCGCAAAACCCGGGCGCGCATTGCCGAGCAGCGCGCCAACCGGCTGGTTGTCAGCCGGTCGAACTGCCACATCTACGCGCAGATCGTCGCTCCGTCCGGCGACAAGATCCTGACCAGCGCGTCGACGCTAGAAGGCGAGGTCCGGAAGGATTTGAAGAACGGCGGCAACAAAGCCGCGGCGGCGGTCGTTGGAAAGCGCATAGCGGAAAAAGCGAAGAAGCTGGGTATCGATGCGGTTGCATTCGACCGTTCCGGATTCAAGTATCACGGTCGCGTGAAGGCGCTGGCCGACGCCGCTCGCGAGGGCGGCTTGAAGTTCTAGCGCCACACGAGACAAACAGGGACGAAAATGGCAAAGCCAATGGGCAGGCAGCAAGGCAGGCAGCAGCAGGACGATCGCGGCGACGGGCTGCGCGAAAAGATGATCGCCATCAACCGCGTCACCAAGGTGGTGAAGGGCGGGCGCATTCTCGCCTTCGCGGCGCTGACGGTCGTCGGCGATGGCGATGGCCGCGTCGGCATCGGCAAGGGCAAGGCCAAGGAGGTTCCGGTCGCGGTGCAGAAGGCGATGGAAGAAGCGCGGCGCAGGATGATCAAGGTGCGACTGAAGAACGGGTCGTTGCATCACGCCGTTCAGGGGCGTCACGGCGCGACCAAGGTTTTCATGCAGCCGGCGTCGGAAGGAACCGGGATTATCGCCGGCGGCCCGATGCGTGCGGTGTTCGACGTGGTCGGCGTCACCAACATCCTCGCCAAGTGCCATGGCTCGACCAACCCGTACAACATCGTGCGCGCGACCTTGAATGCGCTCGAGCACTGCAACTCGCCGGCGGAGATCGCTGCCAAGCGCGGCTTGACGGTCGAGCAGCTTACGGAAGCTTAGGCATGGCGGCGGAAAAGAAAACGGGAACGGTACGCGTCACCCTGGTGCGCGGCCTGATGGGCAAGAAGCCGGATCATCGCGATACCGTGCGCGGGCTCGGTCTGAAATGGCGCAACCATACCGTCCTGCTGCAGGACACGCCCCAGATCCGCGGCATGATCAACAAGGTCGGTTATATGCTTCGGGTCGCCGAAACGGCTGGCCCGAGTGGTGAGTCGTAAGTGAGTGGCAAACAGGCAGCGAATGAGGACACGATGCGGATGAACACGATCAAGCCGGCGGCCGGAAGCAAGAAGGCCAAGCGCCGTGTCGGCCGGGGCATCGGCTCGGGACTTGGCAAGACCGCGGGCCGCGGCCACAAGGGACAGAAATCGCGCTCGGGCGGGTTTCACAAAGTCGGCTTCGAAGGCGGTCAGATGCCGCTGCAGCGCCGGCTTCCCAAGCGCGGATTCGTTTCGCGTACCCACGGGAATGCTGCCGAGGTGCGGCTGTCCGATCTGGCCAAGGTCCCGGTCGCGGACATCGATCTTCTGGCGCTCAAGGCGGCAGGACTGGTACCACCAGGCGCAACGACGGTGAAAGTGATCAAGACCGGCGAGATCAACAAAGCCGTGAAGCTCTCGGGCGTGCTGGCGACCAAGGGCGCCCGCGCGGCGATCGAAGCGGCCGGCGGCAGTATTGCCTAAAGCTCCAGAGATCTAGACAAGCTTAAGCGACGATACAAGGAATACTTTGGCTACCATCAATCCCGCGCAAAAGAGCGGCAATCGATACGCAGACCTGAAAAAACGTTTGTTGTTTCTGCTCGGCGCGCTCGTCGTCTATCGCATCGGAACGCACATCCCCGTGCCGGGGATCAACGCGTCGGTGCTCGATGAATTGTTCAAGTCGCAGCAGGGCGGCATCCTGGGTCTGTTCAATGTTTTTTCCGGTGGCGCGCTCTCCCGGTTTTCGATCTTTGCGTTGGGGATCATGCCCTACATTTCGGCGTCGATCATCATGCAGCTGTGCACGGTGGTCGTCCCGACTCTGGAAGCGCTCAAGAAAGAGGGTGAGGCCGGCCGCCGCAAGATCACGCAGTACACCCGCTACGCGACCCTGGGACTCGCGTTCTTTCAAGGGCTCGGGATCTCGATCGCGCTGGAAGCACAGGCCGGATTGGTGGTCGACCCGGGCGTCGCCTTCCGATTCCTGTCGGCCATCACGCTGGTGACCGGGACCATGTTCCTGATGTGGCTGGGCGAGCAGATCACCGAGCGGGGCTTAGGCAACGGGATCTCGCTGATCATTTTTGCCGGCATCGCCGCCGGGCTGCCGCGCGCTATCGGGCAGACGCTGGAACAGCTCAACACGGGCGCGTATTCCATTCCGCTGGTACTCGGCATCGTCGCGCTGGTGGTCGCCGTGACGGCGTTCGTGGTGTATGTCGAGCGGGCGCTGCGCAAGATTCAGGTGAATTATGCCAAGCGCCAGGTCGGCAACAAGGTTTATGCCGGTCAGCAATCGTTTCTCCCGCTCAAGCTCAACATGGCCGGCGTGATTCCGCCGATTTTTGCGTCGTCGATCATTCTCTTTCCGGCGACCCTGGCGCAGTGGTTTGGCTCGAGTGAGAACACGATCTGGCTGCGCGACCTGGCGGCGACGCTTGCCCCGGGCCAGCCGGTGCACGAGATACTGTACGCGGCCGCGATCATATTTTTCTGTTTCTTCTATACGGCGCTGCAGTACAACCCCAAGGAGACCGCCGAGAATCTCAAGAAGAGCGGTGCGTTCATTCCCGGGTACCGTCCCGGCGAGCAGACCGCCAAGTACATCGAGAAAATAACCTTGCGTTTGACGCTACTCGGCTCGATATATCTGGTGGTGGTCTGCTTTATCCCGAACTTTCTCATCGCCTGGAAGAACGTTCCGTTCTACTTCGGCGGGACCTCGCTCCTGATCATCGTGGTCGTGACCATGGACTTCATGACTCAGGTGCAGGCGTATGTGATGTCGCAGCAGTACGAGAGCCTGCTCAAGAAGGCGAACTTCAAGGGCGGATTACCGACGCGCTGATGGCGAAAGAAGAAACGATACAGATGCAGGGAGAAGTCCTGGAGACGCTGCCCAACGCGACGTTCCGGGTGAAGCTGGAGAACGGGCACGTAGTGCTGGGCCACATCTCCGGGAAGATGCGGATGCACTACATCAAGATCTTGCCGGGTGACAAGGTGACGGTGGACCTGACGCCGTACGACCTGTCCCGGGCGCGGATCATTTTCCGGGCGAAGTAGGGCCGAGCCAGGGTTCAAGGCCGAGCGAAAGGAAGAGCGATGAAAGTATTGGCTTCAGTCAAGAAGATTTGCCGCAATTGCAAGATTGTCCGGCGCCACGGTGTCGTGCGAGTGATCTGCACGGATCCGCGGCACAAGCAGCGGCAAGGCTAACGGAAACAAACGATAGGGTAAGCACATGGCCCGTATTGCAGGCGTCAACATTCCGAATCACCAGCATGCGGAAATCGCGCTGACCGCGATTTACGGCATCGGCCGTCCGCGCGCGCGCATGATCTGCAAGGCCGCGGGTGTCGGCCATGCGACCAAGATCAAGGATCTGTCCGATGCGCAGATGGACAAGCTGCGCGAGCTCGTCGGCAGGTACACGGTCGAGGGCGACCTGCGCCGGGAGGTGACCATGAGCATCAAGCGGCTCATGGACCTCGGCTGCTACCGAGGCGTGCGCCACCGCAAGGGATTGCCGGTGCGCGGCCAGCGCACACGCACCAATGCGAGGACACGCAAGGGGCCCAAGAAGGCCCGGCAGGCGAGCGCGTCGCGCGGAGCTGCCAAGCCGGCGAGCGCCAGTCCCGCCGCCGCGAAGCCGGCGGCCAAGTGACGTGACGCCGCCGATCAAGGATTGAGGACATAGGGAAACTAGCGAATGGCACAGGCACCGACCAAGACTGTCACGCGGACGCGCAAGAAGGTCAAGAAGAACATCTCTGAAGGCATTGCGCATATCCACGCGTCGTTCAACAACACCATCATCACCATCACCGATCGCCAGGGCAACGCACTGTCCTGGGCGACGTCGGGCGGCGCCGGCTTCAAGGGCTCGCGCAAGTCGACGCCGTTCGCGGCGCAGGTTGCCGCCGAATCGGCGGGCAAGGCGGCGCAGGAATGCGGCGTCAAGAACCTCGAGGTGAGGATCAAGGGGCCGGGACCAGGCCGCGAGTCGGCGGTGCGCGCCCTGAATGCGCTTGGACTCAAGATCACCAGCATTTCGGACGTGACACCGGTGCCGCACAACGGCTGCCGGCCGCCGAAGCGCCGGAGAATCTAGCGCTGGTTTTTAGTGGCAGTTATTGCTCGAGTTTTCGTTTGAGGTTTTCTGCTGAGAATCGTCGGGCTCTGCCTGCGATTCTCAGGTAACCAAATCGGTCGAAAGTAGGGTTTCACTTTCGACCGGGAGACTAAGATGGCTCGATACACCGGACCAAAATGCAAGCTGGCGCGACGGGAAGGGACCGACCTTTTCCTGAAAAGCGCGCGTCGATCGCTCGACTCCAAGTGCAAGCTGGATTCCAAGCCGGGTCAGCATGGCGTGAAATCCGGCATGCGCCAGTCGGACTACGGCAACCAGCTGCGCGAGAAGCAGAAGCTGCGCCGCACCTATGGCATTCTCGAGCGACAGTTCCGCCGTTATTTTACGATGGCCGCGCAGCACAAGGGCTCGACCGGCTCGAACCTGTTGCAGCTCCTGGAATCGCGGCTGGATAACGTCGTTTACCGCATGGGGTTCGGCTCGACCCGCGCCGAGGCGCGCCAGCTCGTGTCGCACCGTGCGGTGACGATCAACGGCAAGATCGTCAACATTCCGTCGGCGCTGGTGAAGGCTGGCGACGTGATCGCGGTCAAGGATGGCGCAAGGACTCAGCTGCGCATCGTCGACGCCCTGCAGCTCGCCGACAAGATAGGCTTTCCGTCGTGGGTTCAGGTCGACATCGCCAAGATGACGGGCACGTTCAAGGGTGCGCCCGACCGTTCCGAATTTGGCCAGGACATCAACGAAAGCCTCGTCGTCGAGCTCTACTCCAAGTAACTGGCGCGCTTTTTCCCAGGGCTTCGCCAGAAGTTTTGACCGGGTTTCGATTTAAGGACTTCGCATGCAGAGCAACGCTTTCTTGAAACCGCGCATCATCGATGTGCAAAGCACGTCGCCGTTCCACGCCAAGGTGGTGATGGAGCCGTTCGAGCGGGGCTACGGCCACACGCTCGGCAACGCGCTTCGACGTGTTCTTCTCTCGTCGATGCCCGGTTACGCGCCGACCGAAGTGAAGATCACCGGCGTGCTGCACGAGTACTCCGCGCTCGATGGCGTGCAGGAGGACGTCGTCGATGTGCTTCTCAACCTCAAGGGAGTGGTGCTGAAGCTCCACAACCGCGACCATGTCACCCTGAAGCTCGCCAAGACCGGCGAGGGCCCGGTGACGGCCGCCGACATCGAGCCGAATCACGATGTCGAGATCATCAACCCGGAGCACTTGATCGCGCATCTCACCGCAGGCGGCAAGATCGAGATGGAAATCAAGGTCGAGAAGGGCCGCGGCTATCAGCCGGCTACGGTGCGCATCAAGCCGGACGGTGGCCGCAGCATCGGCAATATCCTGCTCGATGCCTCGTTCTCCCCCGTGCGCCGCGTCAGCTATTCGGTCGAGAGCGCTCGCGTGGAGCAGAGAACCGACCTCGACAAGCTGGTGATGGATATCGAAACCAACGGTGTTATCGAGCCCGAACAGGCGATCCGCTACGCGGCGAGCATTCTAGTCGAGCAGCTTGGCGTTTTCGCCGATCTGAAGGGCACCGAGGCGCCGATCGAGCAGCGCTCCATGCCGCAGGTCGATCCGATCCTGTTGCGCCCGGTCGACGACCTGGAGCTGACCGTGCGCTCGGCCAATTGCCTCAAGGCGGAAAACATCTATTACATCGGCGACCTTATTCAGCGCACCGAGACGGAGTTGCTCAAGACGCCCAATCTCGGCCGCAAGTCGCTCAACGAGATCAAGGAAGTGCTGGCCACGCGCGGATTGTCACTGGGGATGAAGCTGGAGAACTGGCCCCCGGCGAATCTGGACCGGCCGTAAGGAAATATCATGCGTCACCGCCACGGATTGCGTAAGCTCAATCGCACCAGCAGCCATCGACTGGCGATGCTGCGGAACATGACCAACTCGCTTCTGACGCACGAAGTCATCAAGACGACGCTGCCGAAAGCGAAGGAATTGCGCCGTGTCGCCGAGCCGCTGATCACCCTTGGCAAGACGCCAACGCTCGCCAACCGCCGGCTCGCCTTCGATCGCTTACGCGACCGCGATGTCGTGACCAAGCTTTTCGACGAGCTCGGGCCCCGCTATGGATCCCGGCCCGGCGGATATCTGCGCATCCTGAAGTTTGGATTTCGTATCGGCGACAACGCTGCGATGGCGCTCGTCGAACTGATGGATCGGCCGGAAGCCGGTACCGCGACGGAAGACGATACCGCCGAAAGCAAGGAAGCGACCAAAGGCGCGAAGTCGAACAAGGCCGCCAAACCCGAAAAAACCGCCAAGATTGCCAAGACGCCGAAGGCCACCAAGACGCCCAAAACGGCCAAAGCCGCCAAAGGCTCGAAAAGCGCCAAGGCCGCGGCCTAAGAAGACGTGCTGCAGGCAATCGACCGGGCGTGAGAGCCCGGTTTTTTCGATTGCGCGAGGACGCTCGCGTAACATGACGCCATGGCAGATACCATTCTGGTCACCGGCGGCGCGGGATACATCGGCTCACACATCGTCGTCGAGCTTGCCGGCGCGGGCTACAGCCCGCTGATTGTCGACAACTTCGCCACCAGCTCGCCTTCGGTGGTGCCGCGGCTCTGCCGCGTGACCGGCCAGCCAGTTTCGTGCATCACCGGCGACGTCCGCGACCGTGCGCTGATGAAGCGCTTGTTTGCCGAGCACCCGATCTCCGCCGTTATCCATTGCGCGGGCCTGAAGGCCGTCGGCGAAGGCGAGGCAAAGCCGATTGCGTACTACGACAACAACGTCGGCGGCACGATTACGCTCGCTGAAGCGATGGCGGACGCGGGCGTGAAGACGCTCGTGTTCAGTTCCTCCGCTGCCGTTTACGGACAGCCTGAGCGCAATCCGGTGACCGAGGATGCGCCCTTTCGCACGGCGAGCGTGTACGGTCGCACCAAACGGATGGTCGAGCGGGTGCTCGAGGACGTGGCGGCATCGGACGCACAGTGGAGCATCGGATTGCTGCGCTATTTCAATCCGGCGGGCGCACATTCCTCGGCGCAGATCGGAGAGGCTCCGTCCGCGACGCCGAACAACCTGGTTCCAATCCTTGCGCAAGTCGCGGCGACCGACGCGCCCGAGATCGCGGTCTTCGGCAATGATTGGGACACCCCTGACGGCACCGGAGTTCGAGACTACGTCCATGTTGTGGATCTGGCCGCGGGACACGTCGCCGCGATGCGATATTTGGCGCGCGCGAGAGGAGTGACGACGCTCAATCTCGGCACCGGCCGTGGTCATTCGGTCCTGGAGGTTGTTGCCGCATTCGAGCGGGCATGCGGAAAGCCGATTGCGCGCCGTGTTGCGCCGCGCCGGCCGGGAGATGTCGCGATCTACTACGCGGATCCTTCGCGCGCACAACGGCTTCTCGGATGGCGCGCCGAGCACGATCTCGATGCGATCTGTGCCGATGCGTGGCGTTGGCAGACAAATCGGCATCGTTAGATTCACCGTATTTCACGCGACGCACCGGATCGATGGAACGCTTTTACACCGCCCACAACCGCTTCGATGCCTATCTCGTACTGCATCGGCTGCAGCAGGCAGGGATCGCGGCGCACATCTTCAACGAGCACATGTCGAGCATTGTCGGCGAGGTGCCTCCCGACGTGGCACAGCCGCAGGTGTGGCTCGAAAACGGGCGCGACCGGCCGCGCGCCGACGCCGCGCTTGCGGAGTTGCGATTCGATCGGGCGCGGACCGGCAGCGTGTTCTGTCACGCCTGCAAGGAGGAGAATCCGGCAAGCTTCGACCTGTGCTGGCATTGCGGGGCGGACCTGTAGCCGCGCTTGATCGCCGCGCTGAAACACGGACCGCCGGCGGGTGGATCCCGCGCGAGGGCCATCAACTTGCGCGAGGCGGCCCTTCGCCGTCGTCAAGCAGCGCGCGGCCACGCGCTTCCGCGGCGGGATCCGCAGTCGGCGGCATGAACCCGGCGGCGCGTTCACGACGCCGCAGTATGGTCCACCACAGTGCGCCGCCACCCGCGAGCAAGGCGAACGGGCCGATCCACAGCAACCACGTCGTGCGCTTGAGCGGCGGATCGTAAAGCACGAAATCCCCATAGCGCGCGACCAGATAGGCGCGAATCTCGCTATCGTTCTTGCCCGCAAGCGCTAGCTCGCGCACTTCGCGCCGCAAGTCCTCAGCCAGCGAGGCGTTGGAGTCGGCGAGGGTCTGATTCTGGCACACGAGACATCGAAGCTCGCTTTCGAGCGTCTTGAGGCGAATGTCGAATGCCGCGTCGGCCGGCGCGTCCATCTTGGTGGCGGCTGCAACCAACGCAAACGCGGCAAGCGCGATGCCGCCCGCGAATCGCGGGTATGGCCTCACTTCTGCAGCTCGCGCACCAGCGGCAAGATCTTCTCCTGCAGCGACTCGACGCTTAAGGGACCGATCTGTTTGTAGCGGACGATTCCCGATCGGTCGATGACGAACGTTTCCGGCACGCCGTAGACGCCGTAATCGATGCCGACGCGCCCGTCCCGATCCACGATCGATGCGGTGTACGGATCGCCGTTCTGCGCGAGCCAGGCGCGAGCGTCGTCGGGCTTGTCCTTGTAGTCGAGGCCGTAAACCGGAACGATCCCGGCCTTCGCAAGCTGCAGCAGCAGCGGGTGCTCCACCCTGCACGAAACGCACCACGAGGCCCAGACATTGAGAAGCCACACCTTGCCCCTGAGCTCCGCGGTGGACAGCGGCTTGTCGCCGTGGATCTGAGGCAGCGCAAAGAAAGGCGCAGGCTTGCCGATCAGCGGCGACGGAACTTCGCGCGGATCGCGGCCCAGTCCGATCCAGAGGAATGCGATCAGCACCACGAAAAGGGCCAGCGGGATCGACCAGCGTACCGTTTTCATGGCTGGATCGTGTTAGTCCGCGCCGGCGTGGCCGACCGCATCGCCGAACCCTCGGGCGGCCCGGGTCTTGAGCGCGAGGCGATAACGGCGATCCGACACCGCGATGAATCCACCGAGCGCCATCAGGAACGCGCCCATCCAGATCCAGTCGACGAATGGTTTGAGATAGATCCGCACACCCCACGGGCCGTCGATGTTCGTCGCGTCGGCGCTGACCGGCTCACCGAGCGACACATAGCGGTCGCCAAGAATTCCGGTGTCGATCGCAGCGATCGTCATCGTCTGCCCCGACGCATTGTAGATGCGTTTTTCCGGAGCCAGCGTCTCGATCAGCCGCCCATCCTTGCGTACCTCGACCGTTCCCGTGAGCGCGCGGTAATTGGGCCCCGGCTGCGGCGTGACACCGACGAACTTGAAGTCATAACCGCCAAGCGCAACGCTTTCACCGACGTCCAGACGGACGTCTTTCTCGACCTCGTAGCCCTTGACCAGCGTTACGCCGATAATGAAAACACCCACGCCCAGATGCGCGAGGATCATCCCGTAATACGACGGAGAGTTGGCACGAAGCTTCGCCAGCACTCCACGTCGAGGCGACGCCAACAGCCGTTGACGCAGATTGACCGCGGTGGTCGCGAATATCCAGAACGCAAGAAAAAGACCGAAGGCAACGAGCAGCGACCAGCGTCCCAGCAGGAACGGTGCGACAAGTGCCGTGGCAGCCGCGACGCCAAGCGCCCAGCGCAGCCGCGCGGCAAGCTCGGGCAGCGGGGTACGGGTCCAGCGCGCGAGCGGTCCGACTCCCATCAGGAACGCAGCCGGCGCCATCAGCGGATAGAACACCGTGTCGAAATACGGCGGACCGACCGAAATCTTGCCCAGGTTCAGTGCATCCAGAAACAGCGGATAGAGCGTTCCGAGCAGCACGCTTGCCAGCGCCACAATGAGAAGCACGTTGTTGGCCAGCAGCATCGACTCGCGCGAGACCGGGCCGAACGCGCCTCCCAATCCGACCTTTCCCGCGCGATAGGCGAACAGCGCCAGCGAGCCGCCGATCACGATCGCCAGGAAGGCGAGAATGAAAACGCCGCGCGCCGGGTCGGTCGCGAATGCGTGCACCGAGGTCAGTACGCCGGAACGAACAAGAAAGGTACCGAGCAGCGACAGCGAAAAAGCGATGATGGCGAGCAGCACGGTCCAGCTCTTGAATGCACCGCGCTTTTCGGTGACCGCGAGCGAGTGAATGAGGGCGGTGCCGGTGAGCCAGGGCATGAACGAGGCATTCTCCACCGGATCCCAGAACCACCAGCCGCCCCAACCGAGCGTGTAGTACGCCCAGCCGCTGCCGAGCGCGATGCCGACGGTCAGGAACGACCATGCGATCGTAGTCCAGGGACGCGACCAGCGTGCCCACGTGGCGTCGAGACGGCCGCCGAGCAAGGCGGCAATGGCAAACGAGAATGCGACCGAGAACCCGACGTAGCCCATGTAGAGCAGCGGCGGATGGAACACCATGCCCGGGTCCTGAAGCAAGGGGTTCAAGTCGCGACCCTCGGCCGCGGCCGGCACCAGGCGCTCGAACGGGTTCGACGTGAAGAGCAGGAACAGCAAGAAGCCGGCGCTGACGAGTCCCATCACCGAAATCACCCGAGCGAGCATAGGTGCCGGCAGATTGCGCGAGAAGAGCGTTACCGCGAAGCTCCAGCCGCCCAGCATCAGCGTCCACAGCAGCAGCGATCCCTCGTGCGAGCCCCATGTCGCGGCGACGCGATAGTGCAGCGGCAGCTCGGAATTGGAGTTGGTGGCCACATTCTGCACCGAAAAATCATTGGCCACGAAGGACCACGCGAGACAAGTGAACGCCAGCGCGACCAGCAAGAACTGGGCGCGCGCTGCCGGCCGCGCGAGCGCCATCAGTCGGGGCTCGCGCATCGCCGCGCCAAGCATCGGCAAGGTGCCCTGCACGAGCGCGGTGAGCAGCGCGAGGATCAGCGCGAAGTGGCCGAGTTCCGGAATCATCGCTCGGCCTTCGTGTCCTGGTGCAGGCTTTTCATGGTCATTCCCTTGTGCGCCTGATCAACGGCGGCCTTGGCTTCCGGCGGCATGTAGTTTTCATCGTGCTTGGCGAGCACTTCGCTGGCGTGGAAAACGCCGTCGGGGCCGAGCGTCCCTTGCGCGACGACGCCTTTGCCTTCCTTGAACAAGTCGGGGAGGAGCCCGGTGTAGGAAACCGGTATCGTCTTCGCCGTGTCGGTGACACGGAAGCGAACCGTCAGGCTGTCGGGCTCGCGCGCAAGGCTGCCGGCCTCGACCAGGCCGCCCACGCGAAACGGCCGTCCCTGTGGCGTCTCCCTGGCCGCGACCTGGCTTGGCGTGAAAAAGAATACCAGGTTCGATTGGAATGCCGAAAGCACCAGCGCCGCAGCAATGCCGAGGATGCCAAGGCCGGCCACTATCCACGCGAAGCGACGGGTGCGCGGCTTCATTGCGTATCGTCGGGCAGCGTTGCCGCTTGGTCCGGTCTCAGCGCGGATTTCACCGCCGCGCGGAGGCGAGCGCGCACGGCTACGATTTCCACGGCGACGGCGATCGCAGCCACGACGTACGACGTCCACACATAGAAGCCGTAGCCGCCCATCGCCAGAAACTCGGAGAGTCCGCTGGCCTTCATCGTATCCAGGGCACGAACTCGCCCATCCAGCGGACATTCCGTTCGCGTTCGACGATGATCGCCTGCACCCGTACCAAGGCGATCGCGATCGCGTAGAACCACGCGGCAATTGCCATGACCAGCATGCCGGTCAACATTGAAACCGCCATGGTCGGAGCCGAAGTCAGGCTTACCGAAGCGCCCTGATGCAAGGTATTCCACCATTTGACGGAGAAATAGATGATCGGGACATTGATCGCGCCGACCAGTGCCAGCACCGCGCTCGCACGGTCGGCCCGTCTCGGATCGTCGATCGCATTGCGTAGCGCCATGTAGCCGAAGTAAAGGAACAGCAATATCAGCTCGGAGGTCATCCGCGCGTCCCACGCCCAGTAGGTGCCCCAGGCGGGCTTGCCCCACATCGCACCCGTGACGAGCGCCAGTGCGGTGAACATGGCGCCGGTCGGCGCCAGCGCCTGCGCCAGCATCGCGGCAAGTCGGGTGTTGAAGGTGAGCGATACCGCACACCAGAATGCCATGACGATATAGATGAACATCGACATCCACGCTGCGGGCACGTGAATGAAAATGATCCGGTAGGCGTCACCCTGTTGTGCGTCGGTCGGGGCGACCACCAGGCCCAGCCAAAGTCCCGCCAGGACGAGCACTGCCGCACCCGCGCTGAACCACGGCACGAGCCCGCGCGCCAGCGGGAAGAACGACGCCGGCGATGCGAGCTTGAACCAGGTGATCGAGCCCATGGGCCTCATTGATCCTATCAATCCAGCGCGATGCGAACCGCGGCAGCTGCCGCGAGCGGCGCACCAACCAACGTTGCCAGCAGTGCCGCGGCGAGCAGCGAAAGCTGTGCGCTCGCGCCGAGCCCGGCGCGCACCGCTTCGATCGATCCTGCGCCGAAGATCAGGATGGGAACGTACAGAGGCAGGATCAGCAGCGCGAGCAGACCACCGCCGGCGCGCAGGCCGAGCGTAAGCGCGGCACCGATCGCACCCAGCAGCGAAAGCGTCGGCGTGCCCATCAGCAATCCGAGCGCCAGGAACCATCCTTCGTCGGTCGTCAGCCCGAACTGCGCACCCAGAAGCGGGGAGGCGATCACGAGCGGGAGGCCGGTCGACATCCAATGCGCCGCTATTTTACCGGAGATCAGCGCCGGCAGCGGATGCGGCGACAGCGCGAGCTGCTCCAGGCTGCCATCGGCGAAGTCGGCGGCAAAAATGCGGGACAGCGACAATAGCGACGCGAGCAGTGCCGCGACCCACAGCACGCCCGGCCCCAGCGCGCGCAGCAGGACGGGCTCGGCACCCACCGCCAACGGAAAAAGCGTCACCACAATCACGTAGAACAAAAGTTGAACGCCCAGTTCCGCCTTGGAACGAATCGCCAGTTTGAGATCGCGCGTCATCGCCCATGCGAAGCCGCGCCAGGCGCCCGGTTCGCTGGTCTCGTCGGCGATTTCCAGGATTGCGGCCAAAGCGGAACCCGTCAGAGCTTGAGCCTGCGCATGGCGCCCGCGAGCGCAAGCGGCTGATGGGTTGCGATTACCGCGAGCCCTTGCGCAGCCAAATGTGTATTGACCCGCTTTTCGAGCGTCGAGACACCTGATGCGTCGAGTGCCGTCGCCGGCTCGTCGAGGACCCACAAGCGGCGCCTGGCGAGGTTCATGCGCGCCAGCGCGATGCGGCGTCTTTGACCCTGCGACAGCACGCGCGCGGCGATATCGTCGTGGTGGCCGAGCGACCATTCCGCGAGTGCGTTGCGCACCGCCCCTCGGTCCGGCGCGGCACCGTGCAACGCGGCGAGCGAAAGAAGGTTCTCCTCGGCCGTGAAATCGTCCTTGAGGGCGGCGGCATGTCCGATATACAGCGTTGCAGCCCTGAGCGCGTGATCGAACGCAGCCACTGGCGCACCTCGCCACGACAGTTGGCCGAGATGTGGCTGCGTCAGGCCTGCCACCATGCGCAACAAGGTCGTCTTGCCGCTGCCGTTGGCGCCGGTCACGATGAGCGCCTCTCCGCAATTCAATGCAAATGCGACGTTCGCGAACAACGTGACGCCGCCGCGCTGTGCGGCGAGCCGTTCAGCTCTCAGCATTGGAGGAGAGGCACCCGGAATACGAGCCTTTGATTATAGCGTCCGGACGCGAGCAGGCTTGCGCTCATCTGAGCTCGGGCCGCGGCATGCCAGCCCTTCGCCAGTGCGCGACGGATGTGCTAGTGTTGCGCGGGAGTCCTGCCTGACCGACGCTAGCGAAAAGCCCCTGATGCTACGGCTCTCTTCCACCGCTCGCGATCCGGCTGCGCGACGCGGTACCTTAACGGTCATGGGAATTCGGGCGCTGGCGTTGGTCGCCCTCTCCGGTGTCGCATCGTTCGCGCATGCGATCACCGATATCAAGTTCCCGACGCCGCTGCCGGCGGCTCAAGTCAATCAGCCCTACAGCTTCACTTTTAGTCCGGTCGGCGTTCGGGGAAGTTTGACCTGGTCAATCAATCGTGGCTGTTTGCCCCCGACTCTGGGCATCGACGATGGAGGGCAGTTAAGTGGCACGCCGACCGTTAGCGCGGTTTACAACTGTCAGGTTACGGCGATGGACCGCACGGCCGGCGTCCCTCCGACCAGCGTGACCAAAGATTTCACGCTGCAGGTAGTAGACCAATCGCAGCCGCCTCCGCCTCCGCCGCCACCATGCATCGGCCCGACCATCACCTCGGATGCGCCTCCCTCAGCAACTGTAGGTGTGCGCTATGCATTCTTGGTCACCGCGAGCGGCGATTCGCCCCTGGCGCTCTCCGTCAGCGGACTGCCGCCTGGACTCGCGTTCGACCCGGCGTCCGGGATCGTCAGCGGGGTGCCGGCCGCGGCGGGGACGTCGACATTGACCATTACCGCCAGCAACCAATGTGCACGCGCCATCCAGACTCAGACGCTGACCGTCGTTCGCTCCGCATCGACCCTGTCCATTTCGGCGAGTCCCAACCCCGCTTATTTCAGTCAGGCAGTGATCGTCATCGTGCGCGCCGCGGGCGGGCCCTTCCCGCCGCAAGGAGTCATCTTGCTTTGCGCGCGAGAAGCAAGCGCCTTTTGTCCACCGCCTTTCGACTCCCCGCCGCCGGGAACACCGGCAAGCAGCATTCGCGCGCCGCTTTCCGCGCCGCTGGATAGCGGCGGCCAGGCCAGCTTCACGTTGACCGGCCTCACCATCGACAACTACAAACTCACCGCGATCTATGACGGCGATGCGGCGCACGACGGCGCGACCGCGGGTCCGATCGACGAGTTCGTTATCAAGGGTGTACTGCTTGCGCCGCCGAAGGTTGCGCTGGTGGCGCCGTCGCGCGCGACCCTCGGTGCGCCGCTGTCGATCGGCGTGCTGGTGACGCCAAGCGAGCCCGCTCCGGTGCCCACCGGTACCGTGCGCCTGTACGCCGGCACCGATCTCGTCGGAACGGCTACGCTGGACGCGAGCGGATCGACGCGGTTCGGGATTGCGGCCACTGCGACCGGCGCGCTCGCGTTGCGTGCCGATTACTCCGGCGACGCGCTGTTCCCGTCCGCGGCTTCGTCGGAACGTTCCATCACGATTGCCGCCGCTCCGACCGACGCGGTGGTTCCCGCCGTCGGACCGATCGCTCTGGCCCTGCTCGCGCTGGCGCTCGCGGTGTCGGGTATGCGTCCGCTGTACCGACGCGCGCGCCGGCGTTAGCCGCGACGCGCCCGCGACGTGCATTTCGCGCCGCGCGGACTCGCCGCGCAACTGATCGGGGCACCGCGATGGCTGGTCGCGCTGATCATTATCGCGATTTTCCTGTTGCATCCCCTCACCCAATTCGGCAAGAGTACCTTCCTCAGCAAACTCGAGGCGATCGCGTACGACACGCGGCTCAAGTTCACGCTTCCGAAGCAGGGTGACCCACAAGTCGTCATTATCGACATCGATGAAGCGAGCCTTGCGAAGGAAGGCCGCTGGCCGTGGCCGCGCGACAAGCTGGCGCATCTCACCCGGCAATTGTTCGATCGCTATCAAGTGCGTGCAGTCGGCTTCGACGTGCTCTTCGCCGAAGCCGATCGCTCGTCGGGAATCGATGTCCTCGACGGCCTCGCGCAAGGCGATCTGAAAGGGGACGTGCGCTATGCCGAAGCACTCGCCAGGCGGCGCCCGGAGCTGGATTTCGACGCACAGTTCGCCGAAGCGCTGCGCGGCAAACCGGTGGTGCTCGGGTTTGGTTTCACGGAGCAGGCGCAGGAAAAAGGCGCACTGCCGCCACCGGTGTTTCGAACCCAGGATCTCGGCCATGGCCGGATCAAGATCCTCGCCGAAGTCGGATACGCCGCGAATTTCGCGCCGCTGGAAGAGGCCGCCGCCGGAAGCGGGCACTTCGATCCGGCGTTCGATACCGACAACGTTGTGCGCCGCGTGCCCATGGTCAAGCTCTACCGCGGCGGATACTACCCGGCGCTCTCGCTCGCCATTGCCCGTGTGGTGCTGGAAGCCAAGGCGGTGTCGCCACGGTTCGGACCCGACGACACTCTGGAAGCGTTCGACGTTGGCGGTTTGGCCATTCCGGTAGACGAATACGGCATGGCGTTGATACCGTTTCGCGGCCCTGAAAGAACCTATTTCCGGTATCTCAGCGCGACCGACGTGTTGACGGGCACCGCCAAGGTCGATTTTACCGGCGCCATCGTGCTCGTGGGGGCGACGGCGAAGGGACTGCAGGATCTGCGGCCCACGCCGCTCGCCCCCGATTTTCCCGGAGTGGAAATTCACGCCAACCTGATTTCCGGAATGCTGAATGGCGAATTCAAGTCCGTTCCGCCCAACGCCAACGCGGTCGAGGCACTGGTCATGGTCACCGCCGGTCTTTTCTTCGTGTTCGCGATTCCCTATCGCCGTCCACTGATCAATTGGCTCGGTGTCACGCTGGTCATGGCGGCGGTGGTCGGCTCCAACCTGTGGTTGTGGGCCAGGCACAACGACGCGGTTCCTCTTGCGGCGACGCTGGCCATGCTTGTCGTCCTGTTCGGCTGGAACATGCTGGCCGGGTTCATGCGCGAGGAACGCAAGATTCGTCAAGTGTCTGCTATGTTCGGTGAATACGTGCCGCCGCAACGCGTAGCGCAAATGGTCGAGAGCGGCGAGCGCTATAGCATGGCGGGGGAAAGTCGCGAGCTCACGGTCCTGTTCTGCGACGTGCGGGAATTTACCGCGCTGTCTGAAAATCTGCCGCCGCGGGATCTGTCGGCGATGATGAACGCATACCTTACACCGATGACTTCGGTGATCCACGACTATCATGGCACCGTCGACAAATACATCGGCGATTCGATCATGGCGTTCTGGGGTGCGCCGTTGCCGAACGAGAACCACGCGCGCGACGGCGTCGACGCAGCGCTGACCATGCAGGAAAAGATCCCGCCATTGAACAGTGAATTCAGGAGTCGCGGCTGGCCGGAGCTGGCGATCGGCATCGGCATCAACAGCGGCACCATGAATGTTGGCGACATGGGCTCCGAATTCCGAAAGGCGTATACCGTCCTCGGCGACGCGGTCAATCTCGCTTCCCGGCTCGAAGGCCTGACCAAGGAATACGGGGTGCCGCTGATTATCGGCGAGGACACTCGGCGCGCCATTCCCGAGATTATTTGCCGCGAGCTCGATCGGGTGTTCGTCAAGGGAAAGGCGAATGCGGTAACCATCTATCAACCGCTCGGCCGGACGCTCGCCGCCGATCTCGCTGCTGAGCTCGGCGAGTGGGATAAGGCTCTGGCAAAGTATCGCGAGCGAAGGTTCGCGGAGGCCGAAATCGCGTTTGCCGCGCTCGCCGCCGCGCATCCCGCGCAAAAGCTCTACGCGCTCTATCGCGCTCGCTGCGCAACGTTTCGCATCGAGCCGCCCGCGCCGGATTGGGACGGCGTGACCAGGTTTGCCGTAAAGTGAGGTCGCGATGACGGCATCGATCAGGCAAGCGCGAAGTTCGAGAAGAAAAAAGCGCATTTCGCTCGCGCTTCAGGGCGGCGGCTCGCACGGCGCGTTCACGTGGGGCGTGCTCGAGGCGTTGCTGGAGGACGGTCGCTTCGACTTTGCCGGCCTTTCCGGCACCAGCGCGGGAGGGATGAATGCCGCCGCGGTGGTACAGGGCTTGATACAGGGCGGCGAGGCAGGCGCGATACGATCGCTGGAGGACTTCTGGCGGCGCACCCACGATCTCGCCCGCCGAACGGCGCCGATGTTCGCCGATCCCGCGGGCAAATCGCGCGGCGATCACAATCTCACCACGGCGCCTGGAATGATCCTGCGGGCGTTCTTCGAGCAGATGGTCGGCAGCGTTTCGCCGTACGCCGCGAACCCGCTCAACTACAACCCGTTTCGCTCGCTTGTGGAAGATTTTTTCGACTTTGACGCCATCCGGAAGTCGGACGGCTGCAAGCTTTTTCTGGCCGCGACCCATGTTGAGACGGGAAAAATACGAATCTTTCACAACCCCGAGATCAGCACCGATGCACTGATGGCAAGCAGCTGCGTGCCGACAATGTTTCAGGCGGTCGAGGTCGACGGCGAATACTACTGGGACGGAGGCTACGTCGCCAATCCAGCAATCTTTCCGCTCATCGGCGAGTGCGACGCCGTTGACATCGTGCTGGTCCAGTTGACCAGCAGCCGTGCGCCGCGGCTACCGCGACACGCCGCCGAGATCAAGGAACGCTTTCGCGAAATTACGCTGAACGCCTGTCTGGTCCGGGAGATCCGGGCCATTCACCTGATCACGCGCATGATCGACAACGGAATGATCGACGATCCGGCGATGCACCGCATCAACCTGCACGTGATCAAGGACCCGGCGGCGTTTTCCGGAATGCACGCGGGCAGCGCGCTCAACACCGACTGGGACTTCTTGAACGCATTGAGGCGTGCCGGCGCCGTCGCCGCGAAGCAGTGGATACGCGCGACGTATCGGAAGCTGGGAACCAAAATCCCCTTCGACCAGACGATGCTCGACGATTACCTGTGAGGGCGCCGGTGGGCCGGCATGGTCAGCGTGATCGCCCTAACATTTTCCGGGGGTCGCGCATTTGCGGTAGCCGGCGACGCCTTCAATGACGCTTCCGCTCCGGATATTGAAATAATAGTCGAGGCCGATGCCCGCCGCACCGGGACCGGCAAAAAAGCCGGTGAAGTTGCCGGCGATGAGCGATTGGCAGCCGCCTCCTGTGCAGCCGGCGCTGGCGCCCACGGGTGCCGTCGAAAACTGGCCATTGAGAATGCTGGTCGACCCCGCCATGGTGTAGGTCGCGCCGCCGAACCCCACCGCGAGCCCGGTAAGCGCTAGCTGGGCGGTGGTGAAGTTGACATTGATGGTGCCGCCGGAAATCAAGCTGCCGACGGCGCCGGTGCCGGAGTCCGTCGGCCGAGTTCCACCGATCGCTGCGTACGACACCTGACCCGATGTCGGCAACGCTGCTGCAACGTTGCCGTAGATGTAATGCAAGTTGCCGCCGTCGTTGTGCACGACCTGACTGCCGAGCGTCTGCGCAATGGTCGACCCCGCCCCTTGCCAGCGTCCCCAGTTCAATCCGCTGCCCGGAGGAATGCCGCTCGGCGCGCCATCGCCGCCGACGTCGACGATAGACGCCGTCCCGACGCCGGCGACCAGGTTTCCGTTGTTGAACGACGTCATCTGTCCACCGCCGCCGATGCCGAGCTGAAGCTTGGAATTCATGGTCGAGTCAAGCTCCAGCGAGTAGCGATCGGAACCGACGACCACGTTCTTCCCCGTGCTGACCAGTCCCGGTGTTGCCAAGTCTTCGGTGGCGGAAAACGTAAACGGCGGCACACCGAGCGCAAGCGGGGCCACGAGAGACGGCATGCTTAGCGCAAGGGGGGTCATTAACGACGGCGCTCCGAGCGCACGCGGAATTTCGACGCCCGGTACCTTGGCGAAGCGCAATTGCGTCGGTCCCAAAGCCGCGGTAAGCCGACGGCCGTCGAGGCGATTCGAAAGGAAATCAGGCGGCGCGAGCCAGCGCTGCGGCGCCTCGCCGTCCGGAACGTAGAAGAATTCCTCGGCGCCGTACTCCCCCGCGCCGAGCGAATTCGAGACGAGTACGCGGCCTTCGTAGACGCCGCCGTACATCCCCGGCCTCGCCGGCGCTCCGCGGTCGATGCATTGGCCGGCCGCACAGATCTGGACCTGGTAATGCGTGCCGCGAATGCCGATCGTCGCCTGTGTCGTCAGCAATTGATACTGGTCGCGATTGAGCTTGCCGATCTGTCCGGTCAGCGTACGGAAGCCGCCTTTCACCAGCCGGAAGACGGCGACTTCGCTGCTGTCCGAGGCGCCGGTAAAGTTGTAACGCTCGATGCGGAACTCGGAGTCCGGCTTGAGCGCCACCAGCGCGTCGTCGGCGAAGCGAAGTTGCGCGTGGCTCTGTGCGCCAGTCACGACGGTGTCGCCGACATTGACTGCCGCGCCGGCCGCCAGTCGCACTCGCTCCGTCCCGCGCAGCGCGGCGACGTCGCCGACCGCGAGCAGCACCTTTCCGGCGGCCTGCCCGAACGCAGCGCCGGCGGCAAGCAGACATAGCATCAGCGTCCAGACTTGCAGCAAGAACCGCGCGCGCAAGCTCATCAAAGCGCTCCTATCTGAATTCATAGCGCAGCTTCAACGCGCCTACGTGCCGCGTATATTCGTAGATCTCGAGGTTGGAGCTGTTGCGCGCGTATTGGTATTCTGCGCGCACGCTCCAGTTGGCGCTGATCAGGTAGAGTGCGCCCAGATTCGCGCTTGCATTGTGGTCGTGCCGCGTGACGTCGAGCAGCGGAATGGCGGCTTCGTAGTCGCTGTTGGCATAACCTACGCCGGCGTTCAGTGCCCAGAAAGGCGACGGCGAAACGGTGACGTTGGCGCTCGCGCCCCAAAGTCGGCGTCCGAGATCACCGCGATCGCGACGGTTGTGCTCGTCGCCGAAAAAGACCGACGCATTGAGCACCGGCTGCCAGGCCGCGAGCCATACCTGCCGGTAGCTTGCGGATAGCGCGGCAAGGTCTGCGTCGCGCGCGCTATTGTCGCCTGCGTAGGCGAGGCGCGCGAATTGCGGCGTAAGCGAAAACGATGCACGCTCGTTGATCTCGCGCCGCCATTCGAGTGCCACGCCATCGGTCCAGCGATAGCGCGAGCCGTCGAGCGTGATCTCCCCGTGGGCGTAGCTTGCGGTATAGACGTTGCGGTCGGCCTGGTAGCTGGCACCGAGCGATGCGCCGAAATTCGCCAGATTGAATTCCGACGCACTTTGATAAAACATGCCGTTGCCCGAGATGCCTGCGTCGAGCGTCCATCCGGGCGTGACCGGCTTGCTGATCTCGCCTCCGGCCGCAAGCGAAGCGAAACTGGAGCCTTTGCGCAGGCCGAAGTCGCTGATCGTCACCTGTCCCAGCACCGGGAGTCCCAGCTCGGCCTGGGCGACGCCCGCGTTGGCGTTGCTGTCATAGCCACCGCCGGTTTCGACGTAGAACAGCTTGCGTCCGCGGTAGCGGGCCTCGCGCAATGACAGCGCAGCGAGATAGCGGTCGATGCCTGCCTGCACGTCGGCAGGAGGCTTGAGCTGCGCCACCGCTTCGAATTCCTGCCGCGAGCGAACGTCGTCGCGCGCATAGAAATACGCGCGCGCAAGCTCGAGATGCGCACGCGCGTCGTCGGGAAACTGCAGCACATAGCGCTCGAGCGCGAGAACGCCCTCCCCGGGCCGTCCGACATCGACCGCTGCGACACCGCACCAGAGCTCGAACTCGGCCGGCCGGTCGGCCGCGTCGGCGCAAAAAGCGGCGTAAGCCGCTGCGGAATCACCGGCTTCGACCCGTGCGCGCAAGTCATCGACGGGTGCTGCCGAAGCGGGGAGTGCGAGCGCTCCGGTAGCCATTGCCGCAAGCAAACGAAGCGTGTTGCGGCATGGCCACAAGGTGGAGGGTCGCGTCAGGCGCATGCGCGCAGCTCGATCGAGCGAATTCGTTCTCCTCGAATGATGATAGCACGGGTACTTGGGTCCTACCGCCGCGCCGCGGCAGTGCTACGGTACGACTTGATCGATGGTAATGCGCACACCGGTCGCGCCGGGCTTGAGCGGTGCGCTCCGGCCGAACAGGTCTCCGGGTTGCGGCAATGCGTTGCCGCTCTTGGAGATTCGCGCCTCGACGATGACGCTCGGCGCGGTCGAAAGCTTGACACCGGGAGCCATGCTCATGCTGTCGTCGAGCGAAAAGTCCCGCGGCAGCTCCTTGGCCGGAATGCGCAGCACCGCAAGCGGCATGCGCGGCCCTTCCGTCGCGCGCGCGAAGATGAAGACGGTGTCATTGAGCGCAACTTTGGATGCAAGCGCAGCGTTCAAGTCGACGCGACCCGCGATCGCCGAGCCCGCGGCTCCCGCGCCACCCCGCGGTGCGGGCGGCACCGATGCGGGCGGCGCGGTGGCCTCCGCGCGTTTGGCCGGCGCGGTGGAACTGCCCTTGCCTTCGCGCTTGGCAGCGTCGACTTCGGCGATGACATCGGCGACCTGACGCGCTTCATCCGATCCGGCCGGCAACTCGGCGGCAAGCCGTCGCCAGTACGCGATCGAGGTATCGAAATCGCGCGCTTCGAGGGCGACTGTCGCGGCCAGCGAGAGAGCCTTTTTGTGTTTCGGATCGATGGCGAGCGCACGCTCTATCAGCGCCGCCGGCGCGCCGTCGAGCCTGCGGCCCTGTGCCATCGCCAGCGCGTCCGCATAATCGGCGAGCAGGCTCGCATTGTTCGGTATCAGCGCGTCGGCGTGCGCGTACGCGTCGGCCGCTTCGGCGAAGCGTTCAAGCGCCTGGTAGGAATGCGCCAGTAGCACCCACCCCTCGGCGTCGTCCGGACGCTGCTTGAGGCGTTGGGCAAGACTCTCGACCATCGCCGCGATCTGCCGCTCCGACATTTCGTGGCCGGTTGCGCCGGCCGCTGCCGTGGCCGCGATCGCGGCGACCGGATTGCCGAGACGCTGATAGAGCATGAACGACGCTGCGGGCACCAGCAGGAAAAGTGCGAGGGCCAACGACCACGCGCGCTTTGGCGCGGGCGCTACGGTGCCTGCCGCGGATCCCGCCGACGGCGCCGGGGCTGGGACCGCGGCCGGTACATCTTCGGAAATTCGCCGTGCGAGCTCGGCAAGCGTAGCGTCGCGCTCCGACGTGGTGATCACTCCGGCGGCGCATTCGGCGCCGAGCGCGCGCTTCTGGTCCCGGTACACGGCGATGGCCGCGCTGTCATCGTCCGGCGCGACGGCGACCTGGCGCGTGCGCAACAACGGCCACAGCAGCATGCCAAGCGTCAATGCGACCAGCAATGTGGCGATGAGCCAGAAGAGCAGCATCGAAAGAATCGGCCGGGCGATCGAGAAATGCGCGCCGCAGCATGCGTCGCGAAAGAGCGCGCATTATACCGGTGCAGCAGCCGCGACGTTGATCCAACACCGCGGGGACGAAAGCGGTCTGCGCCTGAAGGCGCAGGTTACAAAACTCGGCGCGGTCTATAAACTCTATGCCGACCGAACGCGCCAAAGGGCGCGACAGACTTGGAACCCGCGCCAGGGGGCGCGGGTGGCATGGAGTCGTCGTACTCTGCGCCGCGGTGAACCGGGGAGCCTACCGTTGGCGCACCAGTCGATCCTGGCATACGCGCGTTACCGCTATCTCAAGATCGCGACGGCCGCCGCGGTCGTCGCGATCGCGGCGTACGCCTGGGATCGGCCACCCAACGGCCGTTACGGAGGAACCTGGCTCGGATATACGCTGGGCACGATCGGCGCGCTGCTGATCTTCTGGTTGTTGTACTTTGGCGTACGCAAGCGCCGCTATGCTTCGAACGCCGGAATGGTCCAGGGCTGGCTCTCGGCGCATTGCTACTTCGGCACCGCGCTGATCGTCATTGTCACGCTGCACGCGGCATTCAAGTTCGGCTGGAACGTGCACACGCTGGCGTACGTGCTGATGCTGGTGGTGATCTTCAGCGGGTTCTACGGCGTGTACGCCTACCTGCGGTTCCCGCGGGTGATGACCGATAATCTGGGCGACGACACCCTGCAGATGCTGCTCATACGCATCGCCGATCTCGATCGCCAGTCGCGCCAGCTTGCGCTGTCGCTGCCTGACAGCATCAACCGCCTGGTGCTTGCGTCGGCGCAAGGCACGAGAATCGGTGGACCATGGTGGCAGCAGCTGCGCGGACGCGACCCGCATTGTCCGACCACCGCGGCTTCGAACGGTGTGCAGATCATCGGCCGCAAGCTCTCCGGCGAGCAGGCGAAGACCAATCATCAGCTCTACGGCCTGCTGCTCAAGAAGCAGGAGCTCGTCGCGCGGGCGCGTCGCGACGTCCAGCTCAAGTCCTGGCTCGACGTCTGGCTGTATATCCACGTGCCGCTGTCGATTGCGCTGCTGGTCACCTTGATCGTGCATATCGTCTCGGTGTTTTTCTACTGGTAGCCGATGCGCATTCTGGTCATCAGCGTCACCCGCAACCGCAAGGGACAGCCAGTTCGCGCGGAGCGCATCGTCGAAGGCGAGATGATTCGCCTCGGCCGCGGCACCCAATGCGAGATCCATTTACCGGATCCGCGGGTCGCGCTTTTTCACGCGGCGATCTATCGCCAGGGCGACAGCATATTCATCCACGCGCCCGAAGCGGAGCTGGCGGTCGATGGCGGCCCCGAACGCGAAGCCCGGCTGACGCCGCGCGTTCACATTGCGCTCGGTCCCTACGAAATGACCGTCGAGCCGCCGCCTCCGGAATGCGATCTGGCACTAGCGATCGAGCTGGTACGTCCGCTGCCCGACGACCTCGCCGCAATCAGGGCCAAGTCGCGCACTTCGCTCGAGGCGACCGTGCTGTCGAAGCGCGGTCCGGCATGGATACTGGCGATCATTCTTGGTCTGGTCTTCCTGGCAGCGCCGGCCATCAACGCACTGCTTCCGCCGCTTCGGCAGGCAACGGCGAAGCTGCCGGTCACGCCCGACCAGTCGTGGAACCCGGGCGAGCTTTCCGCCGGCCATCAGGCGTTCGGGCATCAGTGCGGCACCTGCCACGAGACGCCGTTCGTGCACGTCCGCGATCACGTCTGCATCGATTGCCACATCAAGACACCCGGCCATGTGCAGTCGGTCGCGCAGCAGGCGAAGCTCTTTGGCGGAACGCGCTGCGCGAATTGCCACGCCGATCACAAGGGTGCCGACGCTCTGGTGCGGCGCGACCCGGATTTGTGCGTGACCTGCCACGGCGACCTCAAGCGCTACCAAGCGGACACGAGCCTGGCCAACGCGACGGACTTCGCGCTGAATCATCCACCGTTCAAACTGACGCTGTGGCAAGGGCCAAATCGTAACGACGTGGTGCGTGTGTCGCAGACCGACAAGGCCAAACTGGTCGAGCGATCGAATTTGAAATTTCCGCACGACGTGCATCTGAAAACCAGCGTTCGCGGGCCGAAGGGACGCAAGACGCTCGAGTGCCGCAGCTGCCACATTCCGGATGCCAGTGGCAAGGGTTTCGAGCCGGTCTCCATGAATACGGCGTGCCTCGAGTGCCACACGCTCGAATTCGAGCCGGCGGTCACGACGCGGCAAGTCCCGCATGGTTCGGTCGATAATGTCATGTTGACCATGCAGGAGTTCTATGCAAACATCGCCTTGAACAATATTCCCGTGGATGTCGTTGACATTGGCGAGATCCGGCGCGGCCTTCCAAGGCTGAGCGACGGCGTGATCACCGAACAACAACGGCAACGCGCGCTGGCCTGGGCGAAGTTCAAGGCGCAACAAGTTTCCGCGGACCTTTTCGAAGCGCGCGTTTGCATCGTTTGTCACGAGGTCACCAAGGCCGTGATTCAAGGGGAGTCTGGCAACGAGATCGCTTGGGGGGTTGTTCCGGTCTACGTTGCGTCGACCTGGATGCCGAAGGCTCGCTTCGACCACGTCAAGCACCGCACCAACAAATGCGCTGACTGCCATTCGGTGGAAAAGTCGCATTCGAGCGCCGATATCGCGATCCCCGCCATCGTCGACTGCCGAGCATGCCACGCCGGCAACAAGCCGGCGCCCAACAAGCTTGTTTCCACCTGCGTCGCGTGCCACGGATTCCATCTTCCGAACCATCCGCCGTTTGCCGTGCGCGCCGGCACGACGCCGGACGCGTCCGCCGGCGCGACGCGAAAGCTGCAATGAGCGCGGCGAAGCTTCTTGCGTCAGGATGGGTCGTCGCCCTCGCCGTGATGCTTGCCGGGTGTGGCGGTGGCGCGGGCGGCGACAGCGGATGCAGTGGCGGATGTGAAGCGGCCAACCCGAATGCACTGACGATCACCGATGTGCAGCAGGTCATCGCGCAGGCGGTCGCCGAAGCGCAAACGCGCAACGCCAAAGCGACGATCGCGGTCGTCGATCGCGTCGGCAACGTGCTGGGTGTATTCAAGATGAATGGCGCGGCGGCGACGTTTACCATAACCGGCCAACGGGGCGCCGTCGGTGGGCTGGAGGGAATTGCGATTCTGCCTTCCGAGCTGGCGGCGATTTCCAAAGCGATTACGGGCGCTTATCTTTCCTCCGAAGGAAACGCATTCTCAAGCCGTACCGCGAGCCAGATTGTCCAGGAGCACTTCAACCCACAAGAAAACGAGCAGCCCGGCGGTCCCCTTTTTGGCGTGCAATTCAGTTCGCTTTCCTGCTCGGACGTGAATCTGCAAATAGGAGCGGGAACGATCGGTCCGAAGCGCTCGCCGCTCGGACTCTCAGCCGACCCCGGCGGTTTACCGCTGTACAAGAATGGCACTCTCGTCGGCGGCGTTGGTGTGATCGCCGATGGCATCTACTCGCTCGACCTCAACATCATCGACGTCGACGTCGACGTCGATGAGCTGATCGCGCTTGCCGGCGGGAGCGGCTTCAGCGCGCCGACGGACCGTCGCGCCGACCACATCACCGTCGATGGCCGTACGCTGCGCTACGTCGATTCGGAAACGCTGGCCAGCAATCCCGCCGCCGCGCCGCCATTTGCGGCTATCAACAAAGTCGCGGGGGTGTTGGTGAATGTTCCTTTTTACGGCGGAAATCCGATTGTGGCGGGCGTTGCGTTCGGGACTTCCGCGTCGGGCTTCCGGCCATCGACCGACCCGGCAATGGCGGCGCTCGGCGGGTACGTTCTCGTCGACGCCGTGAACGTGCCGCGGTTTTCACCTCGCGCTGGCAGCGATGGCCTGCTCACGCAGGCCGAGGTCGCCCAGATTCTTCAGAGCGGACTCGATGTCGCCAACCGGGCGCGCGCGCAGATTCGAGTGCCCGTCGGCTCCGCGGCGCAGGTGTCGGTGACCGTGGTCGACACTAACGGCGAGATTCTCGGACTGGTACGTTCCCCCGACGCGCCGATTTTCGGAACCGATGTTGCCGTGCAGAAAGCCCGCACCGCGGCGTTCTTGTCCAACGTCAACGCTGCGACGGAGCTTTCAGCGCTGCCGCCCGCGAGCTATCTGGTGCCGCCGGCAACCTCGTCGATCGCGGCCTATGCCACCGCGATGAAGGCATTCCTGAACGATCCGACGTCGCTTTCGAACGGGATCGCGTACAGCAACCGTGCCGTCGGAAATCTGGCGCGACCGTTCTTTCCCGACGGCATCACCGGCACCGAAAACGGGCCGCTTTCCAAGCCGTATGCCAACTGGAGCCCGTTCAACGACGGTCTGCAGCTGGACCTCGTCATCAACAAGCTGGTCGCGTCGCTGGCCGCAGGCGACAACGGAACGGGATGCACGGGCAATACGCGGCTGAAGAACGGCATACAGATTTTTCCGGGAAGCATGCCTATCTATCGCGGCAGTCAGTTGGTGGGCGCGATCGGCGTATCCGGCGACGGCATCGATCAGGACGATATGGTTTCGTTCCTCGGGCTCGCCAACGCGGGCAAGATCTTGAATACCGGGATCGCCAACGCGCCGCCCGCCATTCGCGCCGACACACTGACGCCACGAGGAGAGGGCACCCGATTGCGCTACGTGAATTGTCCGCAGGCGCCATTCAATGGCAGTACCGAGCAAAATGTCTGCGCCGGCCTGTAGCCGCCACCTGCTTTCGGTGTTCGCCGCGCTTGCGCTGTCGAGCAGCCTCTATGCCGTCGCGCAGGCGCCGACAGCGGCCGCGCCCGACGCCAAGCGCGGCGAGCCCGCGCCGCCGCCGCGCTCGGTTGACGGCCGTTACGGTATCCAGGTGTTGGCCCCGACCGTCAACGTGCACGCCGAGGCGGCGTCCGGTTCGGCCGTGCTGGCGCAGCTGCAGCAGGGCGCGCGGCTCGAAGCCGATCAGAGGCGTGGCAACTGGTATCGCATTCATCTCTCCGACGGCCGCAGCGGCTGGATCGACTACGCTGTGGGCAAGACCAATCCGAACTTTGCGGTCGACGCCAATCCCGGCATCGCGCGAGGGCTCCCCGGCAGCGAGGCTCTCGCGCCGCCGGCGCCCGTGGACGCGCAACCGGAAGCTGCGCGCATCCCCGCACCCGAGGCGCTGCCCGACGATCGGATCCTGCTGCAGCGGCCCATGGGCCGGCCGCTCGAGGCAATCATCCCCGCCATCGACCCGAGCAAAGTGCCCCCGCCGTCGCCGTTGCTGCCGCGGGAGACGGTGCCGGTGCCCGATCGCTGGCGCCTGATCGACCAACTGGGGCTCGTGAACCAGCGATGGTTCGACCCGTACAACCCGAACACCCTCAAGGGCGACCGCCCCGTCTTTGGTGAAGACTGGTTTTTCAATCTCGGCGTGATCTCGGACACGCTGTTCGAGGCGCGCAGGCTGCCGACGCCAATCGGCGCTCAATCCTCGCAGGATTCGCAGGCCAACGACCAGTTCGGCCGCGGACGGCAGTCGACCTTCGCGCAGAATCTCATCGTCAGCCTGTCGCTCTTAAAGGGCGACACGACGTTCAGGCCGCCGGAACTGGAGTTCCGCTTTGTTCCGGTGTTGAATTACAACGTCAGCCGGGTGCAGGAAGTTCGCGTGCTCAATATCGATCCTCGCAACGGCACTCGTCGCACCGACAACTTCGCGGCGATCCAGGAAGCGTTCGTCGACTACGAGTACCACATTGCGTCGGAACACTTCGACTTCGACGACATCCGGGTCGGAATACAGCCTTTCATTTCGGACTTCCGCGGCTTCCTGTTTCAGGATCAGCCGGTCGGCATTCGCTTCTTCGGCACCCGCGAAAGCAATCGATGGCAGTACAACCTCGCGTGGTTTCGAAGGATCGACAAGGACACCAACAGCGGCTTGAACGATATCGGCAAGTCGCTGCGCAAGGACGACGTTTTCGTGGCCAATCTCTTCCGTCAGGATTTTCTGGTGCCGGGCTTTACGCTGCAGGGAACGGTGATTCACAACGTCAACCGCGAAACCGCCGACGCATTTCTCGACAACAACGGGTTTCAGGTTCGGCCCGCGATTTTTGGCGACGCCCGCCCGCATAAGTACCAGGTCACCTATCTAGGGGCCTCGGGCGACGGCCATTTCGGCCGCTGGAACACCACCGCGTCGTTGTACTACGCGACCGGCCACGATGATCGCAATCCCTTCTCGCAGCGGCCGGCGGACATCAGCGCTTTTTATGGCGTGGGCGAGGTATCGCGCGACTTCGACTGGATCCGCGTCCGCGGCACCGCACTCTATGCGACCGGCGACAAGAATCCGTATGACGGCAAGGAAAACGGGTTCGACGCGATACTCGAGAATCCGCAGATCGCCGGCGCCGACACCAGCTTCTGGATCCGCCAGTCGGTGCCGTTGATCGGTGGCGGCGGCGTCGCGCTCTCGGGCCGTAACGGCGTCCTTGCCGATCTGCGCTCCTCGAAGGATCAGGGCCAGTCGAATTTCACCAACCCGGGCGTGGCGCTGATCGGCGTTGGCGCCGACTTCGACGTTGCGCCGCAATGGCGCGTCATCGGCAACCTGAATCAGCTCTGGTTCTCCAACACCACCGTGCTGTCGGTCCTTCGGAATCAGGGCAATATCGACCGCAATCTGGGCACCGACATTTCGGCGGCGGTGCAGTACCGGCCTTTTTTCACGCAAAACATCGTGCTCAATGCCTCGGCTGCGGCCCTGCTTCCCGGCAAGGGTCTCAAACAGCTCTACGATACCGACAGCGGCAAGACGCAGTACTCGATCCTGTTCAACGTACTCTTCACGTTCTGACCGCGCCGAACTCATTTGCCATGAACGCGCGCAACGACATTCGGCTCCAGGCGATGCTCGCGTTCACCGGTGCACTCCTGATGCTCACGGCCTCTGGCGCCTTCGGCATCGGTAGCGACGGCGGGGTCAGTCGGACGTATGCCACGACGCCGCCCGCACCGGAGCGGCAGACTGCGCAGGACGCGCTCGCCAAATCGCTCGGCTGCGTGAGTTGCCACACCGCAACCGATCACACCACGATGCACGTCAATACCGGTGTGATTCTCGGCTGCACCGATTGCCACGGCGGCGACGCCAAGGTCGTCAAGCCGCAGACGGCGGTGCCGAAAGACCCGAGCTACCGCTCCGCCACCGACAGCGCGCACGTGCTGCCACGTTTCCCCAAGGCGTGGAATTTCCCGTCGAGCGCCAATCCGGAGCGCAGTTACACATTGTTGAACCGCGAGGCACCGGAATTCGTGCGCTTCGTCAATCCCGGTGACTACCGCGTGGCGCGGGACGCCTGTGGCGCGTGTCACCTCAACATCATCCAGGCCACCGAGCGCAGCCTGATGTCGACCTCGGCCATGCTGTGGGGCGGAGCTTCCTACAACAACGGGATCCTGCCGTTCAAGCGTTATATCGTCGGCGAAGCGTATACCGCCAAGGGAGAGGCTGCGACGCTGGTCAATCCCGTGCCGCCCACGCCGTTCATGACCGAGAAGGGGATTCTGGCGAAGCTGTTTCCGCTGCCGGCGTGGGAGACTGTTCCGGTCGCCGACATCTTCCGCGTCTTCGAGCGCGGCGGCCGGGTGATCCTGAGCCAGTTTCCGGAAATCGGCTTGCCCAACAACACCGGCGCGATCCAGAAGCTCGATGAGCCCGGCCGGCCCGATATCCGCCAGTCCAATCGCGGCCCGGGCACCGGACTTCGCATCGCAGTGCCGGTGATCAACATCACCAAGACCCGGCTCAACGACCCGCACATGTGGTTCCTGGGCACCAACGAGCAGCCCGGCGACTATCGCTCTTCGGGGTGCTCGGGGTGTCACGCGGTGTACGCCAACGATCGCGACCCCGCGCATTCCGGGCCGTTCGCGGCGTTCGGCAACACCGGCAAGTCGCAGAGCGCGGACCCGACGATACCCCGCGACGAGCCGGGTCATCCGATCAAGCATGCGTTCACTCGCTCGGTCCCCTCGTCGCAGTGCATGGTCTGCCACATGCACCAGCCGAACGTGTTCGTCAACAGCTACTACGGCTACATCATGTGGGACTACGAGTCCGACGCGCCGTTCATGTGGCCGGAAAAGCAGCGCTATCCGACCAGCGCCGAGATTCGCAAGATCCTCGATCGCAATCCGGAAGAGGCGTCGATCCGCGGCAAATGGGGCGATCCGGAATTCCTGAAGGAAGTGAGCTCGCTCAATCCCAAGCTCAAAGACACGCAGTTCGCCGACTACCACGGCCACGGCTGGAATTTCCGCGCGGTCTTCAAGCGCGATCGTCACGGCACGCTGCTCGATGCAGCCGGCAAGGCAGTCGCCGACGACGATCCCGACAAGTTCAAGAAAGCGGTCCACCTGACGTCGATCCACATGGAGCTGGGCTTCCAGTGCGTGGATTGCCACTTCGCCCAGGACTCGCATGGCAACGGGCACATCTACGGAGAAGTCGCGGCGGCGATCGAGATCGATTGCGCCGACTGCCACGGTACCGCCACTCGCTATCCGACGCTGTTCACCAGCGGTCCCGCGTCGCAACCTTCCGGCACCGACATGTCGCTGTTACGCACCCAGGATGGTCGCAAGCGCTTCGAGTGGCGCGAAGGAAAGCTCTACCAGCGCGCCGCGCTCGACCCGGACAAGGAGTGGGAAGTCAAGCTGGTCAAGGACACGATCAATCCGGCGAGCCCCAACTACAATCCCAAAGCCGCACGCGCCAAGCTCATGAGCTCCGGCGATTCGATGCAATGGGGCCCCGGCGTCGATCCGGCCAAGTACGCTCACGGCGACGACAAGATGACCTGCTACACCTGTCACCTGTCGTGGACGACGTCGTGCGCCGGCTGTCACCTGCCGATCCAGGCCAACGCCCGGACCGATCGCCTGCACTACGAAGGCGGCGAGACGCGCAACTACGCGACCTACAATCCGCAGGTCGCGCGCGACGACATGTTCCAGCTCGGCCGCCATGGCCCGGTCAAGGGAAGCAGAATCGCGCCGATACGCTCGAGCTCGGCGCTGGTGCTTTCGTCGACCAACATCAATCGCGAGCGCATCTATATCCAGCAGCCGCCGATCGCCGCGTCCGGGTTCTCGTCGCAGGCGTTCGCGCCGCACTATCCGCACACCGAGCGCACGACCGAAACCAAGACCTGCAGCGACTGCCACATCTCGCGGCAAAACGACAACAACGCGATCATGGCGCAGCTCATGCTGCAAGGGACCAACTTCGTCAACTTCGTCGGATACAACGCGTGGGTCGGCGAAGAAAAGCAGATCGCCGCGGTGCAAGTCACGGAGTGGGAGGAGCCGCAGGCGGTGATCGGCAGCTACCTGCACCAATACGCGTATCCCGACTGGTTCGCGCAGCATCAGAAGCGCGAGCTGCGGCTGCCGTCGATCCAGACGCACGACACCAAGGACGCCGCGCGCTGCCTGCAACTGCGTGGCGAATATCTGTACGTCGCCGAAGGGCGCGCCGGGATGCGTGTCTACGACGTCGCCAGCATCGCCAATAAAGGGATTTCGCAGAAGATTCTCACCGCTCCGTTTTCGCCGTGGGGACAGAACACGCACATTGCCTCGTCGAACGCGACCTGCGTCGCGCTGCCGACCAACCAGTCGATCAACCCGCTGCGCAACGAGGGCGAGCTGATGCGGGTCACCAACCTCGAGCAGCCGTTCCATCCGATCTACAGCTACGCCGCGATCAGCGATTCGGTGGAGGGGCTGATTCTGGTCGATGTCAATACGCTCGCCGACCGCGATCCGCAGAACAACTTCCTCACCCGCGCGATCACTTGGAACGAGAACAATATTCTGAGCGGCGCGCGTCATGTGCTGCTGGGCGGCCACTTCGCGTACGTGTCGGCGGATGCAGGACTGGTGATCGTCGATCTCGACGATCCGCTGAAGCCGAAGCTCGCCGCGGTCGTGCCGCTCAAGGGCGCACGCGCGGCCGCCTTGCAGTTCCGCTATGTATTCGCGCTCGACGACGAAGGCGTGACCACCATCGACGTCACCGATCCGACCAAGGCGCGGCAGATCGGCAGCGCGCGCGTTTCACTCGCCGATGCGCGCCGAATCTACGTTGCGAGAACCTACGCCTACGTCGCGGCCGGTGCGGAAGGTCTTGCGATCATCGACGTCGAGCGTCCGGAGTTGCCGAAGCTGGTGATGAAATTCACTGCCGATGGCAAGTTGACCGACGCGAACGACATCGTCGTCGGATCGACCAACGCGTCGCTGTTCGCGTATGTCGCCGACGGCACCAACGGCCTGAAGGTTCTGCAGCTCACTTCGCCGGACAGCCAGCCGAAGTTCTACGGTTTCTCGCCCGAGCCCAAGCCCAAGCTTATCGCCTGGCGGAATACCGCGAGCCCGGCGCTGGCCTTGTCCAAGGGCCTCGATCGTGATCGTGGCGTCGACGAAACGGGCGGCCAGATCGCGGTCTTCGGCCGTCTCGGATCGAGGCCTTTCACCGGGGATGAAATGAAGAAGTTCTATCAGCGGCCCGATGGCAGCGTATGGACCGTAAGCGACGATGTACGCTCTCAGGATTTCCTGCCGACGAGAACAGTCGCCGGCAATCCCAACGCTATCCCGCCGCCGACCAAGCAGTGAGGAACGCCATGCAAAAGACAGCGATCTGGTTCGCCTGCAGATTGGGCCGTCGATTGGACCATCCGTTGCCGAGACTGATCGTGACGTTGTCGCTGGCCGCTGCGGCCGCCGTCGCGGTCAGCCCGGCGCTGGCGCAGCCCGCGGCTCAACCGTCCTCGCCGCCGACAGCGACGAAACAACCGGCCGGGCATCCGCCGCTGCCCTATCAGGTCAAGGACAAAAGCATGGGCGTGGTCAACTGCGCCAACAGTCTCTGCCACGGTTCGGTTCAGCCGTGGAAGGACTCCGACGTGTTGCAAAACGAATACGTGACATGGTCGCGGGTCGACAAGCACGCGCGCGCCTACAAGGTTCTCTTCAACGAACAATCGGCGCGCATCGCGAAGAACCTTGGCCTCGGCAACGCCGCCGAAGCCAAGGTATGTCTCGATTGTCATGCTCACAACATCGCCAAGGCACAGCGCGGCGATCGGTTCAAATTCGATGACGGAGTGTCGTGCGAGGCTTGTCACGGACCGTCCGAGCGCTGGCTGCCCAAGCATGTCGAGGACGGTGCGAAACACGCGGGGAATCTCGAGGCGGGCCTCTTTCCGACCGACGATCCTTCCGAGCGTGCAAGGCTCTGCCTATCGTGCCATTTCGGCAATGCCGACCGCTTTGTGACGCATCGAATCATGGGAGCGGGGCATCCGCGGCTCTCGTTCGAGCTCGAGACGTTCACGACGGTCGAGCCGGCGCATTTCAAGATCGATTCGGATTGGGAAAAGCGCAAGCGGCTTTGGGACGGCGTCAAGGTTTGGGCCATCGGACAAGCACTCGCCGTGTCGGAAATGATGGATCTGCTCACCGATCCCAAGCGCGGGCACGACGGACTCTTTCCCGAGCTGGTGCTGTTCGATTGCCATGCCTGCCATCATCCGATGAGCGACAAGCGTTGGGCTCCTCGTATTCCCGGTCTCGGGCCCGGAGTGGTGCGGCTCAACGACTCGTCGATGCTGATGGTGCGGGCCATTGCGCGCGTGGTGGACCCCGCGCTCGGCGATCGCATCGCATCGGGGATGAGCCAGCTGCAGCGCACCGTCACCGGCGGCGGCGATGCAATCGGCACGGCGCGCGCGCTCAAGGCCGATGTCGCACAGCTGACCGCGGAGCTGGAGCAGCGAACGCTCACCGCCGCCGACATGCGTGGCGTGCTGGCGGCGCTCGTCGACGAAGGCCTTAACGGGCAGTTCCGGGACTATGCCGGCGCCGAGCAGGCAACGATGGCGATCGGCAGCGTCACCAATTTCATGTACCAGAAGGGCATACTCAAATCCGCCCGCGACATCAACGGCGGGCTTGCGAGCCTGCAGGCGGCAGTTGCCAACGACGAGCGCTACAGTCCGGGACAGTTCGAGACCGCGCTGCGCAATTTTCGCGGCACGGTCGGCCTTTAGCGGGTCGGACCTCGGCGATCAATTGCTGCGTCATCCGGATCCGACTGCCGTCGACTCGATCGAGGCTCAGTAACAGCCAGCGGCAGAGCAGTTGCTCGAGACTGTCGTGACGACCGCGCAGCGCCGATTGCGCGGTCTGCGTCCACACCGACTCGGTGTATCGCAGCAGGGCGCGGCTCATAGAATTCACGACCTGGGCTTCCGGTGGCATCATCCTGTCGGGCCAAGTGGGCGGGGTTTCGATGGCGCTGCGATGCGGGGGTACAATAAACGACCCGCGGCCGGCTAGACGCTTCTCATCCATGTTCAAGATCGCCATCATCGGCTCCGGACCGTCCGGGCTGTCGGCCGCAGCGCACGCCGCGGAGCTCGGGGTGTCGCATATCCTCCTCGAGTCCGAGCAGCACCCCGCCGACACGATCTACAAATATCAGAAGGGCAAGTACGTCATGGCCGAGCCGAGCGTGCTGCCTTTGCGCAGCCCGATGTCGTTCGCCGCCGGCACCCGGGAGCAAATTCTGGCCGCGTGGGACCAGGAGCTCGGCAAGTATGCCGTCAATATGCGCCGCGGAGCTGGAGTGACCGCGATTTCGGGAGAGCGCGGTGCTTTCGCGCTATCCCTCGCCGGAGGCGGGACGGTCAATGCCGAAGCCGTCGTGCTGGCGATCGGCCTCCAGGGCAATTTGCGCAAGCTCGGCGCTACCGGTGAGAATCTGCCCATCGTTCAGTATCAGCTCGACGATCCGAAAGAATATGAAGACGAAACCATTGTGGTCGTCGGCGCCGGCGATGCGGCGATCGAGAACGCACTCGGCCTCGCCGAGCAGAATCGGGTCATTCTGATCAACCGCAACGACGAGTTTGCGCGCTGCAAGGAAGGAAACCTGTCGCTGGTCCTCGCCGCCATCAAGGACGGGAAAATCGAATGCCGATATGGTACGTCGGTGGCCAACGTCGAGATGGTCGAGACCGGCGGCTGTCCCGCCAGGTTCAACGCCAAGACGCCGAACGGTTTGGAACATATCGGTTGTCACCGGGTGATCGCCCGGCTGGGAGCGATCCCGCCGCGCAAGCTGGTCGAGGGGTTCGGCGTCAAGTTTCCGAACGCCGACCCGGCCGCGGTGCCGCAGCTGTCGGAAACCTACGAATCGAACGTCAAGGGGCTCTATATCGTCGGTGCGCTCGGCGGCTATCCGCTGATCAAACAGGCGATGAACCAGGGTTACGAGGTGGTCGAGTCGATCCTCGGCAATCATGTCGAGCCGGCTGACGAGCCGCTGCTCAGATCCAAGTTCGCCAACTGGGCGCACGCGACCAGCGTAGCCGAGGCGCTGGCCATCACCCAGCGCAACGTGCCGCTGCTCGCCGGCATCACGACGCTGCAGTTGCGCGAATTTCTGCTCGATAGCGATGTGCGAACGCCCGCGCCCGAGCAGATCCTGTTTCGTCGCAACGATTATACGAACACCTTCTTCACCATCGTCGAGGGCGAGGTCTTCGTCGAGATCAGCGATGAAGGCGAGACCAGCCGCTGGATCCGGTTGGGCGCCGGATCTTTCTTCGGCGAGCTCGGCCTGATTTCCGGACGCCGGCGCTCCGCCACCGTGAGAGCGGGTGAGGGATGCGTGCTGGTCGAGACACCGCGGCGATCCATCCTCAGGCTGATCGCCTCGGTCGATTCGGTGCGCAAAGGCGTCGATGCAGTTTTCCTACGCCGTGCGGTGCGGGCGTACTTGTCGCAGGATTTGCCCGACGACGATTTCAACGCGTTGCTGGCCGGCGCAGAGCTTAAAAGCTTTGCCTCGGGCGCCACGCTTTTCGAGGAGGGATCGGCGCCCGACGGTCTTTACCTGCTCCGCCGCGGCTCGGTCACGGTTTCACGCAAGCTCGGCGGGCACGAGGTCGTATTGTCATACGTTGCCGCCGGCAACTACATCGGCGAAATGGCGCTCCTCACCGATGCGCCTCGCATGGCGACGGTGCGAGCCGCGGTCGCCACCGAGGCGATCGTGCTCGAAAGCGGAGCGTTCAAGCAGGTGATCTCGCGCCACCCGGCGCTTCGCGAAGACCTCGAGACGCAGTTTCTCGCGCGACTGAAGTCCAACGCGGCCATGGAAGGGCAAGCCGACTCGGGCAATGTCACCACTTACCTTATGCAACAGGGCATCGGCGAGGCGACGGATGTCCTGCTGATCGACGAAAGTCTTTGCATCCGCTGCAACAATTGCGAAAAGGCTTGCGCCGACGTGCACGAGGGAACCTCGCGCCTCGACCGCGAGGCCGGGCCGACCTACGCGCAGATCCATGTGCCGACGTCATGCCGGCATTGCGAGCATCCCCATTGCATGAAGGATTGCCCGCCCGACGCCATCAATCGTGCACCCAACGGCGAGGTCTACATTCGCGACACCTGTATCGGCTGCGGCAACTGCGAGCGTAATTGCCCGTACGGCGTGATCCAGATGGCGCCGCTCGACCCGGGACGCGAGCGCCCGAGCCTGTGGCAGTGGCTGCTCTGGGGGCTGGGCGACGAGCCGGGAATGGAAACCAAGATCTACGACAAGTCGATGGTCAAGAAAGCGGTCAAGTGCGACATGTGCAAGGACGTCGCAGGCGGCGCGGCATGTGTTCGCGCCTGCCCGACCGGCGCCGCGCTGCGCGTTTCGCCCGAGAAGTTTCTCGACTACACCAATGCGGTCGCGCCCTGAACAATAGAATCAAGCCGACTGTTAAGGAAGGGACGCAATCCATGGCGGACAAGGATATTCGCGAGGCGTCGCTCGAATACCACCGACAGCTTCCGCCGGGCAAGATCTCGCTCCTGCCCACCAAGCAGCTCACCAATCAGCGCGATCTCGCGCTCGCGTATACGCCCGGCGTCGCCGCGGCATGCGACGAGATCGTCCGCGATCCCGCCGAGGCGCGCAACCTCACCGCGCGCGGCAATCTGATCGGCGTCATCACCAACGGCACCGCCGTGCTTGGCTTAGGCGCGATCGGTCCTCTGGCCAGCAAACCGGTCATGGAAGGCAAGGCGGTGCTGTTCAAGAAATTCGCCGGCATCGATTGCTTCGACATCGAGGTCGACGAGCGCGACCCGGAGAAACTGGTCGATATCATCTGCGCGCTTGAACCGACGTTCGGCGGGATCAATCTCGAGGACATCAAGGCGCCGGAATGCTTCTATGTCGAGCGCAAGTGCCGCGAGCGGATGAAGATTCCGGTGTTCCACGACGACCAGCACGGCACCGCGATCATCGTCGGCGCGGCGGTAGTCAACGGTCTGCGCGTCGTTGGCAAGGATCTCGCCGAGGTGAAGCTCGTATGCTCCGGCGCCGGCGCGGCGGCGCTTGCCTGTCTCGATCTGCTGGTCAGCCTCGGCATCAAGCACGAGAACATCTGGGTTTCGGATATCGCCGGCGTGGTGTGGCAGGGCCGCAAGGAGGAGATGGACGACAACAAGGCTCGTTACGCGCAGAAGACCGACGCGCGAAAATTGAGCGACATCATCGCCGGTGCGGACATTTTCCTGGGATTGTCGGCGGCGCGGGTCCTGAAGCCGGAATTCCTCAAGCTGATGGCGAAGCAGCCGCTGATACTCGCACTGGCCAATCCCGAGCCGGAGATCATGCCCGACCTCGCGAAGGCGGCGCGCCCCGACGCGGTCATCGCAACCGGCCGCTCGGACTTTCCGAACCAGGTCAACAATGTGCTTTGCTTCCCGTTCATTTTTCGCGGCGCGCTGGACGTGGGCGCGACCACGATCAACGAGGCGATGAAGCTCGCCGCGGTGCGCGCGATCGCCGATCTCGCGATGGCGGAACAGTCCGACATCGTCGCCACGGCTTATGGCGACGACCAGGATCTGAAATTCGGACCCGAGTATCTGATACCGAAGCCGTTCGACCCCCGGCTCATCGTGATGATCGCGCCCGCTGTCGCAAGGGCCGCCATGGACTCAGGCGTCGCCACGCGGCCCATCGCCGATTTCGATGCCTACCACGGACGCCTGCTGCAGCATGTCTATCACTCGGGCCTGCTGATGAAGCCCATCTTCCAGGCCGCAAAAAAATCACCCAGGCGGATCGTTTACGCCGAGGGTGAGGAAGAGCGCGTGCTGCGCGCGGTGCAGGTCGTGGTCGACGAAGGCCTGGCCAAGCCGATACTGGTCGGCCGTCCAGCTGTGGTCGAGCGTCGGCTGTCGCAGTTCGGTTTGCGGCTCAAGCCCGGCGTCGACTTCGAGATCATCAACCCCGAATCCGATCCGCGCTATCGCGACTACTGGATGGAGTACCACCGATTGGCCGAACGCCGGGGCGTGTCGCAGCAATTCGCCAAGATCGAAATGCGCCGCCGCCTGACGCTGATCGGCGCGATGATGATTCACATGGGAGACGCCGATGGAATGCTATGCGGCACGTTCGGGGGTTACGACGCACACCGTCAATATGTCGATCAGGTAATCGGCCTGCGCGCGGGCGTGAAGACCTGGGCCGCGATGAACGCGGTGCTCTTGCCCGACCGCACCGTTTTCATTACCGATACCTACGTCAATCGTGATCCGACGGCGGAGCAGATCGCCGAAATCGCGCGGCTCGCCGCGGAGGAGGTGAGGAGGTTCGGCATCGTTCCCAAGGTCGCGCTGGTGTCCCATTCCAGCTTCGGATCGAGCACCGATCCGCAGGCTAAAAAAATGCAGTCGGCGCTCGCGCTCATCAACGCGCTGGAGCCCGGGCTCGAGGTCGAAGGAGAAATGCAGGGCGACGCCGCGTTATCCGATGAAGTGCGGAAGGCGGTGTTTCCGAACTCGCGGCTCAAGGGTGACGCCAACCTGCTGATCATGCCGACGCTGGATGCGGCGAACATTTCGTTCAACCTGCTCAAGGTCGCGGCTGGCAGCGGACTCACGCTGGGGCCGATTCTGCTCGGTGTCGCCAAGCCGGTGCACATTCTCACGGCCTCGGCGACGGTGCGGCGCATCGTCAACATGAGCGCGCTGGCGGTCGTCGACGCCAGCGTCGATCGCCAGAAGCCGCTCATCTAGTCCTAGTCGCGCAGCGCGAAACAATCGGCATCGGAGCAAAATCGCCCGGCGACAGGTCGCCGGCGGACTCGCGCAAGCCGTCACTCGCCGCCGTTCACCGCGGCCGCAGGATCGATTTCCAACGCGGCCGAAGACCACCAGCCGATACCTGCGGTGTCGTGCACCTCGATCAACGCACACTGCATAACGTTCGGTGCGGGCGGCTCAACCGCCAGCTCACTAGTCATCGAGAACGCCGGCAAGCCGAACACCAATGCAAAGATCGGCAGCCGCCGAATGTATTGGCTCGATCGCTTCATCCCCTGGGTCATCGCTCCTCCCAACATCCCGCCGCGCCGTCCACGGGCGGCTCGTCGTTGAAGGAGCACGGAGCGTACCAGCGCAACATTATCGTTTTGGACGCTGCAGAGGCGATCGGGGGTCGGGACGATCGGGTTCGTCCACGGGTGCGCGCTCATCCGGCTCGGGCGTGGGCTCATCGATGGGCGGTTGTTGCTTGTGCGCCTGAATATACATGCGGGTGTCCGGAAGTCCAGGAGTCGAGCATCCTGCGACCCGTATGCCAGCCCGGCGCGGCAGCGCGACCGTCGCTGCGCCGATCAGGGGGTGGCACTCGGCCAAGGACCCGTGCGTGCGCGCGTGCCGCATTGGCAAGAATTGCAGCGCTGCGGTAAGGCTTACCGGCAGGTTCTTCCGACAGATGCGTTGCAGCCTCGTGACTTGAGGGAGCGGTCGTCGCGAGGAGGCGTCAGTGCCCGTCGCGGCCGATGAGGCCGAACAGAGCCCGGCCTTGGCACGCGGATTGCGAAGCGGTCATAGAACCATGCCGGCAGCTGCTCTCCGGTATCCCGGCGAGATGCGAGTGCCAACGTAAGGCTCCGCGATTCGTCAGCTACAACGAGGAGCAACAATAATGTCTATCGGAACCATCCTTCTCATTATTCTGATCCTGGCGCTTGTCGGCGCCCTTCCGACTTGGGGATACAGCGGTGGCTGGGGATATGGGCCGAGCGGGATCGCCGGCGTGGTGGTGATCATCCTGATCATTCTCTTACTGACCGGGCGGCTGTAGAGCAAATTGCAGGCAATGGCCGGCGCCTTCGCCGGCGGAAGAATGGTGATGCACTGGCAGAAGGCGGATCTCGCACGCCGGGATACACCTTCTTGTCGAGTGACCCGAGTCATTCGTTGCGGAATGAATCGATGAATCGGCAACAGCTGCAGGGCCCGGCACCTGACTTCGCCGTCAACTCCAAATTCGTGGCCGACGCCGCGCACGGGGCAGCTGGTGCGGACCTTTGCAAGCGTCCCGATCTGTGCAAGAATTAGGCCAACGCGCAGAAATACAGGTGTCGCGATGCTGGACCGTGACGGTTATCGCCCGAACGTCGCCATTGTCGTCGCCAACTCGAAAGATCGGGTCTTCTGGGGCAAGCGGATCCGAGAGCACTCGTGGCAGTTTCCGCAAGGCGGCATCAACGTCGGCGAGGCGCCCGAGGAGGCGATGTATCGGGAATTGAAGGAAGAAGTCGGACTAGATCCGGCGCACGTCAAGATACTCGGACGCACCCGGGATTGGCTGCGCTACGAGGTGCCGCAGCATTGGATCAAACGCGAATGGCGCGGCAGCTATCGCGGCCAGAAGCAGATCTGGTACCTGCTCAGATTGACCGGCCGTGACAGCGATGTGTCTCTGCGTGCCAGCGATCATCCTGAGTTCGATGCCTGGCGTTGGCACGACTACTGGATTCCGCTGGAAAACGTGATCGACTTCAAGCGCGAAGTCTATCGTCGGGGCCTGACCGAGCTCGAGCGTTATCTGCATCACCGCCCGCAAACACGGCGAGAGCGCCTATACGGATGGGCGCACGCCGTGGTCCCGTCTCCGTACAGCAATCCCAAGGTGTAGCGGCGGGGGCGCCGGGCGCCGGCATTATCGGCGCCTGCGCGAGCAAATGCGCACGCGAGGGGCCGTCTCCGTACGGCAATCGCAAGGTGTAGGGGCGCGGGCGCTGGTACCGGCCCCGTCAGAGCAAAACCAGGTTGTCCCGATGGATCAGTTCGCGCTCGTCGACGTAGCCGAGCGTCGATTCGATTTCGGCTGACGGCCTGCCGAGAATACGCTGCGTTTCCGACACGCTGTAATTGATCAGGCCGCGAGCGATCTCACGCCCCTCGCCGTCGAAGCAGCCGACAATCTCGCCGCGCTCGAATCGGCCATGGCAGGCCAGGACCCCGATCGGCAACAGGCTCTTGCCTTCACGAGTCAGCGCCCGCACCGCGCCAGGATCCAACGTGAGGCGGCCTTCGACGCGGACGTGATCGGCGAGCCATTGCTTGCGTGCAGCGAGAGTCATCGCTTCGGCAATCAACTCGGTGCCGATCGCTTCGCCCGCCGCCAGCCGGGTCAGCACATCCGGCTCGCGCCCGTCAGCAATGACGGTCGAGGCACCGCTGCGCGCCGCGCGCTTTGCCGCCAGGACCTTGGTCAGCATTCCGCCTCGTCCATGTTGCGAACCCGCACCGCCGGCGATTGCCTCGAGCGCTGCGTCACCGGCACGCCCGCGTCGCAGGAGCGTCGCTGCCGCATCCTTGCGCGGGTCTCCGGTGTGCAAACCCTGCTGGTCGGTCAGAAGCACCAGCACGTCGGCCTCGATCAGATTGGTAACCAGCGCGCCGAGCGTATCGTTATCGCCGACCTTGATTTCGTCGGTGGTGACCGTATCGTTTTCGTTGATGATCGGTATCACCGACAGCCGGAGCAGCGTCATCAAGGTCGAACGCGCATTGAGATAGCGGCGCCGGTCGGCAAGATCCTCGTGTGTGAGAAGAATTTGAGCCGTGTGAAAGCCAAACCGCGAGAACGCGGCCTCGTACGCCTGCACCAGCCCCATCTGGCCCACTGCAGCGGCGGCCTGCAGCTCGTGAATCGACGATGGGCGCGTGGCCCAGCCGAGGCGCTGCATTCCCTCAGCGATAGCGCCGGAGGACACGAGCGCGATCTGCCGGCCCGCCTTGCTCAAGCCGGCGATCTGCTCCGCCCAGCGCGCCACCGCGGCATGGTCGATCCCGCGACCGTCGTTGGTGACCAGGCTCGAGCCGACCTTGATCACCAGGCGGCGCGCGCCGGCGACGATGGAGGTTTCCGATGGCGAGCTCATCGTTTCATTCGGACAGCGCAGGCACCATCTCTGCTGGATGTTTTTCCAGCCAATCCTGGATCGCATACACAAGCTCGCGGCAGCCCTCGCCGTTGATCGCTGCGATGGCGAACACCGGGCCAGTCCAGCGGTACGCCTCGGCGAAAGCGGCGACGCGCTGCGCTCGCTCGCCGGGTTCGACGAGGTCGAGCTTGTTCAGCACCAACCACCGCGGTTTGTCGAAGAGCGCCTGGTCGTAGCGCTTGAGCTCCCGGACGATGGCGCGCGCATCGGCCACCGGATCACTGGTGCCGTCGAGCGGCGCGATATCGACCACGTGCAACAAGAGGCGTGTACGCTGCAAATGGCGCAGGAACTGGTGCCCGAGACCGGCGCCATCGGCGGCACCGTCGATCAAGCCGGGAATGTCGGCGACAACGAAGCTCCGGTTTTCGTCCACGCGCACGACGCCGAGGTTCGGCGCCAAGGTCGTGAACGGATAATCCGCCACCTTGGGTCGTGCAGCGGACACTGCGCGTATCAGCGTCGACTTGCCGGCGTTGGGCATTCCAAGCAAACCGACGTCGGCCAGCACCTTGAGCTCGAGATGCAGCATGCGCTGCACGCCCTCTTCGCCCGGTGTCGATTGCCGAGGCGCGCGATTGGTGCTCGACTTGAAGTGAAGGTTGCCCAAGCCGCCCTTGCCGCCTTGCGCCAAAAGCGCTTTTTGCCCGTGCGCCGCGAGGTCGGCGACGAATTCGCCGGTCTCCGCAACCGTAATCACAGTGCCGACCGGCATGCGCAGCACGATATCTGCGGAACCGCGTCCGTACTGATCGGCGCCGCGGCCTCGTTCGCCAGGCTTGGCACGGTGGATGCGAGCATAGCGATAATCGATCAGCGTATTGATGTTGCGGTCGGCGATCGCCCAGATGCTGCCGCCTCGGCCGCCGTCGCCACCGTCGGGCCCGCCGCGCGGAACATATTTTTCGCGGCGAAACGATACCGCCCCGTTGCCGCCGTCGCCGGCGATCACTTCGATGTTCGCTTCGTCGATGAACTTCATGGCGGCGAGCCGGCCTTTGAGCGACGAAACAGCACGAAGCGCTCGGTGTCGTCGCCCCGGCGGCGTCCTTCCCATACCTTTTCCCACGCCGAATCGGGCGGTGTGTCCGATTCGTCGCGGGCCGCCTGCAGCAGCAGCGCATCGCAACGGTTCGCAGCTTGCGAGTCGTCGCGCACCGTAATCACATTGAGAAAATAGTCGAGCAAGGCCCGTTGCGGCTCGCCGAGGTTATGGCTCGCCAGACAGGTGTCTGCCGGCAGATGGTTCGCAAGCGATTCCGCGACCGACCGATAGCTGCGTCGCGAATCGAGGTAGGGCAGCCAGATGGTCATGTACATGCCCCAAACGAGCGTCATCCCTGCCGCCCAATTTAGCATCGCCCGGCGATTCGAGCGCCGCGCCGGCCTCACCAGCGCAAGCCAGAGCAGGGTCAGGACCGCGGATAGCAGAACCGCAAGCGGTTGCCAGGGAGCCTGGTAACCCGGCTGGGTGTCCTTGAAAATGCGCGCTACCGCTTCGGGCAGGCCATTGAGCAGCGATTCGAGCCAGAGCCCCCAGACCAGCATGCCCAGCAGGCCGAAGGTCAGGATTCCAAACCAGTCGAGCGCGCCGGAGTACCCGCGCCTGAGCGTATCGATCTCCGCCGCGGCCAGGAGTGACATCGGCAACAATAGCGGCAGCGCGAGCGTTGCGCGGGGCTCCGCGGCAGCCGAAATCAGCGCCAGCACGACGACGATCATCGTCAGCGGCAGCCCCACGCCAGCTCCTGTCAAGCCACCGCCATAACCGCGCGCGCGAACCCGCAAGGTCCACAGCGCCAGCGGCAACGCCGGCCACGCGAACCAGGGCAGATTCTTGAGATAATAAAACGGCTCGGTCGGAGGCGAATCCCAGGTTCTGCCAAAGTAGCGTGCGACATCCTGCGTCTCCAGCCATTGCGCGAGCCAGCCCGGGTCGCGCAGGTACAGCGCCAGCGGCCAGGCAAGCAGCAAGGGCGCTGCCACGAGTAGCGCGACACCAAGCGTTACCGGGTATCGCCGGGTGCGCCAGGGTTCGAAAAGCGGTAGCAGCACGGCAGTCAGCGCGATCAGCGCCGACGCGGCCGAACCCTTGCACAAAAATGCGATGCCCGCGGCAATGCCCAGCAGCGTTCCGCCGATGATCGCGCGCCGCGGCGCCAGCGCCAAAGCGTAAAGGGCCAGCGCGAAGGCCGCCAACAGGCCGATATCGGGCGAGAGCTGGTGCGCTCGATCCCATAGGCCGATGCAACCGATGAAGATCAACACTGGCAACCAGCGGAAAGCTCGACCGTAGAGCTCGCGTCCGGCGAGTGCCAGGAGCCACAGCGTCAGCCCGAGACAGACAGCAATCGCAATGCGCGCGGCGTCGTGCAGAGGCATGAGCCCGCCAAACGCCGTGGCCGTGGCCGCCGCCAGCGCATAGAAAAGCGGCGGGCGATCCGGAACGGCATTTCCGGCCAGATGCGGCACGAGCCAGTCGCCGTGCTTGAGCATTTCCAGGGTCACGCCGAAGCTGGTTGCATCGTCGGGTTTCCACGGGTCGTGACCGAATAGGCCGAGCCCTATCCACGCTGCGCAAAGCAATACCAGGCCGGCTTGCTTGAACGCTCGATACGGGCCGGAGGGCGACAACTCGGCCGGGTTGCCCGATTCGTCAATAGGGTCGGCAACGGGTTCAGCAATGGGCATCGGGGTGCCGGAATGAAAAAGGCAGCCGAAGCTGCCTTTACGCGATGGTTCTGATCTGGACCGTCACGCCGAAGGCACGGTCGTCTTGGAAGCGTAGCGTTGCCGGAATTTCTCGACACGCCCCGCGGTGTCGACGATCTTCTGCTTGCCCGTGTAAAACGGGTGGCACGCCGAACAGACTTCGACGTGCAGCGGCTTGTTGACGGTCGAACGGGTGGCGAACGTGTTGCCGCAGCTGCACGTTACCTGGATTTCGCTGTATTGCGGATGAATGCTGGTTTTCATCGGACACCTCACTGACCGGCACGCTATCGTAGAGTCCGAATTCCTGCCGGTAAACGTAGTCCCCCAAAGACTCGCTTCGGCCTGGGGCCGTAAACCGTGGAATTATGGATCTTTTTGCAGTGCAATGCAACGGACTCCCACCAGCGACAAATAGGACCGATTCGTGGATTTTCAAGGCCTTGGGCATATCCGTCGCGTCAACGCCAGCCGATCGACAGGACAGTGCCTCCCCAAAGGACCAGCAACGCGCCCGCAACTCGCGGCAGCCACCTCTGCGCAGGCAGCAGCTTCTCGCCCAGCACATACGTCGCGATGGCAACGATCCAGGCCAGATTCATCATGCCGTATACGAACAAAAGTGCCATCAACATCCAGCAGCACCCGACACAGTATGCGCCGTGAATGATGCCCAGGCGCCACGCCCCCGCGGTGCCGGCGCGCCAGTAGCGCAGGAGAAATTGCAGCGGCGATGCGCATCGGGCAAGGCAGGCGTGCTTTAACGGCGTCCACTGATAGACGCCCGCTGCGATGAGCAGCGCTCCTGCGATGGTCGGGCTGGCCGCGCGCATCGCTGGCGACACGAACGTGAAAGCGTGCAGTACCGACTGGATCAAGGTCGCCATCGCGCTGAATATTGTCCACGTGAAGACATAACCCGCGGCGAAGACGGCAGTCAGCGCATCCGGGCTTCTTTCCCGGTCGCGCCTCGCGACGACGGTTCGATATGCACGCAAGGTCGGCAACACCGAGGGAAGCATCATCGCGACCATCATGACTGCCCACAAGACGAACACCAGCACGAAGTCCGAGGATGACCATGGTCCGGCGCTGGGCATCGCCATGTCGACAAGGTCCATGTGCCGCATCGTCCAGTCCTGGTACAGCAGATACGACCAGCTGATGACAAGAACCGCGAGCAATCCGCCGGCAAAAACGCGTCTTTGGATCCGATCATCAGTCATGGGAGCCGGCGCAACAATATCAGTGCACCTGAGGGCGGACGAGTGAGCGCTCGAATTCATGTCTTTCGTCGCACAAGGGCAACGAAGCGCCCGCGATCGACCAGGCTTCGGAACTCAAACGAGCAAGACACGATTTTGGGTGCAGCGTAAACGGAGGCGAAAACGCTGCCGAGCCTACACCCGCCGTGCGGGGGCGCTAACCTCTGCGCATGGAATCGAAGAATTCGGCATTGTTCTTGGTCTGCTTGACCTTATCGACCAGGAATTCGGTGGCCTCGAGGTCATCCATCGGATAAAGCAGCTTGCGCAGCACCCAGACTTTTTGCAGCACGTCCTGCTTGAGCAGCAGCTCTTCCTTTCGGGTGCCCGACCGGTTGACGTTGATCGCCGGATAAGTTCTCTTCTCGGCCATTCTCCGGTCGAGATGGATTTCCATGTTGCCGGTGCCCTTGAATTCCTCGTAGATCACATCGTCCATGCGCGAGCCGGTATCGATCAGCGCGGTCGCAATGATGGTGAGCGAGCCGCCTTCCTCGATGTTGCGCGCCGCGCCGAAGAAGCGCTTCGGCCGTTGCAATGCATTGGCGTCGACGCCGCCGGTGAGCACTTTGCCCGATGCGGGAACGACGGTGTTGTATGCACGCGCCAGACGGGTAATCGAATCGAGGAGGATGACCACGTCCTTCTTGTGCTCGACCAGCCGCTTGGCTTTCTCGATCACCATCTCGGCAACCTGCACGTGGCGGGTGGCGGGCTCGTCGAAGGTCGACGACACGACCTCACCGCGGACCGAGCGCTGCATTTCGGTCACTTCCTCGGGGCGTTCATCGATCAGGAGCACGATCAGCACCACGTCGGGGTAGTTGGCCGCGATCGAATGTGCGACGTGTTGCAGCATCACCGTTTTGCCGGATTTAGGCGAGGAAACCAGCAGTCCACGCTGACCTTTGCCGATGGGCGCGACGATATCGATGATGCGGCCGGTGATATTTTCCTCGGCTTTGATGTCGCGTTCCAGGATCAGGGGCTCGTCGGGGAACAGCGGCGTGAGGTTTTCGAAAAGAATCTTGCTTTTGGCGTTTTCCGGAGGCTCCCCGTTGACTTTGTCGACCTTGACCAGCGCGAAATATCGCTCGCCGTCCTTGGGCGTCCGGATCTCGCCTTCAATGGTGTCGCCGGTGTGAAGGTTGAAGCGGCGGATCTGCGACGGCGAGATATAGATGTCGTCGGTGCCCGCGAGGTAACTGGTGTCGGGCGAGCGGAGGAAGCCGAATCCGTCTGGCAGCACCTCGAGCGTTCCATCGCCGAAGATGCTTTCGCCCTTTTTCGCCTGGTTCTTGAGCAGCGCGAAAATCAGGTCATGCTTGCGCAAACGGTTCGCGCCGTCGATCTCGTTGGTGTTGGCGATCTCGACGAGTTCGGTGACGGGCTTGGACTTGAGGTCGGACAGGTGCATAGCTGGACCGGGGACGGGGGAGAAGCGGGCGCGGCGCTTTTGGCCGCTTGAATCACTCTGGGAGGTTGGCGCCGGGAAGCACTTGGGCGGCGCTGGTGAAACGTCACGCGCGCCGTAGGCGCCGCGGGACGCAATTCAATGAGTTAGAAGCCTAACGGGTTCACAGGTGGCTGTCAATAAACGCCGTCAACTGCGATTTGGACAGGGCGCCGACCTTTTGTGCCGCGACCTGGCCGCCCTTGAACAGGATCAGCGTCGGAATGCCACGGATGCCGTACTTGGCAGGGGCGGCGGGGTTGGAATCGATATCGATCTTGGCAACGGTCAGCCGGCCTGCGTAATCCTTGGCCACGTCTTCGAGGATGGGAGCGATCATCTTGCAGGGTCCGCACCATTCGGCCCAGTAATCGACGAGCACCGGCGTGCCGGCCTTCAGCACATCGCTGTCAAATGTGGCGTCGGTGATGTGCTTGATATGCTCGCTCATGGGTCCTCGCTAAGGGGTGCGCTGCCCGCGGGGTCAAAAAACGACCGGAAGAGGCTGCCCGAAGTACGTTAGCGGAAAGATTCCCGCGGTGCAAGCGGCGCAAAGCGGCGTAGCGGGAAATGCGGCTAGCTCGATCTGTCTCATGACCTCGTTCGCGATTTGGTAAAATCGGCACTCCGCACCGGCAAGGGATTCGCGGCAATGACCTACGTCGTCACCGAGAGTTGCATCCGCTGCAAGTATACCGACTGCGTCGACGTCTGCCCGGTCGACTGTTTCCGGGAGGGCCCCAATTTTCTGGTTATCGATCCGGATGAATGCATCGATTGCACCCTCTGCGTCGCCGAGTGCCCGGTCGAAGCCATTTACGCCGAGGACGACGTTCCCGATGATCAGAAGTCATACACGGGCCTGAACGCGGAACTCGCGAAACTCTGGAAGCCGATTATCGAACGCAAACCGGCGCCGCCCGACGCCGACGAATGGAAGTCGGTGAAAGACAAACGCGACCTCCTCGAGCGATAAGGCGTTCGCGCGTTTGACCGCGCTCGCGGCGAGCCCGTAAAATGCGTCGGCTTGCTCCCTTAGCGGGAGCTCCGCTGCGGAAGCGTCAGGAAGACTCCGGAACATGACTCGCGCGATGATTTTACGCCTGGCTGCCGCCGCGTTTATGTTTCCGGCGCTGGCCTGCGCACAAGGAAGCCCATCCGCGGGCGACGCGGCTGCCGGATCGCAGAAGACCCAGATGTGCGCGGGCTGCCACGGTATACCCGGCTGGCGCACCGCGTTTCCGGAGGTTTACAAGGTGCCCAAGCTCGGAGGCCAGCACGAGGCTTACCTCGCCAAGGCGCTGCAGGAATACCGAAGCGGGACTCGCAGCCATCCGTCGATGCGCGCCATCGCGACCTCGCTGTCGGACCAGGATATCGCCGACCTCGCGGCCTATTACGCCCGCGCTCCCGCCAGGACCGCCAGCAAATGAGGCCGATGATGAGAGCCATTCCCCGGTCGCTGCTCGCCTTGTGCGCACTTTGTTCGGGAGCCGCTTGCGAGGCCGCAGACCCCAAGGCCGCGCTGGCCCGGGTCGAACAGGTTTGCCAGGCGTGCCACGGGATGGATGGCAACAGCCAGGTCGCCGACAATCCGAAGCTTGGCGGACAGTATCCGGATTACCTGGCCAAGGCGCTGCGTGACTACCAATCCGGATTGCGCAAGAACCCGGTCATGGCCGGATTCGTCGATAAGCTGTCGAAGCAGGACATCGAAAACCTCGCCGCGTATTACTCGTCCCAGGCGCCGACGGTGGTCACCAGGCAATGACAGCGAACTAAGGCGCCGACGGAGCTAGGAAAGCGCCGTGGCGCCTTTCTTAATCCCCTCTTTTATTTCCTCGATGCCGCCCGTCGTGGGCAATTTTCAACGGCGTTGCGGCGCAGTCGGCGGGCTGATCGTCTTGTGACGGAATTCGCACAGGTCGACGATGATGCATTCCCAGCAACGGGGCAGCCGCGCCTGGCAGATGTAGCGCCCGTGCAGAATCAGCCAGTGGTGCGCATCGTGCAGGAATTCGGCGGGCGTGAACTTGACCAGCTTCCGCTCGACCTCTTCCGGAGTCTTGCCCGGCGCCAGACCGGTGCGGTTGGCAACGCGGAAGACATGGGTGTCGACGGCGATGGTGGGCTGACCGAAGGCGACGTTGAGGACGACGTTTGCCGTCTTCCTCCCGACGCCAGGCAGCCTCGTGAGGGCATCACGGTCGGAAGGCACATTGCCTTCATGCTCGGCAATCAATTGCCGCGACAGCGCGACGACATTCTTGGCCTTGGTGCGAAACAATCCGATGGTTTGAATATACGGAATGAGCCGCGCCTCGCCGAGCTTGACCATCGCCGCGGGCGTGTTCGCCACGCGGAAAAGTTTGGCGGTCGCGAGGTTTACGCTCTTGTCGGTCGCCTGCGCCGAGAGCACCACGGCGACCAATAACTCGAAAGGCGTTCGGTATTCGAGCTCGCTGCGCGGATTCGGATTCTGATGCCGCAGCCGGGTGTAGATTTCCAGACGCTTTGCTGCGTTCACCGAAGGCCTCCGCGCCGGCGCAATCGTTCGAGCACGACGCTTTCGTGGGATTGAAGCCACTGATCTGCGGCCGGCGCGGCGCAAGCCAACGCGAAGCGGGGCTTGGCGGCCGTTTCAACGCAAAGCGGTGGCTGCGCCAACGATTCACGCGCCCGGAACGGAACCAGCCGCACGCCGCCTACGGGCGCGCGCCAGTGCGGCATCGACCGCAGCCCGCCGAAGCCGCCGCGCTGCGTCGACCGGAGCAGTCTCCTGCGCGCGCTTGCGCGAACCGGTCGCGAGGCGCGCATTGCGCGCCGAAAAGTGCTGACGCGCACGTTCGGCGTCGGCGGTGCTCCATACCCGCGCCGCGGCCGGCATCGCGATGCAATCGACGGGGCAGGGAGGCAGGCACAGCCCGCATCCGGTGCAGCGATCGGCAATGACGGTGTGCATCAGCTTCGCTGCGCCGACGATCGCGTCGGTCGGACACGCCTGGATGCAAAGCGTGCATCCGATACATGTCCCCTCATCGATGCGGGCGATGGCGAGCGGTGTCGTAACGCCGCAGCTCCGGTCGATCGCAAGCACGGGGCTGCCGAGCAAATCCGCAAGGGCTGCGACCGTCGCATCTCCGCCCGGAGGACAGCGATTGATCGGAGCGTCGCCGGCGGCAACGGCTTCAGCATAGGCGCGGCAGCTGTCGTAGCGGCAGCGGCGGCATTGCGTCTGCGGCAGCAATGCATCGATGGCGTCGGCGGTGAGGCCAAACAGAGCGCTGGGCATGGCGTTATTCTACCGTCGGTAGGGGCCTTCGTTTGCTAGACTCAAACAAGCTCTTCCGCCGTTTGCCCACATGCGCGCCTTCGATGGAGAGGCCGCCCTTGCAGGGCCCTATCCGCTTCGAGCACGCGCGCCCAGGGGCTGACCGGGCGGGCATGGGCTGCGGCGTCCGCTCGTGCGTGGCCACGCTGCTGCCCGCGCCGGCAAATGTGGTTTTGGCGCCCTTGCCCGCCCGTTTGTCGCATTCGGGCTTGCGGGGCTCTCGCATCGACCCGACACTGAGGACTCACTACCGGCCACGCGGCTCATAGCCCGGCCCTGAGACCAAAAGGCAAAGCCATGATGACAGTCGACCGATCCGACGCAAGGTGTACGCAAAACAGTGGAATGCCCGGCCACCCCCTGGAAGCGATTCCCTTCTTCCGGCGCATCAGGCGTTTTCCCGGGCGCGGCATCGTCTACACACTGATCTGGAACACGCTTTTCGCGGCGGTGTTCTCGGTGTTGTGGCTTCTATTCGAGCCTCACGTCCGCGTGTCTCGGGTCATTTGGGTCAATCTGGTCCTTGCCAACTGCATCGGGTTTTTCATTCACGGCGGTTTCGAGCTTGGCGAGCTTCTCGTCGGCCGCTGGCTAAAAGGCGCTTCGTTCGGGGCGCGCTTCTTTTACTATTCGATCGTCTCCGTCATCGGCGTTTTCGCCGGCTACGCGCTCGGCTCCGCGTTGCTCGACTGGCCGCAGCTGATGACGCAGGTCTTCTCGCCCCAGGGCGCGACCACCGTTCTGCTGTTGACCGTCATCATCTCGGCAACCCTGGCAGCCATCTTTTTTGCGCGTGAGCGGCAGGCAAACGCGGAGGCGGAATTCCAACGCGAGCGTGCGCGTGTCGAGGCCGCCGAGAAACAGAGTCGGGTGGCCCAGCTCCAGCTCCTCGAAGCGCAGATCGAGCCGCATTTCCTGTACAACACCCTGGCCAATGTGATCAGCCTCATCGACGCCGAGCCGGCGACGGCCAAGCACATGATCGAGCGCCTGATCGACTACCTGCGCCGCGCCGCCGTGATCGCCGGCGGCGCGGACGCCACATTGGGACGACAAGTCGAGCTGTTGCGTGCGTATCTCGATCTCATCGTGCTGCGCATGGGCTCGCGGCTGTCGTACCGGATCGACGTGCCGCCCGAGCTTAGCGGCCTGCCCCTGCCGCCGATGCTGTTGCAGCCGGTCGTCGAGAACGCCATCAAGCACGGCATCGAGCCCAAGATCGCAGGCGGCGAAGTCAGCGTGACGGCGCGGCGGCAGGGTGACAGGCTGCTGCTAGCGGTGACCGACGACGGGCTTGGCGTTCGCACGACCCGTGCCGCCGGTTCGACGGGGCTCGGGCTCGCCAATCTCCGGGAGCGGCTTTCGACGCTGCACGGCGCGCACGCGACGCTGGCCATCGAAGACCGCCAGCCTGGTACGCGGGTCACGATCGACCTGCCAATGCTGCCGGAAGAGCAGCCGGCATGAGCGCGGCGCGTGACGGCGCACCGCGCGCCCTGATTGCCGACGATGAACCTCGGCTGGCGTCCTACCTGGCGGAAAAGCTTGCGACGGCGTGGCCCGAGCTGCAGGTCGTAGGAGTTGCCGGCAATGGTGCCGAGGCGCTGCGACTCATCGAGGACCATGATCCCGATATCCTGTTCCTCGATATTCGCATGCCGGGCCTCACCGGCCTGGAGGTGGCGCGGCGCGCCGCGGAGGGCGTTCATATCGTGTTCGTCACCGCGTACGACCAGTACGCGCTCGAGGCCTTCGAGCATGCCGCCGTCGATTACCTGTTGAAGCCGGTCACCGACGAGCGGCTTGTCGAAACGATCCGCCGCTTGCGCGAGCGACTGAAAACGCCCGCCGCCTCGGCGGAGCTGAAAAGCACGCTCGACGCGCTGGCGCGTGTGCTGCCGGGGCTGGCCGGATCCGGCGGCGATGCGCCCGAGAGGCTGGCGTGGATTCGCGCTTCGGTCGGCAATCAGGTACGGCTGATTGCCGTCGACGACGTCAGCTATTTTCAGGCCAACGATAAATATACCAGCGTCTTCACCGCCGACGGCGAGGCGCTGATCCGAACGTCGCTGCGCGAGCTGGGCGATCAGCTCGACCCTCAGCGTTTCTGGCAGATTCATCGCGGCACCATCGTCAACGTCGCACACGTCGCCGCAACCACCCGCGATCTGGGAGGGCGCACCCTCATCAAGCTCAAGGCGCGTCCGGAAGCCCTGCTGGTGAGCCGCGCGTTCGCGCATCGATTCCGCCAGATGTAGCCACACCCCGTTTTGGGGGCCGCTCGCATCCGCGGCGATTGGAAAGCGGCCACGCATGGTTTAATCTGCGACGATGCGCTCAGCGCCCCGTTTTCGACCAAGTCGCCCCGAGCATTGCGCGCCCGGTTCGGACCCGCATCGCGGCTTTGTGCTGCGACGACCTCGAGCAGAGGCCGTGCCGCCATGAGTGCCCATCAACACTCCTCGGTCGAGCCGCGTCGCCAGGCCGCGAGGATGGCGGCATCGCGCGAGCGCCGTTCTCTATGGATCGCGCTTTCGTTAACGCTCGGTTTTGCGGCGATCGAAGCGGCTGGAGGATGGGTGGCCGGATCGCTCGCCTTGCTGTCCGACGCCGGCCACATGATTACCGATAGCGCCGCGTTGGCGATCGCGCTTCTTGCCCAGCACGTTTCGCAGCGGCCGCCTTCCAGGCGCGCCAGTTACGGTTATGCGCGGGCCGAGGTGCTGGCGGCGTTCATCAACGCGCTGATCATGCTGGCGGTGATCGTCTGGATCGCGGTGGAGGCGGTCCGGCGCCTGCTCGCGCCGAGCCCTGTCAGCGGCGGAATCGTGGTCGCCGTTGCCGCGGCGGGCCTGGCGGTCAATATGGTGTCGGCGTGGCTGCTATCGGGACACCACAGCCTTAATAGCCGCGCGGCGCTACTGCACGTGCTGGGCGACATGCTGGGCTCGGTGGCGGCGGTTGTCGCCGGCGCAGTGATCGTCGCCACGGGATGGCTCCCGATCGATCCGATTCTCTCTTTGTTCGTTTCGGCGTTGATTCTGCGTTCGACCTGGATGCTGCTGCGCGCGTCGACCCAGGTGCTGATGGAAGGTGTGCCGGCGCATCTTTCATACGATGACATCGGTCGAGCGTTGACGCGCCTTCCCGGTGTCTCCGCGGTCCACGATCTGCACGTCTGGTACATGACCAGCAATCGTGCCGCGCTTTCCGCGCACCTGCGAGTTCAGGATGCCGCCGCGTGGCCGCAAACGCTGATCGCCGCGCAGAGCCTGCTTGCAGAACGCTTCGGCATCGACCATGTCACACTGCAGCCGACCTGGCACCAGCCGCCGACAGGCAAGCGTGTCATACCGGTGACGCCGGTGGCGAATAACGACAAGCCGAGTGTTCATTAAAAAAATCGGCTCAGAGCCATTTGATCTTCTTGAACTGAAAATAAAGCCAGATATCGATCACCACCATAATGGCGACCGAGACCGGATATCCCCACACCCACTCGAGCTCGGGCATGTTCTTGAAGTTCATGCCGTAGATGCCCGCGATCATTGTCGGCACAGCGATGATGGCGGCCCACCCCGCCAGCTTCTTGGTGACCTCGGTCTCGTTCAGGCTGATCATGCCGAGGTTGACCTGAATTGCCGTCGTCTGCATGTCTCGAATCCCTTCGATCGTCGCATGCAGCCGCTGCAGGTGATCGAACACGTCGCGGAAATATTCACCCATGCCGGAGCATATCTGCGGGACCCGGCCGCCGTAGAGCTTGCTGACCGCTTCCATGAGCGGGTCGACGGCGTGCTTCAAGATCATCAGGCTCCGCTTCAAGGCGTAGAGAGCTTCGATGTTGGAGCGCGCGGTGTTGCGCATGAAGATCTGCTCTTCGATATTCTCGAGCTCCGACTCCAGGGCGTCGAGGATCGGAAAATAGCGATCGACCACGGTGTCCATGAGCGCGTAGAACACGTACGCCGCACCGTGCTTGAGCAGGTGCGGCTCGCGCTCGCACCGGGCGCGAACGTCGGCGAATCCGCGCTCGGTGTGCAAGCGCACCGAGAGGATGTAGTTGGGGCCGACGAAGATGTCGACTTCTCCGACGTGTAGTTCGCCGTCCTTGAGCTCTACCGTCTGCAGCACGGCGAACAATGAGTTTCCGTACTCTTCGATCTTCGGCCGCTGGTGGCCGAGGCGCGCGTCTTCGACGGCCAGCTCGTGCAAGCCGAACTCCTCGCGCATTTCCTCGAGCTCGCCCGGCGTCGGGTCCTTGAGCCCGACCCAGACGAAGCAATCGGGGCGTTTGACGTACTCGCTGATGTCCTCCTTCGAAATGTCGCTGAGCTTGGTGCCCTCCTGATACGCGACGCAGTTCACTAGCATGGGCGGCTCCTGGTTGTTGGGGCGATGGTACCCGCAGACCGTCGTTGATCGCTACCGCGGCGGCTCGCTGTTCCGAGAGTTGACACTAGGGTGGCAGACAGCCGTCCTGTCCGGGTAACATGGGCGTCCCATCGGCCGACGGAGCATCCCGTCCGTGACCACGAATGATCATTGAGTCGCTGCTCGACACGGACCTGTACAAGTTCACCATGATGCAGGTCGTGCTGCATCATTTTCCGGAAGCGCAGGTCGAGTACCGGTTCAAGTGCCGCACGCCGGATGTCGACCTGACGCCGTATATCGCCGAGATCGAGCGCGAGCTTTCCGGCCTTTGCGGCTTGCGCTTTACGCGACGCGAGCTCGAGTATTTGCGCGGCTGGCGCTTTCTCAAGAGCGACTTCGTCGATCTGCTCGGCCTGCTACATCTGCAGGATCGCTTCGTCGACGTCCGGCGCTCCGCGGTGTCGCCCAGGGAAATCGAGATCGCGATCATCGGGCCCTGGCTGCATACCATACTGTTCGAGGTTCCGGTGCTGGCGATCGTCAGCGAGGTGTACTTTCGCAACAAGGAGCGGCGACCGGACTTCGCGGAGGGGCGCCGGCGTCTCGCCGCCAAGATCGAACAGATCAACGCGGTCCCCGACCCGGAGTTTCGGGTCGCTGATTACGGCACTCGGCGGCGGTTTTCCGGCAGATGGCAGGAGGAAGTGATTCTCGCGCTCAAGAACGGCATCGGCGCGAAATTCGTCGGCACGAGCAACGTCTACTTTGCGCTGGAGCACGGACTTACCCCGCTGGGCACGATGGCGCACGAGTACCTGCAGGCGTGTCAGGCGGTCGGGCCGAGACTGCGCGATTCGCAGGTCTTCGCATTCAATACCTGGGCGCGCGAGTATCGGGGCGACCTCGGTATCGCGCTGTCCGACGTATACGGGATGGAAGCGTTCCTGCGCGACTTCGATCTATTCTTTTGCAAGCTGTTCGACGGCGTGCGTCACGACTCCGGCGATCCTTTCGAATGGGGCGAGAAACTCATAGCGCACTACGCGAGGATGCGTATCGACCCGAGAACCAAGACCATGGTGTTCTCGGACGCGCTCAACGTGCCGCTGGCGGTTCGGCTGTTTGAGTATTTCAAGGGGCGCAGCCAGACCGCCTTCGGCATCGGCACCAATTTGACCAATGACCTCGGCTACCAGCCAATTCAGATCGTCATCAAAATGACACGATGCAACGGGCAACCGGTGGCCAAGATCAGCGACGAGCCGTCGAAAGCGATGGATTACGATCCCTCGTACGTCGCGTATCTGCGCGAGGTGTTCGAGATTCCGGAGCCACCCGCGGAGTCGTGCGAAGAGGGCGTCGACGCGGAGTAGTCTCGCTAATCCGGCGCGTCCAGGACCGCTTGGTACGCCTGTAGCACGTCGCGACTGGCGCATGCGTAAACGACGCGATCGAGCGCATCGAGCGCGTCGAAGCTGCGAACGGTTCGGACCGCGATCGGAACCGCGAGCCGCAGTGGATATCCGTATGCCCCGCAGCTGATGGCCGGAAACGCGATCGAGCGAAGCCGGTGGGCAACGGCCAGCTCGAGGCAACGGCGATAGCACCGCGCCAGCAGTTCCGGCTCGCCGTGGGCGCCATGACGCCATACGGGTCCGACGGTGTGAATGACATGCGATGCGGGAAGGCGGTAGCCGCCGGAGATTTTCGCGTCTCCGGCGTCGCACCCGCCGAGGTGCCTGCACTCGGCGAGCAAATCGGGCCCGGCGGCGCGATGAATCGCGCCGTCGACACCGCCGCCTCCGAGCAGCGTGCTGTTGGCCGCATTGACGATCGCGTCGACCTCGAGGGTCGTGATGTCGGCGAGGACAGCGTGCAGCGTAGTCATCGACAGGTGCGTTAAGGATGTCTTCGATCGCGAATGATGACGCGCGAGCCAGCATGGCCAACGCTGTCATAGGCCGCCGCTTCGGTCTATAGTAGCGCGATGGCCTCGAATCCCGTTAAAACGCCGAGCGCACCACCCGGTCCAACCCCCGATGGCGCCAAGGCGCGCGCCACGAAGACGCCTGACCGCCGGCTCCGGTTAGAGGACATCCTCAAGCTGATGGTTGCCGACGGACTGGTGCCGGCGGCGGAGGCCGAGAAGCTGGCACGCTCGCGCACCCAGCGCTTCGAGACTCCGCTCGAGTTGATCGCCGACCAGAAATGGCGCTCGCTGGCGTCGCCGCGCAAGATGTTGACGCTGGATGCGCTGGTCGAATGGCTGGCCGGCAAGCTGGGTGTTCCGTATCAGCACATCGATCCGCTGAAGATAGATCTGGTCGCGGTAACCGCGACCATGTCCAACGCTTACGCGGAGCGCTACCGCATTCTGCCGGTCAATGTCGGCGGCGGCATACTGACGGTGGCCACCAGCGAGCCGTTCGTGCGCTTGTGGGCCGACGAGCTCGAGCAGATCCTGCGCCTGCGGATCAAGTTCGTGTTCGCCAACCCGCAGGATATTCGACGCTACGTGGGCGAGTTCTTCAATCTCGCCCGGTCGATGAAAAAGGCCCAGGAGACTTCGAAGGGCGACATCTCGCTGGCGCGCAATTTCGAGCAGCTGGTCGAACTGGGCAAGCACGGGCAGCTCGACGCGAACGATCAGCACGTCGTCCACATTGTCGACTGGCTGTGGCAGTACGCATTCGAACAGCGTGCGTCCGACATTCATATCGAGCCTCGGCGCGACAGCGGCGTCGTGCGTTTTCGCATCGACGGCGTGTTGCATCAGGTGTACGCGATTCCGAATCCGGTGCTGATCGCGATGACCAGCCGCATCAAGCTGCTGGCGCGGATGGAAATCGTCGAAAAACGGCGACCGCAGGATGGCCGCATCAAGACCGTCTCTCCCGACGCCACCGAGATCGAGCTGCGCATCTCGACCATGCCTACCGCGTTTGGCGAAAAAGTGGTGATGCGTATCTTTACGCCCGACGTGCTGGTGCGGGACTTCCAGGAGCTTGGCTTCGCCGGCGAGGACCGCGAACGCTGGGAAAAGATGATCAAGGAGCCCTACGGAATCATTCTGGTCACGGGACCGACCGGTTCGGGAAAGACGACGACGCTGTACTCGACGATGAAGCAGCTTGCGACTTCCGAGGTCAACGTCTGCTCGATCGAGGACCCGATCGAAATGATCGCTCCGGAGTTCAACCAGATGCAGGTGCAGCCGGGCATCGGCGTCGACTTCGCCAGCGGTGTCCGCACGCTGCTGCGTCAGGATCCGGACATCATCATGGTAGGCGAAATCCGCGACCGCGACACCGCCGACATGGCGGTGCAGGCGGCGCTTACCGGTCACCTGGTGCTCTCGTCGCTGCATACCAACGATGCGCCGACCGCGGTCACACGCTTGCTCGATCTCGGCGTTCCACCCTACCTGATCAATTCGACCGTGATCGGCGTCATGGCCCAGCGCCTGGTCCGCACGCTTTGCCCGCATTGCAAACAACCAGGGGAGCCACCGGATGAAGACACGTGGCGAATGCTGACGGCGCCTTTCGTCGCGGATTTGCCGCAGCAAGTGCAATCCGCCAAGGGTTGCCTGGAGTGCCGGATGACCGGTTTTTACGGCCGGATGGGCTTGTACGAAATCATGACGCTCACCGCGCCGCTGCGGCATCTGATCCATTCGGCGTCTGACGATGCCAAGATCCGGGAGCTCGCTTACAAGGAAGGCATGAAGCCGCTGCGCGTTTCCGGCGCAATGAAAATCGCCCAGGGCTTCACGACTCCGGAGGAAGTGGTCAAGGTCGTCCCGCTGGCCTGAAGCACGCGAAGCGGATCTTCCTCGTCGCGATTCGCAAACGACGCAAAGAGCGGTGGGCGATAGGCCGCCGACCCAAAGCTGGTAATCGCCGGACCTTCGCGGCGACTCCGGCGGCAATCTTAAAACGGCTCGTTACTTCGGATTGCGTCCCCGCCCGTGTTCGCTGATGCGCGGACGCGCACGGGGCTGATCCTGACCTTTGCCACCGGCACGCGGCGGCGCCGGGTCCGGCGCCGGCGGTGCAGGAGGATGATGGCCGAGATTCGGGTCGACCGCAGGCGCGCCGTGCGGCGGATCGGGTCTTGCAGCCGGATCGTTTGTCTTCATGGATTTTTCCGTGGGATTCAAACTGCTATTCTCCGCCGCATGTCCATTCCACGTCTGTGCGCTTTCGTGCTTATGCTGGCTTGCGTCCCGGCGTTCGCGGCGGCGCAACCATTGGGGAGAGTCGATCCGATGACTGAACTCGAACAGGAGCTGGTCGCGAAGCACGGCGAAGCCCAGCGCGCGCGGATCGCGCGCGGGCTCGCGCAGGTTGCGAAGTTCTGGCGGCAAGACGAGGCAGGCAACGCCGGCACGGGAGACGGCGACGCGGCGGCTCTCGCCTCGTTCGTTCGCGAGAACTACGCGGGGGACGCTGTTGCGCGCGACGCGCTCTTCTCGCGGATGGAGTTCGCGTTCGAGTCCCTCGACGGGCACCTGCTCGAGATCGGCCGCGACTTCCGGCGCCAGTCGGACCTGGACATCGGGCCGATCCGGCCTTTCGATGAGACGCTCGCGGCCTACGACCCCGGTGCGCACGTCAGCGACGACCTGTTCGCCAACAAGCTCGCTTTTGTGATCCTTCTCAACTTTCCCTTGGCGTCCCTCGACGAGCGGCTGGAGAAGGGCGAGTCCTGGACGCGCCGGGAATGGGCGGAAGCCCGGCTCGCGGAGCGGTTCTCGAGGCGCGTCCCTGCGGCGGTGAATCTCGCCAACGCCAAGGCGTACGCCGACGCCGCGCAATACATCGCCGGGTACAACATCTGGATGCACCACGTCGTGGATTCGAACGGGACTCGCCTGTTTCCGCCGAAGCTCCGCCTCCTCTCGCATTGGAACCTTCGCGACGAGATCAAGGCCGACTACACCGATCCGAAAAACGGGCTGGCCAAGCAGCGCGCGATCATGAAGGTCATGGAGCGGATCGTGACGCAAACGATTCCCGATTCCGTGGTGGACAACCCGCAGGTCGACTGGAATCCGGTGACCAATGAGGTACGCGCCACGACGGACAAGGACTCCGGCCTCCCGGCTCCGTCGGGGAAAAAGGCGGGAAACGAACCCGAACCCGACACCCGCTACGCCAAACTCCTTGCGGTGTTCCATGCACAGCGGCAGGTCGACGCGTGGTCCCCTTCGGCACCGACCCTGATCGCGCGCCGTTTCGAGGAGAACCGTCAGATCCCCGAAGCTCGCGTGAAGAAGATGCTGGAAGACGTACTCAATTCTCCCGAGGTTCCGCGCGTTGCAAAGCTGGTGCAGAAGCGGCTCGGCCGCAAGCTCGAACCGTTCGACATATGGTACGACGGCTTCCGCGCACGCGGCGAATATCCAGAGGCACAGCTCGACGAGATCGTCCGCAAGAAATATCCGACGGCAGAGGCGTACCAGAAAGACATTCCTTCGCTGCTCGCACAGCTCGGCTTCTCCCCGGAGAAGGCCTCTATGCTGGCCGCGAACATCGTGGTCGACCCCGCGCGGGGTTCCGGCCATGCCATGGGCGCGGGACGGCGGGAGGACAAGGCGCATCTGCGAACACGCGTCGAGAAGGACGGGATGAACTACAAGGGCTTCAACATCGCCGTCCACGAGATGGGACACAACGTCGAACAGACCTTTTCGCTGAACACGATCGACCACACCCTTCTCCAAGGCGTGCCGAACAACGCGTTCACCGAGGCCCTGGCGTTTGTCTTCCAGGGTCACGATCTCGAGCTGCTTGGCCTCTCGAAGCCCACTGCAGAGACCCGGGCGATGAAGACGCTCAACGACTTCTGGGCCTGCTACGAGATCTCCGGCGTGGCGCTGGTGGACATGGGAGTCTGGCACTGGATGTACGAGCACCCAACCGCCTCACCTGCCGAGCTCAAGGTCGCAACGATCGTCATCGCGAAGGACGTGTGGAACCGCTACTACGCGGGCGTGTTCGGGACCAAGGATGTGGTGCTGCTCGGCGTCTATTCGCACATGATCGACTCGACGCTCTACCTCCCCGACTACCCCATCGGCCACCTGATCGCCTTCCAGATCGAGCAGCAGATGGAAAAGGCGGGAAGCATCGGGCTGGAGTTCGGGCGCATGGCCACGGTCGGAAACATCGCCCCGGATCTGTGGATGAAGAAAGCGACGGGCGCGCCCGTCGGCGCAGAGGCGCTTCTCGCCGCGACTCGGAAGGCGCTCGAAGGCGTTCCCAGATAGCCCGTCGCGCGCCTCATCCGTCGCGACCTCTCGCGCGCCGAACACGCCGGAGCGGGAACAAGACGCCTACGCCCGAAGGGCGTATGCTACCGCCTGTTCCTGCGTCATCGCGCTGCCCTCCGCCCAGGCCGCATCGCATTTTGCGTTTCCGATTTTGGCGCGTGCTTCGGCGATCGTGTGTTCGTGATGCGCCCGGCCCCTAGCCGTTCGGTCGGAGCCAAGGGGTTGCTGCATCCCTTCGATCACGGCCCACAGGCGCACCGCCCGTTCGGTCTGGCCCTCGGCAGCCGCGACGGCTGCAAAGGACTCAAATGCTTCACCGAGGCCGGGCCGGTCGGCCAGCTCCTGGAAAAGACGCAGGCATTCCTCAGCCCAGGCGCGCGCCGCTGCGTAGTCACCCTGTTCGAACGTAATGGCGGCCATGTGATTGAGCATGCGGGCCGTGGCCTGTCTGTTCTTCATCTCCCGACTGATCTCCAGAGCCTCTTCGGTAAAGGCGCATGCGGCGTCGACGTCGCCCTGATCCATCCGCACATACGCCAGGTTCATCAACTGGATTCCGACCGCCTGAAGGTTGCCCAGTCTCCTGTTGAGCGCCAGGCTCTCCTCGAACAGCGCCTGCGCCGCGGCATAGTCGCCCTGGTCGCGCCGCACATTGCCAATGCTGTTGGTGACGGTCGCCAGGCCCTGGGTGTCCCCGATTTCCTTATACGTGTTCAGGCACTCCTTATAGAGTGCCAGGGCCGTTTCCTGGTCGCCTTGTATTCGGAGTACGTTTCCAAGGGCATTCATCGTATTAGTGATGACCAGGCGACTACCGCCTGCCTCGCGATTGATCGCGAGGTTCTCCTCGTAGTGGGCCCGCGCCGCCGCATAGTCGCCGTGCTCGCGAGCGAGGACTCCCGCTGCATAGAGCGCGCCGGCACGCGGCAGGGTTCGGCCCTGCTGCTCCGTTCGTGCGAGTAGCGCCGACAGCCGCGCGCGTGCCTCCACAAAATAGCCACGCACCCACCAGAAGCGCCACAGCGCCGTTGCCAAGCGGAGCGCGGCTTGGTCGGTGCTGTAGTCCAGCGCGGCGCGCAGATTCCCATGATCCGCATCCAGGCGGTCATACCAAAGGGCCGCGTCCGGCCCCACAGAGTGGGATGCAGCCTGCTCCCCGAGTTTCAGGAAGCAAGCTAGATGGCAGACCCTCATCGCCTCCGTCTCGCCTGCCTCCTCCAATCGCTCCCAGCCGTACTGCCGCACCGTTTCCAGTAGCCGGTAACGCTCGCCCTCGGCATCGAATTCGACTAGCGATTTCGCCACCAGCCGGGTCAACAGGTCGAGTACGTCGCCTGCGTCGACTCCGCTGCCCGTGGCCACTGCGTTGGCCGCTTCCAGCGTCCAGCCGCCGGCGAACACCGAGAGTCGCCGCAGCAGGACGCGCTCGGATTCGGCTAGCAAGTCGTAGCTCCAGTCGATGCAGGCACGCAGCGTCTGCTGCCGCGGCAGCGCGGTCGCGTCACCTCCCGTCAACAAGCGGAAGCGGTCGGACAAGCGCGCCGCAATCGTCTCGACCGACATCGCACGCACGCGCGCCGCGGCAAGCTCGATCGCCAGCGGAATGCCGTCCAGGCGGTGACAGATGTCGGCGATCGCCGTCGCATTCTGGTCGGTCACCTGAAAGACGAGCTGTGCCGCGACCGCGCGGTCACTGAACAGACGCACCGCCTCGTAGTGCGTCAATTCGGCGATCGGCAAATGTTTTTTTGGGTCCGGGACCGCGAGTGTTGACAATGGATAAGTCGTCTCGCCCACGACGTGCAGCGACTCGCGGCTGGACGTCAAGACCTTCACCTGCGGACCCGATTGCAACAGCTCCTTCGCCAACTTGGCGCAGGCGCGCGCCAAATGTTCGCAGTTATCCAGAATCAGAAGCAGTTGCCGATCGTGGACATGCTTCACCAGCGCTTCGTGCACCGGCCGCCCCGCTTCTTCCTTGACCCCAAGCACCGATGCTATCGCCTGCGCCACCAACTGGGCATCTGCCAATGGCCCCAGTTCCACGAACCAGACACCGTCCGCATAGTCGTCCAGCGCCTCGGCGCCTACCTGCAGCGACAGCCGGGTCTTGCCTAGCCCACCCACCCCTACCAGCGTCAATAACCGGGTACGACCCAGCAGTTGCCTGACCTCCGCCAGCGCACGCTCGCGGCCGACGAACGACGTGATTTGTTGCGGCAGGTTGTTCGGCGTCGCCTCCAACGAACGCAGCGCCGGGAAGTCCTGCCGCAGTTGCGGATGGATCACTTGGTAGACTCGCTCGGGACGCGCCACGCCCTTCAATCGCACCGCGCCCAGATCGCGCAGCGCCACCGGGGCCGGCAGCCGATCCGCCACTCGATCGACCACCGCCTGCGAAACAATCACCTGACCGCCGTGGGCCACCCCCATGATGCGAGCGGTGCGTTTGACGGCGTTGCCGAAGTAGTCGTTGTCGCGGCGCTCGACCACACCCAAGTGCAGCCCGCAGCGCACGCGAAGGGCGACGCCATTGGTCGCTTCGGGGTCGGTGA
>DATMNH010000071.1:0-2772 GCA_035568975.1 Casimicrobiaceae bacterium
CTCGAGGACAACGAAGCCTCGGATCGAGGGGGAGTCCAGCGCGCACGCTGAAAGTGACGCCGCCATTCGACGGCTTCTATTTCGTCGACCTCAACGCCGACAAACTTTGAGCCATCTGCCGGCTCGGCCTGATAGAGGCGACGTGTTCGGGGACAAGCGGCTTAAAGTCGGAGCTGTTTCGGTCGCTGCGGTACTCCCGACCGCTGGCGCCGGTAAGTCAGCCTATCTTCACACGATCAAATCCGTGCGGATTCGGTCGCGAACGCGACATCGACAGGTTCTTGGACGAAATTCAGGACCATTGCCCCGATGGCGGCAATCACAACAGCGGCAACACAGGCGATAATGAAGCTGCGCATTGCGGTCCGCCCGCCTGGGATCATTGTCTAAAGTAAGATATCGGAACTTTCGGGACAAGCGCGGTCCACCGGCAAGGGCGGTGGGCCGCCATGATTTGCCGTTCGACGAGGGGGTTATGCTCCGGCAGCAAAAAGCACCTACCGCACGAGGTTGAGGAAGCGCCTCTCATGCGTTTGATCGGTTGCGCGGTGCTGATCGGGTTGGTGCTCGCTATTACGCCAACCCAAGCGCAATTGAGCGGGCATGGCGGTCCGATACGCGCGCTGGCGATCTCTGCCGACGGCGCCACGGCGCTCTCGGGCAGCTTCGATACATCGGCGATCCGCTGGTTGCTTCGGCGCAACACCGCCGAACAGGTGCTGCGGTTGCATCAGAGCGCCGTAAATGCGGTCGCGATCCTCGCGGACGGTCGCGCCATAACCGCTGGTGAAGACGCTCATATTGCCATCTGGACGCCGGGAAAGCAGCAGCCGGACAGGGTCCTTGAGGGACACGAGGGTCCGATCGTTGCGCTCGCCGTGTCACCCGATGGTACGACGCTCGCATCGGCGTCGTGGGATCGCACGATCCGTTTATGGCCGCTCGCAGGCGGCGTGCCGCAAGTGTTGGAGGGGCATAGTCAGAACGTCAACGGTGTTGCCTTCGCGCCCGACGGCACAAAGCTGGTCAGCGCCGGGTATGACGCAACCGTGCGCGTCTGGTCGCTGCAGGGATCGGACGCGCCGCTGGTTGCTACGCTGGCTTCTCCGCTCAATGCCGCGGCGGTGGCACCGGATGGCGAAATCGTCACCGCCGGAGCCGATGGCGAGGTGTACTTCCTTTCGCCGGCCGGAGAAACGCGTGGCGCGGTCGACGCGTCGCCCACGCCGATACTCTCCCTTGCGATATCCGCCAATGGTGAGCGCGTCGCGGCGACGACCATCCGCGGTTCGGTCGCCATCATCGATCGGAGGACGCGAAGGCTCGCTCGCACCCTGGTCGGGCCGGGAATGCCGGTCTGGTCGGTGGCGTTCTTTCCCGACAACCGAATGCTGCTCACCGGCGGCGCGGATCGCATGATCCGGAGCTGGGATTCCGAAACCGGCGAGCCGATCGGCTCCATCGCAAGCGGTGGCGTCGAGGATCCGCTCACCGCCTATGCCGGCGACCCGGGCGCGCAGGTGTTTCGCGCCTGCATCGCCTGCCATACGCTCGAGGCCGACCAAGGCAACCGCGCCGGCCCGACATTGCACGGCATCTTCGGGCGGCGCATCGCCACTCTGCCGGGTTACAATTTTTCGGAGGCGCTCGCCCATCTCGACATCGTGTGGACGCCGGAAACGGTGGCGAAGCTGTTCGAGATCGGCCCCGCGCACTACACCCCGGGCACCAAGATGCCCGAGCAGCGCATCGGCGCGCCGGAGGATCGCGACGCGCTCGTCAGGTTTCTCGAAAGGGCGACGAAGTGATTACGATTCCGACTCACTCTCGCGCTCGCGCAAGTAATCATCGGTCGTGCGCGGCTTCGGCCGCGGGGGAGCGCCGTAGGGGTCGAAGCCCTCCTCCGTGACGACGGCAACGCGGCAATCATCGCACATCTTGATCACGTCGAGGCGGCTGGGCGAATTCCGGTACATCCAATGCTTGCCTTCCAGCTTGGCAACGACACGGTCTATCGTGCTCTTGACGCCAAACGGCTTGGCGCAGCGGATGCAAGGGAATGGCTCCTCTTGCTTCAGCACCCGCGCCGCAACAGTCACATCGCCGAAGGCAAGGCGCGGCCTGAGGCTGATGACTTTTTCCGGACAGGTCGCCTTGCACAGGCCGCATTGCACGCAAGCATCTTCAGTGAAGCGCAACAGAGGCCGGTCGGGATCGTCCGACAGCGCGCCGGTCGGGCAGGCGGACACACAGGACAGGCAGAGCGTGCAGCCGTCGACATCGATCTCGACGGCGCCGAAAGGCGCCCCGGCGGGCAACGGGATGATTTCGGCGGGCGCCGGGGCGACGCGATGGAGCTCCCGCAGAGCGAACCGCAGCACGTCGCGCTTGCCCCCTATCGGCTCGAAGGTCGCGGGCCGGGACACCGGTTCGCCGGGTTCGATCGCGCGCAGCGCTTCGCCCAGAGCAAGGGGATCATCGGTCTCGATCGTCGCGAGACGTTCGCCCGAGAGCCCGACGCCGGCAAGGATCGGCTCGGCCAGCGCGATCGTATTGTACAAGCCGGCAAGATCGTGGCGCGGTTTGGCGCGCAGGATCAAGCGCACAGCAGCGGCGCCGAAGGCGAAAGCCGCGGTGATCGTTTCTAGGCCGATCTGCGTCACCTCGTTAACGTTAAGCGGCAAGGCATTTGCCGGCAATCCGTCGCCGTGACGGGCGAGTGCGTCGATCAGCGCGCCGCCATGATCCTCGTCATGGATGAGAAGAATGGGC
>DATMNH010000072.1:0-2910 GCA_035568975.1 Casimicrobiaceae bacterium
AAGATCGGGCGGCATCTGCTCCCACCAGTCGACTTCACCGGCGTTGATCGCCGCCGCGGCGGTGGCCGAGTCCGGAATGTAGATCCATTCGACGCGGTCGACCTTGACCACCTTTCCCCCCGCCGCCCACGACGGCGCCTCTTTGCGCGGCACGTAGTCGGTGTTCTTGACATAGACCACCTTGCTGCCGGGCACCCACTCCTCTTTCACGAACTTGAAGGGACCGGAGCCGATCGGCTCGGTGATATTGGTGGATGCGTCGGTCTTCGCAATCCGTTCGGGCATGATGAACGGCACGTTCGACGAGGGCTTCGCGAGTGCTTCGAGCGTCAGCGGAAACGGCCGCTTGAGCTTGAGTGTGAAGGTCTTGTCGTCGATGGCCTTCCACGACTCGGTCGATTCCGCCATCTTCTGTCCCAGCGCGTCGCGCTTGGACCATCTGTCGATCGATGCGATGCAATCGGCCGAGCGCACCGGCGATCCGTCATGGAACTTGAGCCCATCGCGAAGCGTGAACGTGTAGGTCAGTTTGTCGTTGCTCAACTCGTATTTGTCCACCATCTGCGGCTGGACCTGGAACTTGGCGTCGGTGGCGAACAGCGTGTCGTAGATCATGTACCCGTGATTGCGGGTGATGTACGCGGTGGTGGTGATGGGGTCGAGAATGCGCAGGTCAGCCTGCGGAACGAACTTGAGTACTTTCTGCCCCTGCGCCCAGGCCAAAGGAGTACTCAATATGACAGCCATGGCGACCGCACCAAAAGCATGCTTGCCTGAAAAACGAAGTGCAGAATTTGTGTTCATTACCAAGGCTCCCTGAACGAATGCGGATGCTCCCGGGCGAAAGCTGCGCGGGCATGGCCGCAGGCGCGGATAACATTCTAGACCACCCTGGCACGCCCGCCGTCTATCGGCAACCAGTTGCGCGCCGCCCGAAGCGAATTTCAGCGAACCACCTTGGCTTCGCGAGCACGGCCCGCTGCAAACACTCTGTTACAAAACCGACTGAACTATGCCTGTTTCCCACTGCCCCATTTTACTGTGCCGGGGGGAAGCACCTATGGTCGCGGGATCCGTCGCGAGAACAACAAGTGTTCATCTCGTCAATCCGCTGTGGGATAGCAATGGGGGCGCAGACCGGCGCACGGTCGACACTTGGCATCTGCTACGGCCATCGAGCAGCGCAGAGCTCTGGTCGGAATATGTCCCGGCGCCCGAGTTCGCGGCGACCCTTCCGTTGCGCCGGATCAATCCGTGGCGCATGTCGATTCCTTTTGGTGGCACGATCGTGTTCGTCGGTGTCTACTTCCGGATCGGGTACTGGATTCGTTTCGCGCGTCCTGATCGCGTTGTCATCCTCTACAACACCGACCAGCCCGACCGGCTTGCGAAGAATTTACGCCGGATCGAAGGATGCGGCCGCCGTCCCGAAGTCGTCGCGTCGTCGCCCGCGCTCGCGCGCCGATTGGGTACTAAGCTACCGCTGCTCGAGAGTCCGATTGAGCTTTCGCATTTTCTCGGCACGACCCGTGCGGCACATCCGACATTCACGGTCGGGCGCTTGAGTCGCGATGACGCAACGACGAAACACCATGACGAAGATCCGGAGCTCTACCGATTCCTTGCTGCGGCCGGATGCCGCGTACGCATCATGGGCGGGACGTGTCTCGCGAGCAGACTTACCGGAACGCCGAACGTCGAGCTGCTTCCGGCCGGCGCCGAAAGTGCAGCCGCGTTCCTGCGCTCGCTCGACTGCTTCATCTATCGCACGAATGCGCAATGGTTCGAGGGCTTCGGCCGCGTCGTGTTCGAGGCCATGGCGAGCGGACTGCCCGTGGTTTGCGCGGTGCACGGCGGCTACGCCGATTACCTTACGAATGGTCGCGACTGCCTTCTGTTCGGCACGACGGCCGAGGCCACCTCCTCTATCCTGCGCGTGCGCGACGATCCAGGGCTCCGGCGTCGTCTGGGTACGGCGGCCATGGCGACAGCGCGCTCGATCGTCGGTGAGAACCTGTCGCGGCGCACACGCGAATTTTTGCTGGCATCGTCCCAAGATGACGCAACGGAGGAAGCGCGATCCGTTGTGCGCCTCGAACGATCGGTGGTCGGCAACTAGCCCCGTCCAAGGGCGCGCCATTCCCTGCCCGCCATACGATTGACGCTTGCCGCGCTTCGATCGCCCGCACGCATGCCGACGAACCCGATCGCGACCCCGAGCCTGCGCCGTCGCTGGCGCGACGGGCGCGAGGACCTTCGTCGCCGCGCCGCGGCACATTTCGTGAGCGACCGCGACTACGTGTCGCAGCTTTACTGCCGTCGATTTGGCCAAATGCCGAACCTCGATTCCCCGAGCGGCTTCAACGAAAAGATCCTCGTCAAGATCCTGCACGATCGCCGCCCATACCTGACGCTGTTTTCCGACAAGTTGCGGGTCCGAAACCAGATTGGCAAGACCGCGCCCGCGCTGTCGTTCCCCGCCCTCTACTGGTGGTCCGATCGTGTCGACCACTTTCCGTTTGCCGAACTCCCCGACGCGTTCGCCCTGAAGGCGAACCATGGCAGCGGGTGGAACATTCTCGTCGAATGCAAGGCCCGCGTCCGGTGCGGGGACTTGGTCGCCGCCGCGCGCAAATGGCTGCGCTCCGACTTCACGATCGTGGGCCGCGAGTGGTCGTATCGAAACATACGCCGCGCAATCTACGCGGAGGAATTGTTGCCGGGCCCGCCACGGACGACGCCACCTGACTACAAGCTATTTGTCTTCAGCGGCAAGGTCAGGATCATCCAGGTCGACGCAGACCGCTTCGTATGCCACACGCAGGTCCTCTACGACGAGCATTGGAACGTGATCGAGGGGACCGTTGCTGGCGCGCCGGGACGGCCGACCCTGCCGCCGGCGAACCTGCC
>DATMNH010000073.1:0-30346 GCA_035568975.1 Casimicrobiaceae bacterium
CTGGAGTCCTTTGCAATCCGGACCAGCGGACTATCGGCGGAAGCTTGCTGCGCCGGTGAAAACGGCCGATCGACCTGCGTTGGCAGCACGCCGCAAGCTGACAGCAAGACTGAAACCAGCAACACTATGGAGCCGCGAAGCCACGATACGATGAGCGCCGATGTCGAGATGAGGATAGTCATCGGACGCTTCTCGCCAAAACAACGATCAGCCGAACGTGAACGCAAAAGCCTCCACGCCCGGATCGAGAAACTCGATCTCGAACTGTCGATCAGCGATGGGCTTCGGTTGTCGGATGAGTTGATACAGCCGCTGTTCCGTAACCGTGCCGTTGCCTTGGTCGTCAACGTCAATTCCGTGAGCAGCGCCCGGCGGCTGTCCATCGATGAGCACGCGGAATCGCACCGAAGCTCCTCGCGCCGCCGGACCCATGACGAGATGAAGATCGCGGGCGTGAAAGCGGTAGGCGATGCGCCCGTTGGGCTTGTTCAGCGCAGTGAGATTTTTCGCCACCGTCCAATCGCCCGACAATGCCCATTGATTGAGTCTTAATTGCGCAGGGGCGGCGTAGACATAAGGTTTGTCCAGTACCGCGCGGCCGCGGGATGCAAAATTCTCGGTGCGCTCATAGCCGACATAGTTTTCTTGAGACTTTAAGCTGCTCCAGTCGGCGGCGACTTCCGCACCACGGGGAGCGACCGACACCAGGTCATGACCGATGCTGCCGGTTCCGGCCTCGGACAGCAATTGTTGAATGACCCTCTCCGACTGCTCGTATCCACCCTCGCCGAATTGATGATGCCGAATGCGCCCTTGCGCATCGACGATATAAAGGGCCGGCCAATATTCGTTCTTGAGAGCGCGCCATATCGCAAAGTCGCTATCGATCGCGATCGGATAATCGACCCTCATGTCCTTCGCGGCTCGGCGAACGTTGTCGACGTTCTTCTCGAACGGGAACTCAGGAGAGTGCACGCCGATCACGACCAAACCCTGATTCTTGTATTTCTCGGCCCACGCGCGGACATAGGGGAGGGTGCGCAGCCAATTGATGCAGGTGTAGGTCCAGACGTCGATCAGGACGACTTTTCCGCGCAGGCTGGCTGCCGTCAATGGCGGCGAATTGAGCCACTCGGTCGCACCGCCCAGGGAAGGCAACTCGCCTTCAGTGGGCAATTTAACCGTTGCGGGTGTCGTTTGCGGCGCCACGCCTTTGTCCTCGGCTGAGGTCCCGATCGGAATCCCGATCGCGGTGGCAAGTATCGCGGCCAGCAGGAGCTTCTGTGCTTTCATTATGTATGTTGCGGTGCAGGTTAACGCTCATCAAGAGCCGTCAACATCCACGACAGCCTGGGCAAAGGCCTGCGGCGCCTCCTGAGGCAGATTATGCCCGATGCCGCCTGTGATCGTTCGGTGCGAATACTTGCCCGAGAATTTGTTCGCATAGGCACTAGGCTCGGGATGCGGCGCGCCATTGGCGTCGCCTTCCATGGTGATGGTGGGCACGTTGATGACCGGGCCTCTGGCAAGCCGCTTGTCCAGATCGTCGTATTTGCGTTCGCCATCCGCCAGTGCGAGCCGCCACCGATAATTATGGATCGCGACGGCGACATGATCCGGGTTGTCGAAGGACGCTGCGCTACGATCGAACGTCGCGTCATCGAAGTTCCACTTCGGTGAAGCGAGCTGCCAGATGAGCTTCGCGAAGTCGTGCCGGTATTTGTCGTAGCCTTCCCGCCCGCGCTCGGTGGCGAAATAGAACTGGTACCACCACTGGAGCTCGGCCTTCGGGGGCAAGGGCCTCTTTTCGGATTCCGGGCTGCCGATGAGGTAGCCGCTCACGGACACCATCGCCTTGCAGCGCTCCGGCCAGAGCGCGGCGATGATGTTGGCCGTCCGCGCTCCCCAATCGAAGCCGGCGAGCGTCGCCCTCTCGATCTTGAGGGCGTCCATGAAGGCGATGATATCGACAGCTACCGCCGACGGTTGGCCATTCCGGAATGTTTCACCGGAAAGAAAGCGCGTCGAACCATAGCCGCGCAGATAGGGAACGTACACCCTGTATCCCGCCGACGCGAGCAAAGGTGTGACATCTACAAAGCTGTAAATGTCGTAGGGCCAGCCGTGGAGAAGAATGACCGGCGGACCACTAGCGGGGCCGGCTTCGGCGTAACCGACGTTCAGGACGCCGGCATCGATCTGCTTCAGCGAACTGAACGACGTGTTCGTCCCCGGCTTGATCGGGTTCATCGTGCGAGATTGCGCATCCGCGGAGCCGATCATGGCGAACTCGGCTGCAGCAACGGTCAGGACTGCAGTGCCCAAAAGGCGGCGACGATCGTGGTTGATTTCTTCGGACATTCCAGTTCTCCTTAATTGGATTCAATGGGATGTTGTCGACTGTGGCGTGGGGTACTGGCACGCGTGGTGCCCGGATCCCACGTCGCCATCAGCGCAGCGTCCGGAAGCTCACGCGAAGTTCTTCCGAAAAAGCTTCAGGCTGTTCCCAGGCCGCGAGGTGCCCACCTTTAGGGAGCCGGTTGTAATGAATGAGCTTGGGGTAGGCTTTCCCGTCGTTCTCCTTTATCTCGAGGAAGGGCGAAGGGAATTACACCAGACGATGTAGCGGTGGGTCTATTGGACGATAGTGTTGATCGATTCATGTGGATCTCCTTGCTCATGATCTCCGGATCAGTCCTGTTCGGCCAAACGTTCCGCCTGCGTTTTTCCGTACGGATAGAAACTCGCCTTCTCGCCCTTCGTCCAGGCGGTTCGCTGCTCGGCACTGCTGATGTCCCAGTCGGGACGGCAACGCTGCAGCACGGCGCGCAGGTCAAGGCGCAGCTCCTCCACCGTCGGCCGGCCGAAGAACCAGTAGCCGTTGTAAATCTTGTAGACACGCAGGCCGGGCTCGAGCAGCAGCGTGTGAGGAATCATGGGATTGTGATGCGGGTCGGTGTATTCCGCGATGTCGAGATCCTTCTGCAGTTTGCGCCCGGGGTCCGAGAGAAACGGCCAGAGTGCACCGACGCCTGCGCGGAATTCATTCGTGTCGAGCAGATTATCGGTCGATATGGTCACGAGACGGCAGTAGCCGACCTGCGCCTCGCGGTGGAGTTGCAACAGCCCCTCGTGTTGCCGCCTGTCTTTCGGACAGAAACCTCCGCGGGAGAGCACCAGCACCAGCGGATCGCCTTGCTGCAACTCCGAGAGCGTCCGGTGCTTGCCGCGGTGGTCGGGAAGCTCGTAGTCGGGAAAGACTGCGCCGGGGACGATGTCGGCCCTCATCGACCCGCACCTTCCACATGGAGCGCAGCATCTTTGGCGGCCTCGTCGGGAGACCTGCCGCGCTCACGCGCGACGATATAGGCGCCGTACCACCCCGACCAGTGGTGCTTCGGAGCGGTCGCTTCGTACTTGCCATGGCGCTCCTCTGTCTCTCGCAGAAGCTCGGTCAGAGTCGCGACGTCCAAGTTGCTGAGTCCTCGTCCGGGAAGCCGCGTCTTGATTTCCTGGAGCAGCCAGCCGTTGCCGTCTGGATCGTTGAACGTGGCGAATGAGCCGTAGCTGGCATGGTCCGGTGCGGGCCCGCTGACACGACTGCTCCTGCCGTCGCGCTGGAACTGAGCTCCCGGCGTCCCGGCGTGGAACACCTCGCTGATCCCGGCACCGCGGGTGGCGAGTTCGTCTCGTGCAGCCTCGATCTCGGAGACGATCAGGTAGGTGCCCTGGGCCGAGCCAGGCGCGGCCGATGTGATGTTCGTGCCGAATTGGACCGAGCTTCCCGAGCCGGGTGGCGTGAACTGGACGACCCGGAAGCCATTATCGAAAGCGAAATCGGCGTCCAGCCGCCATCCCAAGCTTCCGTAGAAGCGCTTGGCGCGATCGACGTCGGACACCGGAATGACGACGACCTCGAGCTTCAGATCGACCCTCGCAGCGCTCGGGGCTTGGGTTGCGTGTTCATTGCTCATCTGTGTGCTGCTCATGGTGACCGCCTCCTTGTGATGTGGGGGATAGCGGGCAATGCGCCCGCGCGTATCTCGAATAGTCGAGCGCTAGACGCCATGCCTTAGGTTGCGAGGAATGTGGAGATCTTGGCGTCAAGGCTCCACGGTCCTGGCCCTCCCAGCATCACAACGGCCAGTCCAATGCAGTAGAGCGCTTCGGGTAGATAGAGCAGATCACCGAGCCAATCGGCGCGATCGATCGGCTGCGATGCGCGTACGCGTTTGATGGCGTCGAGTACGACGGCGCCGAGACAGACCACAAAAAGCCCGAACGCTGCAAGCGCGGACAGTAGGCCGATGATGAGCGCCCATCCTCCGCTGAACTCGATGCCAGGCACCAGCCATTGCATGATCGGCACCGCGCGCACGCCGTCGTCTTGCAGCGTTTGTGTCAGTGTCGCGTGCCTGGAAGCGTTGAATAGCTTGTGGTAGCCGCTGATCGCGAAGAACATGCCGAGCGCCACGCGATTGAGTGTGAGCGCGGCATCGGGCGCGTGCGCGCCAAGTGTGATGAGGGATGCATCCATGATTTGGAGCGCTCCTGGGTCATCGAACGTGGGGCCGTTGAGAGGATTACACCTGACGACGTAGCGACGGGTCTATTGGACGATGGTGTTGCCCAATAACTTGGTATGAGCCGCTCGAGTAGACGGCGTACGCCGGCGCCTCCGCACGTTTAGAGAGAGGAGATCGAATCGACGATTTGATCTGTCGTCACGATTGCACCGGCGTAGTTCGGAATATTAACGTCGAGAGCGGCGTGCATCTCGTCATCCGAGTAATCCGCGGTCGCGTCTCTCACGACGGTGACCTCGTAGCCAAGCTCAGCGGCATAGCGAACAGTCGCCTCCACGCACGTGTGCGCTATGAGCCCGATGACGATGAGCTGATGAATGCCGTGCTTTTTAAGCTGCAAATCCAGATCGGTGTTGGCAAAGCCACTGGAACACCAATGCTCCATCGCCACGATGTCGCCCGCTTGCGGTGCGAATTCGCTTCGGATCTCGCCGCCCCACGTCCCGTATTCGAAGACCTTATGCGACCAGCCTGCCTTCTGGATAGGCGCGATGTACTTCCAGGTCTCGTAGTCGCCTGGACGGTACCGGTGATGCAGCGCATAGAAGATGCGAAGCCCGGCTTTCCGCGCCGCGTTCAGAACCTGCGCCATATGAGGAACACAGCCGTTTGCCTCTGCAACCGCCTTCAGGCGACCCCACACCTTGCCGCCCGCGGAAATAAAATCGTTATACGGATCGATCACCAGGAGCGCGGTGAGCCGCTTGTCGTAGGTCAGAGACATCATGGCCGCCGTTCACTCCGTGGGTCGAGTGTGGATAGCCTCATCGGCATTCACCACGATCGCGTGCGTCTGCTTGACCGCGCGGCGTGTTGGACGATTCGCGACATTCGTGCGCGCGAGTTCGAGCGCCCGCCGACAGTCGTTGCCGCTACCGGCGTAGAACTCCGCCGCATGGTGCCCCCTTCCGCGCTTACGTGGAGTGTCTCAAGAGTCAGGGACATCGCGATCTCCTACCGCGCATCCCGGTACGGGGCAAGGAACGGCTCACCGCTTGCCGTAGTCCGTAAAAACGAAATCTCTGGCTTTCACTATGGTGTGGCACGCGAACCCGCACTTGGCGTCGTTCCCCTGCGGCGGATTGTCAGCCGTGGTACCGGGCGTGAACGTATCGGACTTGGCGTCGTAATCGAACACGGCATAACCCCATCCGCCGCTGTCCGCGAACCTCTTGCTGTCCTTGACCATGAAGTCGACGTCATGCAGCGTGCCCGGCACCGTCGCTGCGGGGAACGTCTCCAATTTTTTCGGGTTCCAATGGATCTTCGCCATCTTGGCGCCGTCGGGGAAAGGCTTGCCGTTGCCGGGAACGCCGGCCCGGTAGGCGTCGATCATCGCTGGATTGGCGACGATCGCAGCAATCAGGTCTCCGTCCATACTGGTCGAGACAACCTGCCAGCTTTCGTAACCCCTGAACTCGGAGAATGCGAGCCCACCAGGCACTTTCACCGTGTACTTGTCCTGCGCGGAAACGCCCACGGTGCCAAGGACGGCGAGCCCTACCGCCGTAATCCCAATCGTCAGCATGTTTTTGCGATTCATTGCAGCACTCCCTTATCTAGTTCGGCTTCGTGCGTCCTTCGCAATGATCCTCACGGATCCGGACGTGTTCCCTTCTTGCTCAGCTCACCGTCCACTCATGTGAAGTTCCTTCCCTTCTTTAAATACACGTGCGAGAACCGCTTAGCGTAGCGATCGGAACGCGGCACGCAATTCGCCCGCAAAGAGTTCGGGCTGCTCCCACGCCGCGAAGTGTCCGCCCTTGTCGACCTCGTGGAAATAAATCAGGTTGCGATAGGCGCGCCGGGCCCATGTCTCCGGGGGACGATAAACGTCCTCCGGGAATACCGTGATGGCAACCGGCAAAGAAATCTCGCCGGTCTTCTGCGCTGCCGCAACGATGACGCTGCCTCGTGCGCCGTTCTCCCAATACAGCCGTGCCGACGAGGCTGCGGTGTTCGTCAGCCAGTACAGCGTGATGTCGTCGAGCACGTCGTCTTTCGTCGGAGACTTCTCGGGATCGGCGCCGTAGGTCCACTGCGCGAAGCCTGGATGCACGAGTACCCACGCCGCGAGGCCGGCCGGCGAGTCCGTCGCGCCGTAGCCGACCGTCTGCGGCCGCGCGGTCAGCATCGTGAAATAGGCCAAGTTCCCCTTCTTGCCGGACGCAACGAGCGCGTCGAATACCGCGCGTTCCTTTTCGGAGAGTCCCGCTGGCGCGGGTCCGCCCATGGGGAGCACCACGGCCACTTCGGGAGGTACCGTCGCCGGCAAGTTGATATGGATACCCAGCAGTCCCGCTGCTGCCTGGCGAGCCATCGCGCTGGAGATGGGCGTGCCCCAGTCACCGCCCTGGGCGACGTAGCGGGTGTACCCGAGGCGCTTCATAAGCTCGGCCCACGCCCGCCCGATATGGTCGGGGTCCCAACCGGTGCCCGTCGGCTTGCCGGAGAAGCCGTAGCCCGGTACTGACGGGATGACGACGTCGAAAGCGTCTTCAGCGCTGCCTCCGTGTGCGGTTGGATCCGTGAGCGGACCGATGATCTTGAGCTGCTCGATCACGGATCCCGGCCAACCGTGCGTGATGATCACCGGAAGCGCATTCTTGTGACGAGAACGGACGTGGATGAAGTGAATATCCAGCCCATCGATGTTCGTCATGAATTGAGGCAAGGCATTCAGCTTCGCTTCCGCCTTACGCCAGTCGTAGCCGCTGCCCCAGTACCGAACCAGCTCCTGCAGCTTCGCCAACTGCGCACCCTGCGACTGATCGGCGACGGTTTCCTTGTCGGGCCATCGCGTAGCAGCAATGCGCCGGCGGAGGTCCGTCAGCGCCTCATCCGACACGTTGGCGCGGAACGGACGAATCGAGCTGTCCTGGCCGAAGCTCGTCGTGGCCACCAACAGCGTGGCAACGAGCATCAAGGCCGACGTCGTACGCGACATGGTTTGCTCCTTTCTGAGAAAAGTGGGAGATGCGGTTGCCACTGCGCTCACATGACTAGCGGAGCGATCGAAACGCGGCACGGATCTCTTCAGAGAAAACCACGCGACCAGCATCAGGCCGACGCTGAGCGCCGCGAGCGCCACGCGGAACTTCGCGCATCACGCCCTTGAGGAGGGGATCGTCGGTCTCCGGCAGGCTCGCGCCTTCATCCGGTGGAGACGCCGGCGGGGCGCTCGTGCTGACACTCCGGCGCATGCTTGAGGGTCGTCCAAACACTCCGTCACGGGACACGCCCATTGAAAACCTCCAAGGCGAATGCGCGCGCAACCATGCCGGTCAGAAATGACGGGCTAGGTGCCCCGCCCTTCAGTCAACCCGTACACAGTCCCTTCGAATCGGTGCGAGCAGTCTGGCCGTCGCGCGCGTCCCGCGGATGTCGAGGAACACCTGCCTTGTGTCAGGCGACACAGAGGCATTGGGCCTGTTGTCGGTTTGAATCCGGTCTTCGCGCGCGTTTAAGAGCGCATCGCGGTCGAAGTTTTAATTCTATGGCGCGATTCAAGCGAGTTTTAACACCACGCCCCAGAATTTCGACACCACGTGAGTGGCTGCTATCGATGGGCGTTAATTGGGATTGGTGCTGTTGAGTGGAGTCGAACCACCGACCTACTGATTACGAATCAGATTTGTGTCGACGTAGAGTTTTATCAATCAAACACTTGCGGCGCTTGCCAATCTCAAAACCGGTGTCATCCAGTCACAATTACGGCACAGCAAATCCGGCGAAGGCACATTGCTGATTTAGCCGCGCTTAGTAACCGGCGTTTTGGCCGAGCGCGGCGGGCTGTTCTGGAAATACACCCGCGGCATGTCCGCTAAGCCGCGCGTATCTGACGTATGCGCTGCGACTCCCGGCCAGTATTACGACGCAGAGACACAGACTCACTACAACTACTATCGAGACTATGATCCTTAGCAATGGCGGGTAGCAGAGCGCTTTGTGGTCATGGCAAAGTACCCCAAGCAGGCGAAGAATGGATGCCGACAACGAATGCACGCAACTATCTCCATATGACCAGAGATGTATCGATTGCTTTGGTTAGTGGCCCGATGCTTGCACTCGCTTTTGCTCCCGGCGTCATGCGCTCAGCTATTGTTGATACTCCGGAATATTTCGTCGGAATCATGGTGGTCGGTCTACTCTTGGCGATCGTTGCCGTGGTACTAGTCCAGCGGCTCTTGTCCAAACGTTGGCGCCTATCAAAGCGTGGCCTAATCTGGACCACCATTGGGTTTGCGATTCTGATTACTGGGATCCCTGCCGCGACCGCGCTACTCGTCGGGCCCATCAGCGAGAACTAGCGTAAGAATACTCGGCAGAGTGCAAAGGCAGATTCGAGCTTTGATCGCTACGACTACCTCACTCAATCGATGGGTTGATCGCTCGCGCTGTGATGAACCGCTGGATTTCCCGCGGCCGCCCCACCAGAGAAATGCGAACCCGGCCGCCACCTCGATACGATCAAGTCTTAACCAGCGAGAATAGAATTCACAAGTTTGACTTGGGGGTCGGCCGCGAACGATGGCTTGGGAACAACATGTTACGATAGCCGTGAACAGGGAGTTCGGGCTCATATCCCGGTTGAAGCCGTAGATGCGCCGCCCTCAAGGGTAACGAATGGAGATATACCTATGGCGATAGTTTGGCAATTTGCGGAGCGTAAGCTTTGGGTCGTTGTGAGCGCGGTCATCGTCCTGTTCGCGGGATACGCGGGTTCCGTATTAAGCGATGAAGTCAAGGTCCCGCTTAGCGGGAATCAGGAGATTCCCCCCGTGACAACCTCTGCTTTGGGAACCGGCACCTTCACTGTTGGAGCAGACAAATCGGTCAGCGGCAGTGTGACAGTTTCCGGGATGTCAGCAACGGTAGCGCATATTCATGAGGCCGCTGCGGGCACGACTGGTTCTATTATCATTCCCTTGACCCAGATTTCCGACAACGTCTGGGCGGTGCCGGCGGGCGCAAAATTAACCGATGCACAGTACGAAAGCTACAAGGCAGGCAATCTTTATATCAACGTTCACAGCGCCGCTTACAAGAGCGGAGAAATTCGCGGCCAGATAAAACCGTAATCATTGCCTCATTCGATCACCTTATCCGCGCGCAAGATCAGTTCTTGCGGAATGGTAAGTCCAAGCGCTTTAGCAATCCGCCGGTTGATGACCAGCTCCAGAACCGTTGGCTGTTCGATTGGGAGATCGCCCGGCTTTGCGCCTTTTAGTATCTTGTCCACATAGGTTGCGGCGCGCCGATAATGCTCGGCCAAGTCCTGTCCATAACTCATCAGGCCACCAGCCTCTGTCAGTTCCCGACTGGAAAATATCGTAGGCAGGCGGTTCTTGACTGCAAGCTTTGTGATTTGGTCACGCTGCACATCGAAGTACGAATCCGCTGCGACGATCAGGGCTTCCGTGCGTTCGCGGGTCATTGCTTCAAAGCCTGCCTCGATCTGGCTCGCGCTGCTTGCTTCAACCGGGAAGAGTTTTACACCGCGCGCATAGGCGGGGCCGTGAATTTGTTCCAGAATCAGGGAATCGCTCGGGTTAAGCGGATTGATCAGCACTGCGACGCGCGATAATTTGGGCACCGCAGTGCGCAATAGCTCAAGGTGCTTGATGCTGAGTTCTGTCACGATGCTGGATAGGCCGGTGATGTTACCTCCGGGCCGGGAAAGGCTCGTTGCAAAACCCTCGCCGACCGGATCGGGAACCGCCACCATTACAATGGGAATCGTTGCTGTCGCTTGACGGGCGGCCTGGACGCTCAGCGAGGTCCCGGCCACGATGACATCCACATTCAACTGCACCAGTTCCGCGGCCAAGCTCGGAAGGCGCTCATATTTTCCGTCCGCAAAACGCAGCCGAATGACACAATTCTTCCCCTCGAAATAACCGAGCTCACGCATGCCTTGCTGAAATCCGTCATAAACCCGGGTCGATGACGAATCGGGAGCAAGAAAGCCTATGCGCCAGACCTTGGGTTGCGCCTGGGCGAACGACGCAAGTGGCGCTGCGAGTGCGATACCACACAGCACGGCACGCAGCAGGATTCGACGCGCGTGCGACGCTTCGTCCTGCGGAGGACCAGTGAAATCGAACTCAACCATATTTCCCCCATACTAGGGCAACGATTAGCATAAGCCAAGCTGAACCACCGCGCGCCGTCGAAGACTCATCGCGGAGAAGAGCGTTCAGGACTTCCGCCGAGATCGTGACGCGCTGCTACGCGCGGCCCGAGGGCTCGGCAAGCAAGCTCAAGAGCTACCGTGACGGCGCCCGCATTCTTGCGTTCATGGGATTTGTGTTCAAGGAAGTGCGGCCATTTGCGTTCTTCGGAGTCATCGGCGCAGCGCTTTTTATGGCCGCACTTGCTTTCGGCGCGCCCATCATCGTCGAATACGAGCGCACCGGCCTCGAGCCACGGCTGCCGACGGCAGTGCTCGCAACCGGGCTGGTCCTGTTGTCGTGGCTGTCGTTTGTGTGCGGGCTGATTCTGGACAGCGTGAGCCGCGGGCGGCTCGAGGCGAAGCGGCTGGCGTATCTTTCGTTGGGTCAGCGCGGTTCCGCCTGACCGCGTGTGTCGGACCGTTCGAGTCGGCATAACAACAGCGCTTGCACCGCCTTGTGGATCACGACCGGCCTGGCGCTCGACCTGTTGCCCATTGTCGAAGATGGGCTGTTTGGCTATGAACTCCTGCCTGACCGCAACACGCACACCTATGTAACCATCGGTTGCAATGCGCAGGGCGAGCCGTTGTTGCGCGAGACTTCGTACGGCGTCGGCGCCCCCAACGCTTTGGAATTGGTGGCCGTGAATGGTCGCATCCTTTCGAGAAGTGAGCGCGCAGCGCGCTACAGTACCCAGCGGCGTGACCATCGATTTCCCGACTGGCCCGCTGCCGCTGAATCGGCGTGGGCGGAACTTCTTTTCCTTTTCCCTGGGCGGCCCCGACAATCCGTTGTCGTGCGAGCACGTGCACCGGTGTCTCGATGAGGCTCTGTCGATCGCTCACTCGCATCAGGCGCATTGGAACCCCTTCATTCGACGCCGAGTCGCGCGCCCGAAGTCCCAGCTGTTAAGATTGTCGTCAACAGTCATCCCCCTGGAGTTCCGTGGGAGGTTTCGAGCTGCGTCGCTGGCCTCACCCAAGTTGCGCCGCGCGGGTTGAACCGGTTTCAGTGTTATGGAAGCGCAGACATGGAAGACACTCCAAGAGTGGACTTGAGAAGCGGGGTTGCGCTTCGCGACCTACCAGTTGGCGGGATCGTGCTCGGGCACGTCGAGACCGAAGAAGTGATCCTTGTGCGCCGCGATGACGACTTTTTTGCCGTGGGCGCGCATTGCACCCACTACCACGGACCGCTGGCCGAGGGCCTGATCGTCGACGACACTGTGCGTTGCCCCTGGCATCACGCGTGTTTCAGTCTCCGCACCGGTGAAGCGGTGCGCGCGCCGGCGCTGGATCCGGTCCCATGCTGGCGAGTTGAGCGGATTGGCGACAAGGCATTCGTCCGCGAGAAGCTTGCCGGTCCGATGCCGCGAAGCAGCTCGCCAACAGAAGGATCGCCGGACGCGCAGAGCTCGGTAGTAATTGTCGGGGGCGGCGCAGCCGGGTTAGCCGCCGCGGACATGCTTCGTCGCGAAGGCTACCAGGGTGCCGTGACCATGATTAGCGCCGACGACTCTCCGCCGTGCGACCGGCCGAATCTCTCCAAGGACTTCCTTGCCGGGACCGCGCCAGACGATTGGATCCCGCTGCGAGCGCCCGAGTACTACGCCCAGAACCACATCGAACTCGTGCTCGATTCGCGCGCATCGTCGATCGACGTGCGCCAAAATCGTGTGCAACTCGAGGACGGCAGGCAAATCGAGTTCGGAGCGCTGCTGATTGCGACTGGCGCCGAACCGGTAAGACTCAATATCCCCGGCGCAACGGATTCGCAGATCCATTACTTGCGCACGTTCGCCGACAGCCGCGCGATTGTCGCCAAGGCAGCGACAGCAAAGTGCGCGGTTGTCGTGGGTGCCAGTTTCATCGGGCTGGAGGTTGCCGCATCGCTGCGCGCGCGCGGAATCGCGGTGCATGTGGTTGGGCCGGAAAGTGTGCCTCTGGAGCGTTTGCTGGGTCGAGAGGTCGGCTGCTTCGTACGCGACCTTCACCAGTCGCACGGCGTTGCATTTCATCTGGGAAAGACGGTCGATCACATCGATGGTAGCCGAGTAACGTTGAGCGATGCCGCAACGCTCGATGCGGATTTCGTGGTTTTGGGCGTCGGCGTGCGGCCTTCGATCGCGCTGGCCGAGCGGGCGGGCCTCGCTATCGACCGTGGCATTACCGTCGATGCGTACCTGGAGACAAGCGCGCCTGGCGTGTTTGCGGCAGGCGACGTTGCGCGTTGGCCTGATCGGCATTCCGGTGATCGGATCCGCATCGAGCACTGGGTGGTTGCCGAACGTCAGGGCCAGGTGGCCGCAAGAAATATCCTCGGCCAGCGTCAGCCGTTTGATGCAGTGCCTTTCTTCTGGAGCCAGCACTACGACGTGGCGATCAACTATGTCGGTCATGCGGAGCATTGGGACGCGATCGCGATCGATGGTTCCCTGGCCGCGCGTGATTGCGCCGTCAGCTACAGGCGTGGCGATCGTACGCTTGCCGTGGCGACGATCTCGCGCGACCTCCAGAGTCTACGAGCGGAACGCGCCATGGAGTTGGCGGAGCGGTAAGGCCGGTTCGCGTTCAGTCGAGCGGCATTAATGGAGGGAGAGCGGTGAGCACAAGATTCGCGGGACAGGTGGCGGTGGTGGCGGGCGGTACCGGCGGGTTGGGACGCGCAGTGAGTCTGGCGTTTCTGGACGAAGGCGCGACCGTCGTCGTGACGTACCGAACGCAAACGGAGTTCGATGCGTTGGTCCAGGCAGCGGCAGTCAATGGCTCGCATCTCGAAGGCCACCGAATCGATGTTACCGATGACCATGAGGTGCACCAGTTTGTCGAGGGAATTGCCGCGCAGCACGGACGGCTGGACGCGCTGGTCAACACGGTCGGCGGTTACGTCGGCGGCGCGAAGTTGTGGGACATCGACCCGAAGGACTTCGAGCGCATGCTGGCCATGAATTTGCGATCAGGCTATGCGCTGTCGCGAGCCATCGTGCCGGTAATGCTGAAGCAGGGAGGGGGTTCGATTGTAAATATAGCGGCGAAGGCGGGCGTCGATCACCCTGCTGGTGCAGCAGCCTATGCTGCTTCAAAGGCAGCGGCCCTGGCCATGATGGATTCGCTGGCCTCAGATCTCACCGGAACCTTCGTTCGAGTGAACTCAGTGCTTCCGAGCATCATCGACACAAGCACCAATCGCAAAGCGATGCCCCAGGCAGAATTTGCGAAGTGGCCGAAACCCGAAGATATCGCGCGCGTGATCCTGTTCCTGTGCAGTGCCGATGCCAAAGTCATCCACGGCGCTTCGATCCCTGTCTACGGCAATCAGTGAAATTCGGCCACCCTGCGGATTATGAACAGCGAGTACGAGTCCGAGCTGGGAAAGGCCGCTAGCTCCGGTATTTGCCGGCCGATTGGCAATCGTCCCGCGTCCCAACCTTGTGACTCACTCAAAGCACTAACCCCTTCGCCTTCAACTGCCCCTCGTTCGCAACAATGAACGCCCGGATGTCATCGGACATCCCCAGGAGCTTGAGCCACTGGTCCTTGTAAAGCGTCACCGGAAAACGCCCCATCCCATAGATCGACAGCGCGCCCTTCTCGCTGACTTTGAGGGTAACGCTGGTGGCAGGCGCTTTTTTGAGCGCAGCGTTTTCGTTACGCAGCCGCTCCAGCTCGGCCTTCAGATCGTCGTCCGACATCGTTACTCCCTGTCAATTAGAAGTGAGTCATTAGGTCGAAGAGTCTATCGGGAGCTTATGCCGAGTTCAAACTGTTCTTGAACCAACGATGTCGACGAGCAACCGCAAAATGGTCTGAATCAAGGCGGTCAAGCCGGATACGCGGGATCCAATTTTGTAGAGGACGCGGATCGCTGCGGGCATGAAATTCGCATGCGATACACATTGTTTTGGACAAGGGCCGAGAAATACCTCCGCGCGGCAATATGTGACGCGAATTGACAGCGTCAATATCCTTGAGACCAAGGAAACCGAACTGCGGGGGCACTATTTGCGAGCTGCATATGTTGTTTCCTGAGCCATGCTCCGACGATGGTTGAGCGCATTGATGGATTGAACCGCTCCTATTGTGAACTACGAATTGCGCAGCAGCGTTTTGTTTCGATATCGGCCATCTGTCGAGAAGTTACTACCGTTCACGCGACATCGCTTGACTGCGTTTGGTGCGGAGGTGCATTGTTACTCACGGATAGGATTATCGTGTTGCTGTAGGTGGTGAGCACGCCGTTCGCTCACTGAATGCTGCGACGATGTGCAGTTTGCAATAAACGTCAGTGACTCCTCCGCACGAGGAACGCTGGCTCGAAAAGAGCATACCCGTGGGAAACGCGGGGACGCAAAGTTACCGGTCTAAGAGGCCCAGTGCCTTATGACAGCGGGACTGCCAGGCAGCCAGTGCTTCCGCTCGTTTTTCGCGAGCACACAGCTTTAGCCCATGCGCAGTTCCCGCACGTCTTGCGGCATAGGTGCACGCCCGTCGTGCACGTTTGTCGCTAGCGGTAGTGCGCGTCCAACGGCGTTTGCCATCGAGGTCTGCGATCGGTTGGACAATGGAACGAGGCGTAAGCAACTGGAGCAAATTTTGGTAGCGATACAGGCACCGCGTAGATTGGAAAGTCGTAACCGGGCGAGAGCGACGATAGCCGCGCGCGCGAGCCTGGCCCATCGCGGCATGGATGGCTTCACGCTGATCGACGTTTTGATCGCGGTGGCGATCGTCGGAATTCTGGCGGCGATCGCCTATCCGTCGTACCAGTTCGCTGTTCGCAAGAGCAATCGAGCAGCTGCCGAGTCGTATCTCGCAGACGTCGCCCAACGGCAACAACAGTACCTGCTGGATCAGCGGAGCTATGCATCGAATGTGTCCACGCTCGGCGTGGCGACGCCCGCGAGTGTTACCCCCTATTACACGATCGCGATCGCGGTTGCTGCGGGGCCCCCGCCGAGCTTCACTGCCAGGGCAACGCCCATCGGGTCGCAGGCGGGCGATCTGTCGGGTCAGCCGTTGACGATTACCAACACGGGTGCAAAAGGCCCCACCGGGGCGTGGTAGGAGACTTGAATGAATGATTTTACAAGCAGGTTAGACAATGTCGTCAAGCGGCGCCTCTTCCCGGCGCGATGCGGGCGCACTGCGGGATTTACGCTGATCGAATTGCTGACGGTGGTCACCATCGTCGGGATTCTGGCGATGACCGCAGCCCCTTCTTTTGCGCCTTTGATCGCAAGCAAGCGCGCCGAGGCTGCGGCGACCGACCTCTATGTCTCGCTGGTCACCTCGCGCAGTGAGGCGACTAAACGCAACGCGGATGCAACGCTGGCGCAGAAAACGGGCGGCTGGCAGCTCGGCTGGCAAGTAACCGTCATCGATCCGTCCGACAATTCCAGGACACTGACGATCGACGATCACCCGGTAGCGAACGGAGTCACCATTTCGGGGCCGGCCAGTGTGGTTTACCAAAGCTCCGGACGAATCCAGGGCAATACCAACCCCGCGTTCGTGGTGACCGCAGTTCAGGGATCGAGCACGGAACAGCGATGGGTATGCGTCGATCTGAGCGGTCGTCCGTTGGCGAAGGCCTCGGCGTGCCCGTGAAAGCTTCATCGATCCGTGGGCAGGCCCAGCACGGCTTTGCATTGCTGGAAGCCTTGCTGACCATCGTGATTCTCGCCTTTGGCCTGCTCGGAATGCTCGGCTTGCAGGGCCGGATGAGCGTGGCCGGGGTCGAAGCCTATCAACGCGCGCAGGCAACGCTGTTGGTATCGGACATGGCCGACCGGATGCTGGCGAGTCCCTTCGCGGCCTGTAACAGCGCCGCGGTGACCGATGCGGATCGCAACGCCTGCATGGCGAACCGTCTGCAGAGTTATGTGACCGACTCGCCAATTGGTACCGGCGATTCTCAGCCGGCCGATTGCAGCGCCCTGGCGGTTGGCGCGGCTCGCGACCAGTGCGAGTGGAGCAACGCCATCAAGGGCGCCGCCGAAACCACCACTGCGGCAGGCAATGTCGGGGCGATGACGGGTGCGCGCGGATGCATCGAGCAACTGCAGGCCCCCGATCCGTCGGCAGGAGCCTGCACCCCCGGGATTTATCGAGTGAGCGCGGTCTGGCAGGGACTCAACCCGACGGTCGCCCCGAGCATCGCCTGCGGCACGGGGTCTTATGGCAGCAGTGAAGCGTATCGGCGTGTCATCGCGGCACGCGTCTCCATCGGGCTGCCACTGTGCAAATGATCTCCGGATCCAACCAGGCCGGGTTCTCGCTCGTCGAGCTGATGGTTGCCGTCACGCTGGGGCTGCTGATCATGCTCGTACTCTCTTCGGCAATGGTCAGCAGCAGTCAGGCGCGCCGGGAAACCGATCAGGCGAGCCGCCAGGTCGAGAATGGACGCTACGCGGTGCAGGTTTTGAGCGACGATCTGGCGCTCGCCGGCTATTACGCCGAGTTTGACCCGTGGCCCATGCCGACGCCGGCGGCCAAGCCCGATCCGTGCGCGACCGACGTGGCGACGCTGAAAATCGCGATGCCGCTGCATGTGCAAGGCTACGACAATCCGACGGCCGCCACGATCGCCTTGCTTACCTGCTTGAGCGATGTGCGCCCCGGTGTCGACATCGTGGTAATACGGCGCACGAGTACCTGCGTTGCCGGAAGCACCGGCTGCGATGCCTTCGTCGGCGGGACCACGCAGCCGTACTTCCAGGCCTCGCTGTGCGCCAGCGCGACCGAGCTGGACTCAGCCTTCACCAACGATTACTACGCGATGGACACCGCCGCGGCGGGGCTTATCAAGCACAAGAAGGACTGCACGACGCTTGCCGATTTCCGTCGCTTTGTCACGCGAATCTACTTCGTCGCCAACAACGACAATCCCGGAGATGGCGTTCCAACCTTGAAGCGCGCGGAGCTCGGCGCGACGGGCTTTTCGATCGTTCCCCTCGTCGAGGGGATTGAGAATCTCCAGCTCGAATACGGGCTGGATAACAGCACGACTACAGACGGCGCCCCCCATGTTTTCACGGCTGATCCGGATGGCTACACCGGCGCCGGAGCCGCCGGTGCCAGCGGCAATTGGCGCAACGTCGTCGCGCTCCGCGTCAATCTGCTGGCCCGCAACACCGAGATATCCCCCGGGTACAACGACGGAAAGGTTTACACGCTGGGACACAACGCCGATGGGAGCGCCAATACGTGCTCACCCGGCAGCGCCGGCCTTTGCTCCGGTACGACGTACAAGCGCCACGCGTTTACGGCTCAGGTACGGATGACCAACCCAGCCGACCGGGGAGTAACGCCATGACACCGATGCCGAACCGCCAGCGCGGGGTGGTGATGGTCGTGGGGCTGATCATGATGGTGCTGATGACCCTGTTGGCGCTTACCACGCTCAATCTTGGCAAGAGCAGCCTGCAGATCGTCGGCAACATGCAGTTGCGCAAGCAGGTGATCGCCGCCGCGCAGGAAGCGATCGATGACGCGATCAGCACCACCCGGCTGTTCCTGAGCCCCGGTTCGATCTACACCAATCCGTGCGCCGGTCCCAACACCAAATGCATCGATATCGACGGCGACGGCCGTCCGGACATCACGGTGGCGCTGACGCCCACGCCGACCTGTGTGAAGGCACAGATCATCAAGAACGCGTTTATGAACCTGAATCTGAACGATACCAATGACCAGGCTTGCGTGCTGTCGACCAGCCAAACGTTCGGAATCGCCGGTTCCGCGATCGCGAATTCCCTGTGCTCGGACACGGTGTGGCAGGTTCGCGCCGAGGCAACCGACGATGTCACCCAGGCGAAGGTCGCCGTCACCGAAGGCGTTACGGTGCGCGTGTCGTCGGATGTCGTGGCCACTTACTGTCCCTGAGATTCCTAAAAAGAAAGTCACTCATGTCCACCCTATCCAGTTCGCGCCGATCCAAAGCCCTCGCGGTCGTGGTTTGCCTTGGGATGGCCTTTGCGCCCCTGCGCGCCGCCGCGGACGACATCGATATCTTCATCGGTTCGTCCGGCGGCGTCAGCAGCAACCCGAACGTGCTGATCATTCTCGACAACACAGCCAACTGGAACCGCCAATCGCAACACTGGCCAGGCGGGCTTACCCAGGGTCAGGCCGAGGTTGCCGCCATTCAAACGGTGATCAACAACCTCGGTGGCGGACCCAGCGTCGCCTCCAGCGTCAATGTGGGGCTGATGATGTTCACGGATAGCAGCTCGGGGCGCGCGGGCGGCTATGTTCGCTACGCCGTCAAGCCAATGAACGTCGCCAACAAGCTGGCCTTATCGAATATTCTCACCGGTATTTTCAATAATCTGGGCGCGAGCCAAGTTTCTTCCAATGCCAACTACGGTAATACGCTGTTCGATGCTTTCAAGTACTTCGGTGGTTATACAAGCCCCTCACATGTGGCCGACGGTGTGGCGGGAACCCCGGCCGATGCGACCCATTTCGGACCCGCCGTTTACGACACCCAGCAGACCTACCACGGACTCGCCGATATCTCCGGCTACACGGGCAGTGCCCTGACCACGTTTTCAACGCCAATCTCGACCGCCGACAGCTGTGCCAGGAATTTCATCATTTTCATCGGCAATGGGTTCCCGAATGCCGACGACTATTCGTTGCTGTCCGGCGTTCAGGGCGATATCACCGAGATTGCCGTGCCAAATTTCGTCACCGCGAACCAGACGGTTACCTACGACGGCGGCTACAGCACATCATGCTCCTTCGGCACCAGCGGCACGCTCGACGGCGGCTACGGCGCGTGTTCCAGGAGCAACAATGCTTCGACGGTCGGTAACACCTGCCCTGCCGGAACGACGGCCGTGTCGAACACGACTCGATCCAAGACCCCGAACGCCTGCTCGTCGCCGAACACGAACAAGCAATGGGGCGTGGATTGCACGTACGTCTCGAACCCTTCGACGGTTGGCAACACGTGCACAGCCGGAGACACGGTGGCTGCGAATACCCTTCGATCGAAGACCCCGAATACCTGCTCGTCGCCGCAACAGCAATGGGGCGTGGATTGTTCATACACCCAGATCACAGTCACTCCGACGGTCCCGCCCACGTATTCCTCGCCCGGCAACAAGGCTCGCTCGGCGGACGAATGGGCGCGCTACCTTTACCAGACCGACGTCAGCGGCGTAGCCGGCCAACAGAACGTCACTACCTACACCATCGACGCGTTCAACGCTCAGCAGGACGCCAATCAAACCGCCCTGCTGATGAGCATGGCCCGGGTAGGCGGCGGCAAGTATTACCCCGCGTCGAATCAGGGGCAGATCGCGACCGACCTGCAAAACATCTTTGTCGAAATCCAGGGCGTCAATTCGACGTTCGCGTCGGCAAGCCTGCCGATCAGCGCCAGCAACCGGGCGGTGCGCGACAACCAGATATACGTCGGCGTGTTCCGGCCCGATCCTGATCTCAAGCCGCGCTGGTTCGGCAACTTGAAGCAATACCAGCTGGTGTTGGACGCGAGCAGCGGGGTTGCACTGGCCGATTCCACTGGGACGCTTGCGGTGAATCCCTTGACGGGGTTCATCACCAGCTGTGCGACGAGCTTCTGGACGAGCGATTCGAGCACCTACTGGTCTACGGTGCCCACCAATCCGCCACCGGAAGGTGCTTGCACGACCACCAGCTTCAGCAAATGGTCGGATGCACCCGACGGTCCGATGGTGGAAAAGGGCGCGGTGGCTGAAGTCATCCGCAAGGGCAACAATCCACCCACGACGGATAAAACGCCGACATGGGCCGTCAACCGGACGATGAAAACGTTCCAGTCCGGTGGGCTGACGGCGTTCACGACCACGTCGTCGGGGCTCGCCCAGAACCTGGTCGATTTCACGCTGGGGAAAGACGTCAACGACGAGAATGGCAACGGCAACGTTACCGAAACGCGACCTTCGGTGCACGGCGACGTCATTCATTCGCGTCCCCTGGCCATCGATTACGGCGGTTCGACGGGAGTGGTCGTCTACTACGGCTCGAATGACGGTGCGTTCCGGGCGGTCAACGGTTCGAGCGGGCAGGAGCGCTGGGCCTTTGTCGCCAACGAATTCTTCTCGGCGCGTACCACCTCGGGCGGCGCGTCGCCGCTGCAGCGCCTGAGGGACAACACCCCGCTGGTTGCCTACGGCACCGCCCCGTTGGCCGGCTCGCAGCTAAGGGACTATCTCTTCGATGGCTCGATCGGCAGCTACCAGAACGCGGATTTCTCCAAGGTCTGGATTTATCCGACCATGCGGCGCGGCGGAAGAATGGTCTATGCCCTCGACGTCACCGCTCCGGGCTCGCCCGTCCATAAATGGAAGAGCGGCTGCCCCAATCTCGACAACGATACGGGGTGCACTGCTGGGATGACCGGAATCGGACAGACATGGTCGATGCCCAATGTGGCGTTTCTCAAGGGTTATTCGAGCGCGACCCCGATTGTCGCCGTGGGCGGCGGCTACGATGCCTGCGAGGACGCGAACACGTCCGCGCCGCCATGCTCGAGCCCGAAAGGCAACCACGTGTACATTTTCGACGGGGACACGGGCAATCTGCTCAGGACATTCGATACCGAACGCAGCGTCATCGCCGATGTCGCATACACCGACGTCGACTTCGACGGCTACCCCGACTACGCGTATGCGGCCGATACCGGCGGCAACATCTACCGTATCGATTTCGTGGACAGCAGCAAGGTTCCGCTGGCCAGCAGCGCCTGGACGATTCACGTCGTTGCCTACACCAACGGTTCCGGGCGCAAATTCGAGTATGCGCCCGCGATACTGCCAAACAGCGGCAAGGTGTTTCTGGCCCTGGGATCTGGCGACCGCGAGCACCCCCTCCAGGCCCAATATCCTTTCACTACGCCGGTGACCAATCGGTTCTACGTTTATCTGGATGATCTATCGCTTTCACCCGCGAGCAAGACGCAGGCGGTCAATCTCGACGATCTGTCGTCGTTTCAGGACTTCACCGTCAACCAGGCGTGTGGAACGTCGAACATCCTTCCGAGCTCCACGCAGAAGGGCTGGCTCATGAACCTGAATCAGCACGGTGTTGGCGAACAGACCGTGACGTCTGCCATCATGGCCGGTGGAGTGATAACGTTCAGCACCAATCGTCCGATACCGGCGGTCGCGGGCACATGCACCACGCTGCTGGGCGAGGCACGCGGATATTTTGTGAACATGTTCAACGGTTCCGGCGCGATCGGTGTTTCGGGCAGCTGCGGCGGAGACCAGTCGTCAACCTTCACCGGCGGAGGCTTGCCCCCCTCACCGGTCCTCGCCAAGGTTGTGGTCGCCGGGCAAACCGAGACGGTTTTGCTCGGCGCGATCCAGAAGAATGGCGGCCCGAGCTCGGTGATTGGCGCGCAGACCATCCTTCCGCCACTCAACTACAAACGGAGGATGATGTACTGGTTCACGTCGGGCAGCGATAACAAGTGATCCACCTACGGTTAGCACGCCGACGACGCCTTGAGGTCGCGGGACGTCAGTCCGTCAGCTGGCGCCGGTGACGCACGCGCGCATGAGCCTGGCTGCTTGCCTCAGATAGAGCCGGCATTTCCGCGAAGCCACGCGAGTCGTGGGTAGGTACGATGATCAACTCGGGAAAGCGTGCTTTGTTTAGTCGGGTGCGTTCGCCGCCGCGTCCATGATGACCGCGGCCACATCGTTTGGCTTTGAAAGCATCGGCACGTGGCTCGTGTCCAATTCCGTCGTCGTTGCCTTCATGCGTTTTGCGAAAAAACGTTCTTCATCGGGCGCGACGGTCTGGTCTTTCTTGCCGACGATGTACCACGACGGCTTCGTCTTCCACGCGACGTTGGACACCTTGGTGCCGAAGGCCGAAGCGATTATCGGACCTTGCGTCGCGGCCATGGCTCGCGCTTCGGCTGCGGGCAAGTCCCAGGCAAAATGCTTGACTATCGCCTCGGTCGACAGGCTTATGAAGCCCTGCTTGTCGACGATCCGATCGGCGAACGTCGGTTGCGGCGGATAGCTCTTGCCGATATCACTGACCACCTCATCCGAATCCGGTGCCAAGGCCGCCACATAAACGAGGCCGACTACTTTGGGATCGACACCCACCTCGGTGATGACGACGCCGCCCCAGGAATGGCCGACCAGAATGACCGGACCGGTCTGCAGGGCAAGCGCGCGGTTGGTCGCTGCGACGTCATCGGCGAATGAGGTCAATGGATTCTGCACTGCCGTGACGTTGTAGCCTTTCGCCTGCAGTATCGTAATCACTTTGGCCCAGCTCGAACCATCGGAGAAGGCGCCGTGGACGAAGACGATGTTCTTCACCGGTTGCGTAGGCGCGGCCTTGACGGGCTCCGCGGCAACCGAAAGCGCCATGGCGGCGGCGGCCGTCATACCCAGCAATGTGTTAGTGCTCATAGTGTGCTCCTTTGGTGTGGTTGAAAAATCTGCTAAACGAACGGTCCGTTGCGTATATCCGATTGAATCGAATACGATGCATTGAACACGTTCACATCACACCAGAAGTGAGGAGGTGAATCTATTGCACGATGGTATCGGTCGGTACTTTGCGATTGTTGGCGCGGAGAGCGAAGATCGATTCCGAAGCACGAAGACGAATCCCAGCATCATCGACGACGGGGGTTGATCGCGTCGGTCCGTGCGGGTCCCACCATTAGTCACTGAATCGCGCTGATGCAATTCAGTCGGCCCACCAGTTGCATCAGTCTTGCGCGACCCGCGCGTTTTGCGTGTACAGCACGTATGCCGCGACGAGCAGTGGAAGCGCGGAAATGCCCAGCGCCCACGAGAACCCGCCGGGAACATGAACGAGACCCGCAACCAGAAGCGGCCCGATGATCTGGCCCACGGCGAATGCGGACGTCATTGCCCCGATCAGCGCTCGTGCGTGCACACCCGCGACGCGGCGTGCCTCCTGAATTCCCGCCATCGTGTTCACCATGAAGGTGCCGCCGACACACAGCGCCGCAATCGCAATACCGGCAAGGTTGGGAAGCGCGATGGGGACCAGGATGCCGATCGCCATCGCGAGGTTGCCGGTGATCCATACGTGCCGGTGGCTGAAACGGCCGGCCAACCGTGCCGCGAGCACGGTTGAAACGGTTGCGGCGGCTCCGAATATCGGCCACGCCCAGGCGAACCAACCGGCGTCGGCGATGACCTGCTTGGCCATGACAGGAAGGAACGTGGCCGGGATGATATAGCCCAGTCCGAACGCGCCATAGCAGAACACCAGCCGCCAATTGGAAACCGTGTCGTGAGGCCGGTCAGCGGGTGCGCGCTCGGATCCACTTGTGCTTTCGTCGCCCAGCACGCGCCAGATGGCGATGGTGACACCGACGGCGGTCATGCCCAACACGATCCACGCCGTGTCCGAGGAAGCGCCCGTGCGCACCATCACCAGGCATGCCACGCCGGCGAACATGATGCCCGTGCCGACACCCGCGTAGACCGTGCCGCTTAAGTGGCCGCGCGCCGCGTGCGTAAGCCTCGGGAGGATCCAGGCGGACACGACGACCAATACCAACGCGCTGGCGAAGCCCGGAATGGCACGAAGGATCAGCCACGCAGCAAAGTGATGCTCGATGCCCATGGCGAGCGTGCAAGCGGCGATCGAGACGAGGCCGATGCGGATCGCGGTGCGAGCCGGCATATTCGAATGCGTCGCGAAAAGGCTTCCGGCGAGGTATCCCAGGTAGTTGGCCGAAGCGAGCCAGCCGCCTTGGGCCACCGAGATGCCGTGGTCGGCTTGCATCATCGGAAGGATCGGTGTGAAGGCGAATCTGCCGATCCCCATCGCCACAGCGAGTGCCGCGAGGCCACCGACCGCCACGGTCAAGGGAGAGTGAGAGCGTGGCGCGGTCATTCGTTATCCATCGATGAGGCATGGTCAAACAAATGGCCGAATGGCATTTCGGACTGCAAACGATCCCGTGGGCCGCAGAGATCGTCAACGCCTTCGAAGCTCCGAACACCCGTCAGTCTGATCGCCGCTTCCTACGCCGCGGGCCGAAGTCTTTGGCCGATGAGTTCCTCAAACCTCTGGACCACCGGGATCGGGCGCATGTAGGCAATGAGTTGATCGATCTTGCCATCTTTATTGAGGTGGAGCTGATCGATCCCTTGAAGCTTCTGGGTTTCTATCCGGCATTCAAAGCCGAGAAAGTACCAATTGTTCCCTGCATCCGCCGTTAGAGCGTAGTTTACTCCAGAAGCGGTTTTGGCGACCTGGCTCAGCATGTAAGACGCCCGGCTCGCGGGAAGACTATCGCTTGTTCCAGCCGGGAATTCGATGAGGACTTGAGGAGCGAAAACTTCATTCAACAAATGTTCGTCCGCGGTCTCAATTGCGCTCTTGTAATTTTCGATGGTCTTCATCTCTTGTCTCCTTTATCTGTGAAAGCTGAATAAACGGCGTGTCCGCGCGGTCCGATAAGAACTCGGTTCCACTACTCGGCCACTTCCAGGATCACTTCGAGCTCGACCGGCATGCCCAACGGTAAGCTCGCGACGCCGAGCACCATGCGGACCGAAGTCCTGTCTTTCCCGAAGATGCTTTCGAACAGCTCGGACGCAGCATCTGCGACCTTCGGCTGATCGAAGAAGTCGCCGGACGTTGCCAGGTAGATCCCCAATCGTACGACTCTCGTGACTTTGTCGAGCGTGCCCAGATGAGCGCGCGCCGCAGACAGCGCGCTCATACTCGCCGTACGGAGGGCATCGCGCCCGGACTCCGTGTCGAGCTCCTGGCCAAGGCGCCCTACGTACTTGGGCTTGTGATCTACTACGGGCAACATGCCGCTGAGAAAAAGCAGTCGACCGGACTGCACCGACTCCACATACGCGCCGAAAGGGCGAGGTGGTGTCGGCAACTCGATTCCAAGTTCCCTGAGGCGCTGCTCAGCAGCGACCGATTGCGAGTTCGCCATCACCATCTCCCGTTGTGGGCGCCGCCGTCGACATGCAGGACCTCCCCGGTGATCTGGCGAGCTTCCGTCAGGTAAACGACCGCGCTGGCGATGTCGTCGACCGTGGAGAGGGAGCCCATCGGCGAAAGCGTTTCGAGGAATTCCCTCGGATCCTCGGCATGAAGCGGGGTGTCGACGACTCCGGGGGCCACGGCATTGAATCGAATGCGCTCCTTCGCATACTCGGAAGCCAAGCTCCGCAATACCGTTTGCAGCCCACCCTTGGTGATCATGGGAATGGAAGCCGTAACTCCTGCAATCGGATTGTCCGCCAGAGCGGCGGTGATGCTCACGACGCTGCCGCCCGACTTTTGTAGCTCCATTTGTCTGACGGCAAGCTGCGTAACATAGACGAAGCCCGCGAGGTTGGTCGACACGAAAGCGCGAAGATCTTCGGGCGTGTAATCGGTGAAGCGCTTCACTGAGAAGATGCCGGCATTGGCGACCACGGCGTCGATCGAGCCAAAGTTCTTCAGCGCAGCGTCTGCAAGGTGTCGCGCAGTTTCGAATTCGCCGATATCGCCGTCGACCAACGCGAGATGTGCGGAAGCGGCGAGTTGCTTCGATTTCGTCGCGCTTCGCGAGGTTCCTACGACGTTGTAGCCGCGCGCCAGAAACGCCCGGACGACTCCGGCGCCAATGCCTTGCGATGCTCCGGTAACGATCACAGTCTTTTGCTTGCGTTCCATGTACGACTCCTGCGTGGTGGGTTTCGGCAGGGCCGACAGTGAGTTCGGCTCGGCTCGATCGCTCGCAACGTTCGTTCGATGACGTTGCAGCAATGCGCAGTTGCGATTAAGCCAAACGCGCTGAGATCGATCTATTGGACGATGGTATCGATCGCCGCGGCGCCTCATACGAAAGTATTGCCAATACCATCGTGCAATAGATTCGCCCTGACGCTTGTGGTCTGATCGCATCGCCTTGCGCAACGCGCTTCGAACCCGATACACAGTTGCAATTGCGACATCGTGACTCCCCAACTATTCCGCTTGATACGATGGTCTAGGCGACACCATCGTCCAATAGACAGAACGCCGCCGAGGCACGAGAGTGCTTCTGTCCGGTTTGAACCTGTGCACAGGAGCCCTCGTGAAATCAACCTCAGAAAGTCCGCAGGTAAGGCTGACCCGGAAGTTGCCAGCCTATTGCCGCGTCGTATTCGACAACCCGCCATTGAATCTGATGGGGCCGGAGTTCGTCGTGCAATTCAAGAAGATCATGACGGAGCTCGAAGCTGACGAGCATGTGAAGGTCGTGGTTTTTGAAAGTGCTGTCGAAGGCTACTTTCTGAATCACTCCGACTTCCTCGCCAAGCTCGAGCATCTGACCAACTTGCCTCAAGGGCCGACCGGTCTCGAGGCGTGGCCGGACATCCTGGTGCGTCTGACTCGAGCGCCCTTCGTGTCGATCGCCTTGATCCGGGGCCGGGCCACCGGAAACGGAAGTGAGATCGCTCTTGCCTGCGACATGAGCTTCGCAAGCCGGGAACTGGCCGTTCTGTCGCAGTGGGAAGTGGGTGTCGGCCTGGTGGCTGGCGGTGGGCCCATGGCTCGATTGCCGCGCCTCATCGGAAGAAACCGCGCCCTGGAAGTGCTGTTGAGTTCGGACGATATCCGAGGCGACCTGGCCGAGACGTATGGCTACGTGAATCGCTCGTTGCCGGATGCCGCGCTCGACGACTTCGTCGACGCGCTCGCGACGCGCATCGCCTCGTTCGACAAGTGGGCGATCGCCAACACGAAGCGCCTGGTGAATGCGGCGAGTCTGCCGCCCGACGTCGAGATAGCGGCCGGATGGGATGCCTGCATGACGTCGATCACGCGGGCAGCCGCGCAGCAACGGATACGGGCACTTTTGGATCGAGGGTTCCAGAAGCCGGGCGACGTCGAGAGCAGATTGGGATTCTCGGTCGGACAACTCGGAGCGTGACCGCTAAGGCGGTCGAGACCGAGACACATCATTTCTAGCCATTAGCACATTCGGAAGGAGCTCAGACTCATGGATCTGCTGACACTCGCGAAGAACGTCGCGCAGCGTGTCGAGGCGCGGGCGACGCAAGCCAAGGTGCCCGTGGCGGTCTGCGTCGTCGACGTTCACGGCAACGTCGTCCTGCAGCACCGCATGCCGGGAGCGCCGCTGTTCTCGCTCGAGTTGTCCGAGCGCAAGGCCTACACGTCCGCGCTCGTGCGCGTGCGCACAACCGACCTCGTGGCCATGGTGCAGCCGGGCCAACCGCTCTATCCGCTCCTCATGGTTTCGGGAGGCCGCTACTCGGCGATGGGCGGCGGAGTTCCCCTCGCCAGCGAGGGAGAGGTGGTCGCAGGCGTCGGCGTGAGCGGGGGGACGACGGAGCAGGATATCGACATCGTCGAAACGGCAATGAAATAGATCATCGTCATGGCGAAGGCAGTGGTCACGGGAGTGTCCGTACGAAGGTCAAAATAATAGTAAGACCCGAAGTGTCGTCAGCGGCGCCCCGACTGTCACACGCCGGGTTCCCGCTTGGCGTCTAGCGATTGCGCGAGGTAATCGACCAGGCCGCGCACCTTCGGTAGCGTCATCCGGCCCGGAGACATGACCGCATTGATCGGTGTCGCCGTCACCGCGAATTTACCCAGCACCTCGACCAATTGCTTCGCGGCGAGCATCGCTTCAACCTGGTAAGACAATACCCGCACCAGTCCCACGCCCTGACACGCCACTTCGATCAGCGCGTCACTGCTATTGGACACAAAGTTGCCGCTTACCCGCAAGCGGGCTTCTTTCGCGCCAGCCTGAAATCGCCAGTCGCCGGCGTTCGAACCGACATTCAGGAGGCAGTTGTGCGCGCGCAGATCGGCTGGTTTGCGCGGCCTGCCGTAATGCTTGAGATAAGCGGGGCTGGCGCATACAACGCGGCGGACTTGGCCGAGTCGACGCGCGATTAACGTCGAATCCCCGAGCGGGGCGATGCGCACGGCGACGTCTATGCCCTCATCGATCAGATTGACCACGCGGTCGACGAGTAGCAGGTCGACCGACACGTCCGGGTAGCGCGCCAGAAACGCCGGCAGCAGCGGCGCGACGCGCAAGCGCCCGAACAGGAGCGGCGCGCTGACAGTGACGCGGCCCTTGGGAGTTGCGCGTATCTGGGCCAGCGCTGACTCTGCATTGTCGATGTCGGCGAGGATGCGCAAACAATGCTGGCGATAGGTCTCGCCCTCATCCGTCAGTGCAAGGCTGCGCGTGGTACGGGTGAAGAGACGCACGCCGAGGCCGCGTTCGAGTTCTGCGAGCCCGCGCGAAACGACTGGCAGCGACATCGCCAGCGTACGCGCCGCTGCCGACAGGCTGGTCGACTCGGTGATCTTCACGAAGTTACGCATCGCGACCAGCTTATCCATGGTGGTTTCTTTCTGTTTTGGCAATAGTTATTTGTCAATTTCGCCTATTCTATTCAATTTCGTAAAGTATGAGAATGCTTGAACGCGGGACACTCGTTGCCCGCTCATCCTGCGTAAAGGAATGCGCTATGAATACCCTACGCTCAGCACTCGCCGTCACCGCGCTGCTCGCGGTCATGCCTGCACACGCCCAATCAACGGTCACAACCGAAAAACAACTGCCGCTGGCGCTGGCACTCGAAGCCGCGCAGGGCACGCTCGACCAATGCCGCAAAGACGGGTTTCGCGTTTCCGTTACAGTACTCAACAACGCGGGCCAACCTATCGTATTGCTGCGCGACGGCGGCACTGGCCCGCATACGGCCGACACCAGCCGGCGCAAGGCTTATACCTCACTCACGTTCCGCGCGCCGACCACCGCATTGTCGAAACGCCTGGCCGAAACCCCCGCGCTCACCAATTTGAACAATGTCACCGACGTGCTGGTGCTAGGCGGCGGCGTGCCGATCAAATCCGGCAACGACACCATAGGGGCGATCGGCGTCAGCGGTACACCCACCGGTGAAAAAGATGAGGCCTGCGGGCAGGCCGGCATCGATCGCATTGCCGACCGCCTGAAATAGGCCAACCACGGCGCATCAAAATGATGAGGTGAATGACCTATGCGCGCGCACGTTTTTTATCGCACAGTAAAGGTGGATGGACTGTCCATCTTCTATCGAGAGGCGGGGCCGAAAGATGCCCCCGCGATTCTCTTGCTTCATGGACTGCCCTCTTCCTCGCGAATGTATGAGCCGCTGTTTTCGCTGCTTGCCGATCGCTACCACCTTATCGCACCCGACTACCCCGGCTTTGGACACAGCGACTGGCCGGACCCGACGCAATTTGCCTATACGTTCGATCGCTGCGCTGAAATCATAAATCACTTCACCGAAGCAATCGCGCTGCCTCGCTACACGCTCTACATGCAGGATTACGGCGGCCCGGTAGGCTTTCGTATGGCGCTGAGTCATCCCGAGCGGATCACTGCCCTCATCGTTCAAAATGCCGTGGCACACAATGAAGGCCTGGGGGCCATTTGGAAGGCGCGACGGGCTTTTTGGGCCGATCGTGCAGCCAATGAAAAGACCCTGCGCACAAATCTTCTCTCGCTGGCAACGACGCGGACGCGCCACGTGGGCGAGGACCCCAATGTGGAACGCTA
>DATMNH010000074.1:0-6765 GCA_035568975.1 Casimicrobiaceae bacterium
GATGCGCGGCGACAGCACCAGAAACGGGTGGACATCGCGCATTTCGCGGCCGACCTGTGGATTGCAATCGATCCAGATGATGTCCTGCCGGTCCGGCACCCAAGGCCTTCGTTTGCCCGAAGCCGCCGGTCTGGCGGCTACCAACGTTCGGCCCCCAGCGTCTTTGTCGTGGCCATCTGCTCGCCGCCATGGCGCTTTGGATCATAGGCTGCCAGGCGTTGTTCCAAGGTAAACCGCGAATCATCTACCGGCGTGATGACGACCTGATCGCCTTCGACCCGCACGCGCACGCGCTGATCGACATGAAGGCGCGCTTCCCGCGCCACCGCAGCCGGCAAGCGAACACCCAGACTGTTACCCCACTGCTTGATATCCAAAACGGCTTCGGCCACGACACCGCCCCTTGCGCAAATGTGTAAACGCTAGTCTATACATATTGGGAAGAGCGGTCAATTTCATGTGTCTCTCGAGCAGTAACGTTGTTAATCCGCAGTGAAACCGGAGCGCTTGACGATCGGTCCCCACTTCGCATAATCGGCGGCCACGACGCTGGCGAATTCGGCCGGCGTGCCGGTCGCCGGATCCATGCCGAGACGGCTGAGCTTTTCGACAACGTCGGGCGATTGCAGCGCGCGATTGATGCCGCGATTCAGCGTGTCGACGATCGCGGCCGGAGTCTTCGCCGGCGCGAAGAATCCGAACCACCCCGTCGCCTCGACCTTTTTGAGACCCAGCTCGTTGAAGGTCGGCACTTCCGGCAAAGCCGTCGAACGCGTTGCGCCGGAGCTCGCCAACACGCGAATCTTTCCCGCGCGATGCAGCTCGGTCAGGTCGGCGATGGCGTCGATCGCGACCGGGACCTGGCCTCCGATCAGATCGTTGATGTACGCCGCGGACCCCTTGTATGCGACGTGCACCATGTCGACGCCGATCTCCCGGCTCAACAGGACACCGAAGAAATGCGGAAGACTGCCGGCCCCCGACGTCGCGTACGCCGCCTTATCCGGGTGCGCCTTGGCCCAGGTGACGAATTCCTGCCAGGTCTTGGCGCCGCTCGCCGGGCCTGCGGCGATCGCAAATTGAAATGTCGCGCCCAGCGCGACCGGCGTGAAGTCGTTGAGCGCGTCGTAGCTGATGCTCTTGTACGTGTGCGGCACCACCGCCATGGGCCCGATCGGCATCACCATGATCGTCGCGCCGTCGGGTGCGGCATTCTTGACCGCGTCCGCAGCGATGCGTCCGACAGCACCGGGCCGATTGTCCACGATCACCGGCTGACCCAGGGTGTCCTTGAGCTTGTCGGCCACCACGCGGGCGATGATGTCCGCCGTTCCTCCGGCGGCGAAGCCGACGACGATGCGCACCGGCTTGTCGAACTTGTCCTGCGCGCCTGCGCCCGGACCGAAGCCGGCGAGCAGCGCAAGAAGCGGCGCGCAGACCGCTGCTGCGAATCTTGTACGCATTGTCCCTCTTATAGAAGACGTAGGTGATGACGCGAAATCAGGAATTCTTCGCCGGCGCCTGACGAGCGATCCACCGCGTCAGCGGGCGCCACTGCTCCCAGTCCTGCTCAGCGCGCGAGCGCGGCAGATCGAACACCGTCAAGCCGTCGCGTGCGCAATGAACGTATACCTGCGTCGCGCGCAGATGCGCGACCAGCGGAAATTCGAACGCGCTTAGAAATTCGTCCAGCTCGCCCGCGCTGTGGGTCCTCGGGTCGACGCGCATCGCCACCAGCCCGACGGCGATTTCGCCTTTCTTGACCGCTTTGTATTCGCGGATCTGATCCAGGAAGTGTTGCGTCGCCGCCATGTCGAACGCGCTGGGTGATACCGGCAGCAGCAGTATGTCGGAGCGACGCATGGCGTCACGCAGACCCTCGCCGCGCAAACCGGCGGGAGTGTCCATCACCAGCCAATGCGGGTTATGCTCCTTGATGTCCTGCCGGTCCGCGTCGGGGGTCCACGAAGCGATTGCCGGAAACAGCGGCGGGCGCCGGGCAAGCCATTCGGTAGCCGAACGCAAGGGATCGAAATCGGCGAGCACGACGCGCTGCTTTCGTATGGCGAGCCAGCCGGCGACATTGGTCGCAAGCGTCGTCTTGCCGCTGCCGCCCTTCGGATTTGCCACCAGAATGGTCTGCATTGGAATTCCTCCTTGGGCGCAATTCTAGTGCACTAGGCTGCTGCCGCTACAAATCCGGGAGTACCGCCAGCAACGGCTCGAGCGCAGCCCCTCCCAATTCGATGCTTCGCGCGCCGCTCCATCCCGTCTCCGGGTCGGGTAGGTTGGCGTTGTCCTTGAACGGCAGTTCCAGCGTGAGCGCGAGGCAGCCGAAGGTATGACCGACGTACTTCGAGGCCAGCGCCAGGTTGACCTTGGTGTCCTTGTCCGACGGGTACCCATGCGCATCCTGGAAGTCCGGGCTCGCGGTCTTGAACGCGGCAATAAAAGCTCGCTGCAGGTCCGCCTGCTTGGCCGAAAAGCCCGGCAAGCGCTCGCCTCCGTCGACGAATACATACGGCAAGGCTTCGTCGCCGTGGACGTCGAGAAACGCGTCGACACCTGTTTCAGCGATCGCCGCGCGGACGTGCAGCACCTCGGGACTGCGCTCGGCACTTGGCGCGAGCCATTCGCGATTGAGATTGGCGCCCGCGGCATTGGTGCGCAGATTGCCGCGCACGCCGCCGTCCGGATTCATGTTGGGGACGATATGCACCACCGCACGCGCAAGCAGCGCGCCCGCGACCGGGTCGCTGGCGTTCAGCAAACGCTCCAGCATCCCGTCGACGAACCACTCCGCCATCGTCTCGCCGGGGTGCTGGCGCGCGATCACCCACAGCGTGCGCTTGTCCGCGCCGGGCGCACCGACGGTGACGAGATTCATGTCGCGGCCCTCGACGCTGCTGCCGAGGTCGCGAACGCGGGCGAGCGGCGACGCGTCCGCGCGGCCGAGCAGATCGAGGTGTCGCTCCCAGGAATACGGCTCGAAGTACGCGTAGTAAACCGAGTCGCGCTCCGGCGCATGAGTGATCACCAGGCGCTCGCCGTCGAAGGCGGTCGGAACACGAAACCAATGCCGATGGTCGTACGATGCGACGGCCCGGTAATCCTTCCAGCCATCGACATAGGTACATCGGCCGGCATTCTCGAAGACGATGCGGCACGCCTGCCCTGCGCCGCCCTGCATGCGGAAATAGAACCATTGCCGGAACTCGGCGTTGGAATCGGAACGGACATCAAGACGAATGTTGTCGCACGAATGCGAATCGACGACCTCGATGGCGCCCGCGTCAAAGGCGCTGCTGATTTTGATCATGGCGGGATTGGTGGATTCGAAAGCAGACGCCGTCGCAGGGAGCGGCGCGAACGTATGCTACCATCGCTGACGCCGTGCACCATGGGCTCGCGCGAACTTCGCGGCTGCCAGTGCGGGGTGGGATCATATAGACGCGTCGCCGATCGGAAGCTGATGGACATCGCCCATTCCGTGCTTCAAAGCGCTGCCGGCCAGGCGCCCGGCCCGATCGTCGATGGGCGGCGCCAGGAGTTCGAAGCCAACAAGTTGAGGAAGCGCCTGCGGCGTCAGGTGGGCGAAGCCATTGCCGACTTCGCGATGATCGAAGCCGGCGACAGGGTGATGGTATGCATGTCCGGCGGCAAGGATAGCTACGGACTGCTGGACATCCTGCTGTCGCTCCAGAAGCGCGCACCCCTTCGGTTTGAGATTATCGCCGTCAATCTCGATCAGAAGCAGCCGGATTTTCCCGCCGATGTGCTGCCCTCCTACCTCGCCGGGGTCGGCGTCCCATTTCACATCGAGGAACAGGATACCTACAGCGTCGTCAAACGTGTCATTCCCGACGGCGGAACGATGTGCTCGTTGTGCTCGCGACTGCGTCGTGGTGTTCTTTATCGGGTGGCGACCGAGCTTGGCGCCACCAAGATCGCCCTCGGCCATCATCGCGACGATATTCTGGCGACCTTCTTTCTCAATCTTTTTTTCGGCGGCAAGCTCAAGACCATGCCGCCGAAACTCGCCTCCGACGACGGCAAGCACGTGGTCATTCGCCCGCTCGCCTACGTGCGCGAGCGCGACCTTGCCCGCTACGCGGAGGCGATGGCATTTCCCATCATCCCCTGCAACCTTTGCGGCTCGCAGGAGCACCTTCAGCGCAAGCAGGTCGGCACGATGCTGCGCGAATGGGAGAAGAAACATCCGGGGCGAAGCGAGACTGTGTTCAACGCGCTGTCGAATGTCGTGACGACTCACCTGCTCGATCGCAAGCTGCAGGACTTCGCCGCCGTCCGTGCCTCCGGCACACCGTTACCCGAGGGCGATATCGCGTTCGACGACCCGTGCGCCGCGATTCCGGCGGCGCAGCGCATGCGCCTCGACCGCGGCGAATAGCGACGGTAGACGCGAGCACCAACCGGCGGCAGTCGAAAAGGCCGTGAGCGCGAACCGTTTTACCGCAGCGAACGCGTGGCGGCGCCGGTGGATGGCCGGCGCGCTCGCACTCTCTTTCGCTGCTGCGCTACCCGCGATCGCCGCGGAGGCACCTTCCGAGCCACTCACCGGCGCCGCGTTGCTCCAAACGCTGCGCGGCGGCGGCCTGATCCTGTACTTCCGTCACACATCGACTGACTTCGCACAGAACGACGATGCCATGAGCGGCTACGAGGACTGCGCGCGACAGCGCAATCTCACCGACCGCGGGCGAGATGAGGCGCGCCGCATCGGCGCCGCCATCAAGCGCCTGGACATTCCGATCGGCGACGTTCTGGCGAGCCCTTTCTGCCGGACGCGCGAAACCGCGCAACTGATCTTCGGCCGGGCGACGGTGGCGCCTGCCGTGCGCGGCGGCCCCGCGCGCCCCGACAGCGACGATCGCTATGCCGAATTGCGCAAGCTCTTGTCCACGCCACCCTCGCGGGGGAGCAATCTGGCGATCGCCAGCCACGGCAACCCGTTCCATGCGCTAACGGACATTCAACTGTCGGAAGGTGAAGCGGCGGTGATCCTGCCCCTGGGTGCGCAAGGATTCCGGATCGCGGCGCGGATACCGAAGGATGGCTGGGACGCGCTCACGGCTCCGTAGTTACATCAACGGACGACGTCCTTGGTCTGCCCGAAGAGGATCTTTTTCTCGGCGTCGGTCTGAATGCCCCCCGCTCCCGGATTGATCTCCTTGGCTTTCGCATAGGCACGCTGCGTCGCCGGGCGTGCCTTGATGGCTTCCTTCCAGCGCTTCAAATGCGGAAAGTCGTCCATGTTCTGGCTCTGCCGCTCCGGCAGGACCCAAGGATAGCTCGCGATGTCGGCGATGCTGTATTCGCCGGCGATGAACTCGCGGTCGGCAAGACGCTTGTTGAGCACCGCGTAAAGCCGTCCCGTTTCATTCACGTAGCGGTCGATCGCGTACGGAATCTTCTCCGGCGCGTAGTGCACGAAGTGATGGTTCTGGCCGGCCAGCGGCCCGAGGTTCCCCATCTGCCAAAACAGCCATTGGATGCAGTCCAGGCGTGCGCGAGTGTCGCGAGGAATGAAGCGAGCGACCTTGTCGGCGAGATATAGCAGTATTGCGCCCGACTCGAACATGGCGATCGGTTCGCCGCCGTCGGTGGGCGCGGAATCGACGATCGCCGGGATGCGATTGTTGGGCGAGATCTTGAGGAACTCCGGCTTGAACTGATCGCCCTTGCCGATGTTGACGGGATGGATCGTGTACGGCATCCCCGCTTCCTCGAGGAACATCGTCATCTTGTGCCCGTTGGGCGTGGTCCAGTAATACAGATCGATCATTTTCAGGGATCCGGAATCAGGTATCAGGGATCAGAACGTCCCTGGGAAAGCGCCGCCGTCGATCAGCACATTCTGCCCCACGATATAGCCTGCCTGCGCGCTGCAGAGAAACGCGCATGCGGCGCCGAACTCGGCCGGGCTGCCGAAGCGTCCGGCCGGACTCGCGCTCATCTGCGCCTTGCGCAATTCCTCGACCGGCTTGTCCGTGGCTTTCGCCCGAAGCTCCAGGTTGGCGCGCAGGCGATCGGTGTCGAACGAGCCGGGAAGCAGGTTGTTGATGGTCACGTTATGCCGCGCCACCTTGCGCGCGATGCCGGCGACGAACCCGGTCAGCCCGCTGCGCGCGCCGTTGGATAGCCCGAGAATGTCGATCGGCGCCTTGACCGCCGAAGACGTGATGTTGACGATCCGGCCGAATTCGCGCGCGATCATGCCGTCGATGGTAGCTTTGATCAGCTCGATCGGCGTCAGCATGTTGGCGTCGATGGCGCGTATCCATGCGTCGCGATCCCAGTCGCGAAAGTCGCCCGGCGGCGGTCCGCCCGCATTGTTGACCAGGATGTCCGGCTGAGGACACTTCGCGAGCGCCGCGGCGCGTCCCTCGGCCGTCGTGATGTCGCAGGCGAGCCATTGCACCGGGCGGCCCGACATCGCGCCGATTTCCTCCGCGGTCTTGCGCACCGCGCTTTCGGTTCGCGCGAGGATCGTCACCGAGACGCCTTCGCGCGCCAGCGCCTCGGCACAGCCGCGCCCGAGTCCCTTGCTTGCCGCGCATACCAGAGCAGTGCGCCCGGAAATGCCGAGGTCCATTTAACGTCCTGTTCCGTTACGCCGCACTAACTTCCCTGATAGCCGTGTACGTTGGCAAAGAACAAATCCTTCCACGATGCCGGCCGGTCCTTGATAGTGCCGACCTTGGCCATGAATTCCGCCGTCTTCATGATGCTCTTCGGCGTCAG
>DATMNH010000075.1:0-7548 GCA_035568975.1 Casimicrobiaceae bacterium
ACCACACCCGGGAGTGCGGCAAGCTTGGCAATCTTGGAGCTGTCCACTTCGACTTTGATGCCGTTGAGCGCATGTTGAAACTGCGCGAGCACCTTCGCGCCATGCAGCTCGAGCATCGGCCTGATCGCGGCCTGCTGCTCGGCAGCCTGTCTCTGGACGGCATCGGCTTGAACCGCGGCCATCTTGAGCATCGGCATCTTCGCGCGAACCGCGGCGACGGAGTCGCCGGACATGATGACGACGACGCGAACGAGCTTACCGCCGTTGAGGGACGCGGGACGGAACGACGTCGAAAACTCCTCCGGCGACGCCGAGACCTGGGGAAAACGATCCTCGAGACTTGCGTCCTGCGCGAGGCCGAGGCCCGGAATCACGCATATCGCAAACAGCGCTGCGGCGATCACGCTGTGACGAAGGTTGACGATCTCGCCGCCGTGCGCCGCCCCGCTGCTGCGTAACAAGTTGCCGAACATTGGTCTTCCCCCGAAGTTAATTGTCCAAACCGGTGCGGATGATATTCCTATCCGGACGGCATTAGCAAGACGTATCGCTTAGCACCGACAGCGTGTGTGGTTTCGCACTCGCGCTCATCCCTTTGGCAAATATATTTCAAACCCATCTCGATCACGAGCGTGATTGGATCGATCTACGAACTTCGTCGACGAGCGACGATAGCGACAGTCACCGGCTTGCCGTCGCGACCGGCGAATTCAGGTGTTGCGCCAAGGCCCTGGATTCGAGAGTCTCCCGTAGTCGACGCCCTCAAATGGCAATCAGGCGTACATTGCGGCGCTGCCGCGGCCTGGTTCGCGGCATCACCGGTCAGGGTCCCGTGCTCGCTTTCGCATGCTGTCGATTACAGTTACTGGAGCGTCGGTAGCTCGCATGTCTGACCTCGGCGAGGCGGCCTCGGGTTCTCCGATCTGTTTGGAGCGGGATCGCTCCTTTCGACGTCGTAGTGCCTCACGCCTGCGCATTTTTTTGGCAACGCGACGGGCGGCTAGCCACGCGACGGCGAACAGGCCAAGCAAAGGGATGCCATAGGCAAGGTCCACATGCTGACTCTAACTGTTGGTGTCCGGGCACCGGTTGTAGTTGATCGTTCGCTTAGCGCTCGCCGATTTCTGCGCGCGCGCAACGAGCGGCGCGCCGAGGAGACCGCCAAACCGAATGGATCGCCAGATATACGTAGAAGAGTTGAGCGCCTCCGTCTACTGGATAAACATAACGCAATCGAAACCACGAGCGAACGGATCGGTGCGAAGGTAAGCAAGCATCACGCCAAAAAAACAAACTGCTCTATATCAGTGGGTTGCAATATCAATCCGAGTCCTCAGAGGAGTTACTGTAAGGACTTCCGACACCCGGTATTACGGAACGGCACCGGACCGCGGCAATGGATCGTTCGGCACGAGCCGTATCTTGATCACGAATCAGCGAAACCGGCGCGGATACTTTGCGTGATCTCTTCACTGAACCGCCGACTGACTCCGAAGCTTATGTGACTGTCTACGCACCCGGCGTGAAGGCGCGCAGTTCGATGACGGCGTGTTGTGTCCAGACCGGAGCGGGATCGGGACCGCTTCGCTCGACATAACTTGCATCGCGGTTCGCGCGAACGAATGCGCGGACCTCCGGCGCATACCAGACTCGATCGCCGCAGGTGGTCGGCCAGCGCCAGAATTCGTCATCGTCCAGGTGCATGATCACGCGCAGCTGAATGGCGTCGAACGTGCCCGCAGGTGTGGTGATCTTCTGCCAACCGCCGACGACTACATAGCGGTTGATCGCGCCCTCACGATGGGTGTTGTCGTTGACGTTACTCACCCACTGATTCCACACCTGACCGGGTGCCATCGGGAAGTTATAGCGCTGCAACGGGGTCGCGAAGTGGCGGGTCTCGCTATCGTAAAGCGCGCCCATGGTTACCAAGCCGGGGGCGGACCACTCCTCGGTACGCACGGTGTCGATCCGGTCGCCCCGTTGTGTTACCCGCATGGTGATCCCGCTGGGGCCCACGCTGACGACTTCGTGCGTCTCCACCCACGTCACCGGGGCACGGAAACCGTCGCTCGCCTGATAGACCCAGCGATCGCCGACGCGGTACGTTGGTGCCGGCGCTGGCGGGCCTCCCTCAAAGGGCAGCATGGCGCAGCCGGCGACCAGAGCAAGAACCGACAGCAGCGACAACCAGCGGCAGCGAAGGGGCATCATTGCTCGGAGAGCCATTGCGAGATTGATATGATACTAGTGTACTGAGTCAGAAATTTGCTCGATAGTTCGCGGCGCTCATTGGGCAATGCGCGGCCGCCATGCAGCGTTACTCGGCCTCACCATACCAAGAGATATGCATTCGGCCTCGCGCCTTGCCTGGCGGCCGAATTCATCCGCTCCTGTATCTTCGGAACTTCTGACTCAGTACAGCAGCGACGAACGAGCAATGAGCGTTTCAATCCATTCGGGGATGGGGGCGATGCCTTACGATGGCGGCGTCGCCTTTCGCGTGTGGGCCCCCTTCGCAACAAGCGTGTCCGTCGCTGGAACCTTCAACGGCTGGAGCCCGACGGCGGCGCCGCTCGGCCAGGACGGCGGCGGCTATTGGTCGACCGATGTACCGGGTGCCGACATCGGGGATGAATACAAGTTCGTTCTGACCAGCCCGTTTCGCTCAGCTCCGTTCTGGAAAAATGATCCCTATGCCCGCTCGCTCACCAATTCGGTCGGTAACTCGATCATCGCCGATCCAGATTACGTCTGGCAGACTTGCGGCTACTCGACCGTGCCTTGGAACGAGCTCGTCATCTATGAATTGCACGTCGGCAGCTTTTACTTCGACCCGAACAGCAGCAATGGGCGCGGCAATTTCGACAGCGTCATCGCCAAACTGGGTTATCTGAAAGAGCTCGGGATCAACGCTGTCCAGCTCCTCCCCTCCGACGAGTTCCCCGGCGACGTCTCATGGGGCTATAACCCGGCCCACATCTTTGCCATCGAGGAGAGTTACGGCGGGCCCGACGGGCTGCGTCGTCTCGTCGATGCGGCGCACGCTCAGGGGATCGCAGTCATCTACGACGTCGTCTACAACCATCTAGGACCCAGCGACCTCGACCTATGGCAGTTCGACGGTTGGAGCGAGAACGACGGGGGCGGCGTCTATTTTTATAACGACTGGCGGCGACAGACACCCTGGGGCGATACGCGCCCGGATTATGGCCGCCGGGAAGTGCGCCAGTACATCCGTGACAACGCGCTTTGCTGGCTCGAGCAGTACGATTGCGACGGCCTGAGGTGGGACGCGACGGGCTGGATACGCAATGTCTGGGGTAGCAACGACGATCACGGCGCCGATATTGGCGACGGTTGGAGCCTCATGCAGTGGATAAACTCGGAAATTCGCGCTCGTCAGCCCTGGAAGATCGCCATTGCGGAGGATATGCAAGACAACGCGTCGATCACCCGCGCGATCGACGCCGGAGGGGCAGGCTTTGGCGCGCAATGGGCGGCAGGGTTCATGCACACTGTTCGCGCCGCGATCATCGCTCTTGATGACGCATCGCGAGACATGTTTGCAATTCGTGATTTCATTAATCAGCGGTATAACGCGGACGTATTCGGGCGCGTTATCTACACCGAGTCCCATGATGAGGTCGCGCAGTCGGCGGGGCAGGCTCGTGTACCGGAGTTGATCTGGCCGGGCTATGCCGACAGCTACTTTTCGCAAAAGCGCTCGACGCTGGGCGCCGCGCTCTTATTTACCGTGCCCGGTATTCCCATGATTTTCATGGGGCAGGAATTTCTGGAGTGGGGCGCCTGGTCGGACGCCCGTGAGCTCGATTGGTCGAAAAGCGATCGGTTCGACGGCATCAGGATGTTTTACCGGGACCTGATTCGACTGCGGCGCAATGGGTTCGACACCACGCGTGGGCTGAAGGCTCAGCACGTGAACGTCCACCACGTCAACGACGTCGACAAAGTTCTCGCTTTTCACCGCTGGGATCAGGGAGGGGCGCGCGATGATGTAGTAGTGGTCGTCAATTTTGCCAATCGTGGCTACGACTCCTACCGGGTCGGGCTGCCAGCAGGTGGACTCTGGCGGGTGCGGTTCAATGGCGATTGGCGCGGTTACAGCCCGGTATTTTCCGACCGCCACAGCGATGATTTTTGGGCGTTACCGCGAGGCTCCGACGATATGCCATGGGCAGGCGATATCGGCATCGGTCCTTACACCGCGATCATACTTTCGCAGGACTCGTGACATGCGCGTGAGGGCGCGCGGGACGAGCATCCACGTCACGCCGCCACGGGCAATGGGGGCGGTACGCCGCAGCCGCGCGAAACTAAACTCTTACGGCGATTGCGTTCCGCTCAGTATGCGCGGGTCGTAACTGAGAAGGGTATTGGGGCTGTCCTTGAATAGCAGACCGGCAGTCGCGGAAGCTCCCGGCGCCAAGCCTGCGCCGGTTCCTGGAATGATGATGTAGGGACTGCCGAAGGGCGGCAGACTCGAGGTCGTTCCATTCGCATTGGTTAGCGTGACATCGGGACTCAGATCATCAAGTGCGACTACGATCGGGCCGGGCATCGGCGTATTGGTCGTATTGCGCACGATGAGCTTCTGCACATGTCCACCATTGCTGGTCGCGTAGAGCAAAGCGCTGCGCTGGACCGCAAAGGGGCCTGCTTGCGCTACACCGCGCAACACTTCGCCGTAACGCGCGCGTCGCACTGTCGAAAACGTTTCCGCGGCAGCTTGTGCGGCGGTAGTAAACGCCAGGTTATCGGTAATCGCGACGAGTTGGTTGGGGTCCGCGCCTTGATCGACCGACGAGCTCACGGTCGACGTGACGGCGTAGATTGTGACGGTGCCATCGCCATTCACCGTGCCTGTCATGTTGCGCAGACCATCGGCGGCAGGGCTCAGTTCGATCGGATATTTTTCTCCGTTGGGGCCGTCGGCAACACCATAAGGAATGCCAAGGTTCAGCCCGCTCTGAAGCGTATAGGCGAGCTGCCACGTAGTGCCCAGTAGTATCCATTTCTGCAATCCCGCCTTGGTGTCGGAAGCGGCGTCAGATGCGCTGCCGTCTCCTTCATCGGCGACGTAGAGCGTGCTCGGATTGGCGAACCAGACAGCGAAGGGAAAGCGCGCACCGGCATTCCTTGCCAGCGTGGCGGGAAATCCCGGCAAGATTGAAATCGGCGTTGTCGCGGCGGTGGCCGCCGTCGGGAGTGTGCCGGCCGTGCCGACTTGATATACGGTGTTGATTCCGTTGCTGCCGCTGCCCTTGGTGACGAAAAGCGTATTGCCGAAGATCGCAATGCCGCGGAAATTGTCGTCCTTTCCCGACTTGTCAGCCGCGAAGCCGACATCGGTGACGGAAAAGCCGAATTGAAATCCGTTCGCGGCGCCCGGAGTGCCTCGCTGCACACCCACCACCGTGGTGTCGGCGCTTCCACCCGGAATGGCCAGTTGCACACCGGTGTTGTTGACGATACCGATCGGTTGGGTTCCCGAGCCGTTTCCGGCGTTGCCTACCATGTAATACAAGCCATTGGCTTCGATCGCCGCGCGACCGTTGTTGCCGCTATATGTATTGACCGGCGTCACATGAACAGTTCCATCGAGGTCGAGCTGCGTAACCGCGCGCTGAACGGCAGCAATATGAACAGGATTGGTCGGGTCGACGTGCCCCGGTGTGTTCGCGTTCGATACATCCAGGGCGTTGGACGGTGCAACATAGCCCATGAAGCATAGGTGCGTTCCGCCGAGCGACAGGTTCAGCGCAAGCTCCGACTTCGAGCTGAAGCTTGTCACGACTTGACTCGGATCGACCGCAATCGTACGAACCAGCTCGCCCGTTTTCGTGACTTCATCCACGAAGATCGGTGACGATACGCCGAAGCTGGGATCCGGCCCTTCATTGCTCCAAACAAACGGATAGCTGCCGTCGACGACCGCGGTGCCGCCACCCGGCAGTGCCTGCCCGATGGTGACGGTCGACGCGGTCCCCTGGTAGACACTGCGCGTGACCAGCAGGTCGCCTGGGGCTATTGGAGCGCCAATGAGCGGGGTGGCGAGCATTGCAAGCAGCACGCCGCAGGCGACGCGCCGAGCGTGTTTCGATAGAGGGGAGTCAGTAGTCAAGGCGGCACGTCTATTCATTATTGGGTCTTCCATTCCGATGGGTGCGGTTACCGACATCTTTATCGATCAGATCCATCGCGTTTCCTGCCCGCGCCGGTCCTCACGAGGTTCCGATGTCTGCGCGCGGCGGTCGCCGACGCGTTCATCGGTATTATTGCCAGTCGGATGTGACGGCTGCATTACACAGGGTCAGATTGGCAACGCAGATACCTTGTCGTGGGGTGACAGCCAAAAGCTGGACGCGTTGGTCGCATGTGCCGCTTCCCAGCTTGCTCCCTTGCCAGCTCATTCCGACTCTTACGATTCAGCGAATTATCTGCAGCCAGGGCAGCACGATCACGAGGAGCCCGACGAAGAAGACTACTCCGAAGATGAGGCCGAATTTCCAGAAGTCTCTCTTGCCGATATAGCCGCTGCTGAAGTAAATCGGCGCTGGTCCGGTCGCGTAAGGTGAAATGACGCCCATGAGCCCGAGCGAATACACGCACAGCAGCGTCAGCGTCGGGACCGATACGCCGGGCATGGCCGTCCCGACCGCGAGCACCACGGGAAGGACCGCCGCCGTGTGCGATGTGATACTGGAGAAGAAATAATGGATCCAGAAGAACAGCCCGACGAGCAGGATCATCGCCGTCATCTGCGGCATCGCCGCGAGCGGCTCGGCGAAGGCCTCAGCCACCCATTTAATGAACCCGATATCGTTCAAACCGGACGCAAGCGTCAGGAGCGACGTGAAATAGAAAAACACCTCCCATGCGCTCTTCTCCGCGACGATATCGGCAAAATCGACGACACCGGTCACCAGCATGAGCGAGATGACCACCAACACGACCATCGTGGCGTTGATGTAGTTTGCGCCGACGAGCGGAAGCCTGATATCGGGGTTCGAGCCGGTGATCCAGAGGAACATCGCCAAGACCACCAGTCCCATCATGATCCACTCGTTGCGCGACATCGGACCCATCGCCTTGAGCTCGTTCGACGCCCAGCCGGGGATTTCCGGACTCTCTTTCACCTCGGGTCGGCAGACGACATAACTGAGCAAGGGAACGAGCAGGATCAGCAGGATCCCCAGTGGAGCGAACCCGATAAACCACTGCGACCAGCTCACCTCGACGCCTACGGTTTTCCTGGCAATGCTCAAGGCTGCGGCGTTCGGCGCCAACGCGGTCAGAAAGAGCGAGCTCGTTACGGCCGTGGCGGCGAAGGCAGTCCACAGCACGAACGTGCCGATCTTTCCCGCGGTCGGGCCGGGCTCCGACCCGTAGATCTTCGGGATGTTACTGACGATCGGATAGATGGTGCCGCCGCTACGTGCCGTGTTGGACGGCGTCGCCGGCGCCAGGATCAGATCGGCGAACGTAATGGCGTAGCCCAGGCCAAGCGTGCGTCGACCCAGGGCG
>DATMNH010000076.1:0-9089 GCA_035568975.1 Casimicrobiaceae bacterium
CTGGCACGCTATCTGATCGGCAAGATACTGGTCCACGACCATCCGCGGGAGCGCATCGCCGGCCGCATCGTCGAGACCGAGGCCTACGTTATCGGCGACGCGGCGGCACACGCGTTCCGTGGCCGCACGGCTCGCAACAACTCGCTGTTTCTGGAGCGCGGACATGCCTACGTCTATTTCGTCTATGGGTGCTGGTTCGCGATCAACGTCAGTGGCGAAGCGCCAGGCGTGGGAGCAGGAGTCCTGCTGCGCGCGCTCGAGCCGCTGGAGGGCCTGCGGTCGATGCAACGCTATCGCGGAACCCAGCGGTTGCTCGACCTTGCCCGCGGCCCCGGCCGCCTGGCGATGGCGATGGACATCGATCGGCGCTTCGACGGCGTCGACCTTTGCGCCCCGGGCCCGTTGTGGCTGGGCGCATCGCGCCGGCGCCCGGGAGCGATCGGCGAAAGCGTTCGAATCGGGATTGCCCGCGAGGTCGAACGTAAGCTTCGCTTCTTCGAACGCGACAATGCATTCGTGAGCGGGCCCAGGCGGATGCGCGCCTGATTGTCCAGGCCCGGCCAGAGCGCGCGCGGGCGTCTGGATCGGTCGTGCGTCGCGCGATACACTTGGCCGTGGTATCGCCATGGCACGTTGCTATCGCATATCAGGAGAAGTTCATGGAGCCAAACAGCGATGCTGAGCGCACGGCGGCAAACTACCTTTACTATCGCCACACACTGCCGGTTCGCATCATGCACTGGATCAATGTCATTGCGCTGACGATTCTGCTGATGAGCGGGCTCAATATCTTCAGTGCGCATCCGGCCTTGTACTGGGGCAAGTCGTCGTACACCGGCCGACCGCCCATTCTCCAAATCGGATCGGCGACCGACGCCTCCGACAGGGTGACCGGCTTAACGCGGATCTTCGGCCACGAGTTCGTCACGACCGGCTTGTTGGGAGCCTCGAAGGGCCCGGGCGGCGATCTCGTCGGACGAGCCTTTCCTTCGTGGCTGACCATTCCGGACGACCGCTGGCTGGCAATGGCCCGTCAATGGCATCTGTTTTTCGCCTGGATCTTCGTGATCAATGGGCTTTGCTATGTTGCCTACTCGATCGTCAGCCGCCATCTCGCCCGCGATCTTGCGCCCACCGGAACCGACCTGCGCTCGATCCGCCAGTCGATCGTCGATCATCTGCACTTTCGCCATCCTTCCGGCGAGGCATCGAAGCGCTACAACGTGTTGCAGAAACTCACCTACCTGATCGTGATCTTCGTGCTGCTGCCCCTGGTGATTCTGATGGGCTTGGCGATGTCTCCGGCTTTCGACACGCTGTGGCCGGGCTGGGTCGATATTTTCGGCGGACGTCAGTCGGCGCGAACGATCCATTTTATCGTTGCCTGGCTGCTGGTCGCCTTCGTGCTGATTCACGTCTTCGAAGTGATCATCACCGGCTTGTGGAACAACTTGCGCTCGATGATTACCGGCCGCTATAAGGTCGACGCGGAGGTCAGCAAATGAATTCCAGTAAATTTCATCCACACCGAAGGCTGTTCTTTCGCGCGCTCGCCGGCGCGGGGGCGGTTCTGGTCGCGGGCTGTGACAAGCTGTCGCGAACGGAATGGTTTCCAAGGCTTTTGAGCAATACCGAGGGCCTTACCCGCAACGCCCAGCGCGCCATCCTGCCGCGCAAGTCCATGGCGCAGGAGTTTCCGGAATCCGAACGTTCCCCTGAATTTCGCAGCAACGGAACCGCGATGCCCGATAACCCGCAATACGAGGCGCTGGCGTCCAGCGGCTTCGCGGGCTATGGCCTGGAAGTCGGTGGCCTGGTCGAAAAGCCGGTTATTTTTTCGCTCGAGGACCTGCGCGCGCTTCCCAGCCGAACGCAGATAACTCGCCACGATTGCGTCGAAGGCTGGAGTGCGATCGGCAAATGGAAGGGAGTGCCGCTGACGGCGGTACTGGCAGCCGTGCGGCCGACAGCGGCGGTACGCTACGTGGTATTCCATTGCGCCGATCCGATGGAGAACGGCGGGACCAGTCCGTATTACGAAAGCATCGACATGGACGACGCTTACCATCCGCAAACCATTCTTGCCTACGAGCTCAACGACAAGGCGCTGCCGATCGCCAATGGGGCCCCGATCCGCCTTCGCGTCGAGCGCCAACTCGGATACAAGCATGCCAAGTACGTCATGCGCATCGAGCTCGTGGACAGCTTTGCAAAGATCGCCGGCGGCAAAGGCGGTTACTGGGAGGATCAGGGTTACGAGTGGTATGCCGGCATTTGATCGGCTGATGCAGTAGCCGCTGCGTATTGTGGCGTCATCGTCGGACCAGAGCATGGCGCGTTGCCGCGCCGGACTCTGGACTTGCACAAGCGCCGCGGCAAAATCGCATGCTTTGCGGTTGACTCGCGGCGGTCAAGCCCGCCACACTTCGCGCTTTGTTTGCGATAGCGCTAACCGATGCCCGCCATCCGATTTGACCGCTTTGTCCGTTACTCAGAGCTGACTGAGCTTGTTCATGCATTCGCCGCCGAGCATCCGGAGCTGATATCGCTCGAATCGATCGGCAAGAGCCACGAAGGTCGCGACATCTGGGTGGTCAGCGCCACGAATCGAGCGACCGGCGCCGCCATCGACAAGCCAGCATTCTGGGTCGACGGCAACATCCATTCGACCGAGGTCGCGGCGTCGGTCGCCAGCTTGTACTTTCTGAATCAACTGGTCATCGAGTACGGCAGGGATGCCGAGATCACGCGCGCGCTGGACACCCGCGTTTTCTACATCTGTCCCCGCATCAATCCCGACGGAGCGGAATGGGCGCTGGCCGATCGACCCAAGTGGGTGCGGTCCAGTACTCGAGCCTACCCCTATGACGAAGAGCCGATCGAAGGCTTGACGGTCGAAGACATCGACGGCGATGGTCGCATCCTGCAGATGCGAATTGCCGACCCGAACGGGCTTTGGAAGTCGCATCCCGATGAGCCGCGCCTGATGGTGCGGCGCGATCCGACCGAGCTTGGCGGAAAGTACTATCGAATCTTGCCAGAGGGCCGATTCGAGGGCTTCGACGGCTTCACCTTAAAGGTCAAGAAGCGTGCTCAAGGTATTGACTTAAACAGGAATTTTCCAGCCAACTGGCGGCAAGAGTACGAGCAGCTGGGTGCCGGTCCATTTCCGACCTCCGAGCCGGAGGTCCGCGCGATTGTCGAATTCATCAGCTCGCATCCGAACATCTGCGGTGGCGTCGCGTTTCACACCTGGAGCGGAGTGCTGCTCCGTCCGTTCGATCATCTTCCCGACACCGACATGCACGCCGAGGACCTCTGGCATTTTCAGAAGGTCGGCGCCAAAGGGACAGAGATCACCGGCTATCCCAACATCTCTGTCTACCACGAGTTTCGTTACCATCCGAAGCATGTCATCGGCGGGTCCTTCGACTGGATCTACGAGCACCTGGGCATGTTCAGCTGGGTAGTGGAGATCTGGAGCCCGATGCGCGAGGCGGGCATCGAAAAATATCTCTACATCGACTGGTTTCGCGATCATTCGATCGACGACGACCTGAAAATTTTTCGCTGGAACGAAGCCAAGCTCGGCGGAATGGCGCATGTCGATTGGAAAGCCTTCGACCACCCGGATCTGGGCGCGGTGGAGATCGGCGGGTGGAATCGTTTCCACGCTTTCGGCAACCCGCCACTCCAGTTTCTCGAGCGCGAGGTCGCCAGGTTTCCGAAGTGGCTGGTTTGGCAGGCGCTTCTTTCGCCCAAGCTCGAGTTGCTTGCCGCGGAAGCAAAAGCCGCAGGCAAGGACACCTGGCTGGTGAGGCTCGTCGTCCAGAATACCGGATGGCTGCCGAGCTACGTGAGCAAACGGGCACTCGAGCGCAAAGTAGTTCGCGGCGTCATCGCGGAAATTTCACTTCCGCCTGGTGCCGAACTGATCAGCGGAAAGCGGCGCGAAGAGTTCGGGCAGCTCGAAGGCAAGGCGTACAAACACACCGGAATATCGTTCTGGCCGGACTACCACGTGACCGACGATCGTGCGAAGATCGAATGGGTAGTGCGCGGTCGTACGGGCGATCAAATCGCGTTAACGGCACGGCATGAGCGGGCCGGCACGATCCGGACGGAAATTAAACTGGCATAGAGGCAGCGAATGGCAAAGGTGCTTGGTCTGGGAGGGCTGTTTTTCAAATCGCCCGCTCCCGAGAAATTGCTTGCTTGGTATTCGCAGTGGCTCGGCGTCGGCGACGGCAAGAATTCGATCGAGTTCCCGCCGCAAGCCATGCCGGCAAACGGCTTTACCGTGTGGAGCCCGTTTCCCGCCAATACCGATTATTTTGCGCCGTCGGATCATCCCTTCATGTTCAACCTGATCGTCGACGATCTCGACGAAGCGCTGGGTCAGGTGCACCTGGGAGGAGGGCAGGTGGTCGGCGAGATCGAAGAGCATGAGTACGGGCGCTTTGGCTGGTTTCTCGATCCCGACGGCAACAAGGTCGAGTTATGGCAGCCGCCGCTTCCCGGCCGCGTCGGGCGCCCTGAATGAGAACCGGCATTGCGGCCAGGACCGGTCGCATTGCACTGTTCGCAGCCGCGCTGGCGAGCTGCGCACCGCAACCCTCGCGAACCACCTCGACGGACCTCGAAAAGATCCAGCACATCCTCGTGATCTACGCCGAGAACCGCAGCTTCGACAATCTCTACGGATTGTTTCCGGGAGCGAACGGGATCGGCAATGCAACGCCGGAGCAGTACATGCAGGTCGATAACGACGGCAGGGCGCTGCCCCATTTGCCGCCGGTGTGGAAGGGAAAGGATCCCGACCCTGCGTTTCCCAAGGACCTGCCGAACCGGCCATTCCGCATCGACGCTCCGCCGATCAGCCTGCCACTCTCGGTGGCTACGCGCGACCTCGTGCACAAGTTCTACCAGAATCAGGAGCAGATCGACGACGGCCGGCTCGATCGCTATGTCGCCGCGTCCGACGCCGGCGCCCTCCCGATGGGCTATTACGACGGCTCGCGACTCCCGATGTGGACGTGGGCGCAGGAATACACTCTCGCAGATAATTTTTTCACAGGCGCGTTCGGAGGCTCGTACCTCAACCATTTCTGGCTCGTTTGCGCTTGCACACCGGAAGATCGCGATGCCCCGGCGAATCTGCGCGCACAGCTCAACGGACGGTTTCTGAAGCGCAAGCCGGAATCGCCGGCGTCGGTCCTCGATGGGCCGCCCGTATTCGTAGTCGACGGTGATGTGACCTCCGACGGGTGGTCGGTCAACACCACGCAGCCGCCGTATCAGCCTTCCAACATCCCGCCGGCAAAAGGCGGCGACGCGAGACTCGCCGATGTCTCGAAACATCCACTTCCGCCGCAGTCCGCTAAAACCATCGGTGACACTCTGTCCGCGAGAGGCATATCGTGGGTGTGGTACGCGGGCGCCTGGAATCTGGCGCTGCAGGACGGAATGCAGGACCCTGGTGCACCGAGAAAGATCATCTACAGCAAGGCGGACGGCGCACCGTATTTCGTGGCGCATCATCAGCCGTTCAACTATTTCGCGCGGTTCGCGCCCGGCACGGCAGACCGCGGCGCGCACATCAAGGATTACACCGAACTGGCCGCAAGTATCGATCGCGGCGAATTGCCGCAGGTCGCGTTCTATAAGCCCCAAGGCAGCCTCAACGAGCACGCCGGGTACACCGATGTCCTGTCGGGCGACATTCATATCGCGGAGCTGATCGCCAGGATCAAGGCGAGCCCCCTTTGGGCGTCGACCGCGATCATCGTGACCTACGACGAGAATGGGGGATTCTGGGACCACGTCAGGCCGCCCGCCGGCGATCGCTGGGGACCAGGTCCGCGTATTCCGGCGCTCGTCATTTCTCCCTACGCCAGGCGGCACTACATCGACCATACCCAGTACGACACGACCTCGATCCTCAAATTCATTACCCGTCGCTTCGCGCTTGAACCCTTGCCGGGCGTCCGCCCCAAGGCGGGCGATCTCACCGCGGCGTTCGATTTCTCACAGTGATTCGACGGAAGCGATGTCGGCAGGCTACCGTCTCCCTATGGGTGCGATCGGCACGATCGGGCGGCGGCTCGGAATTCGGCGGCGACCTGAGCCATAGAGACGCGCGTAGTTCAGCGGCCGCCAACGAGGTGGCACGCCAGGATTATATAATAATCAGATCATTACAACGCTTAATTGCTGCGTAACGTCAAGATTGCCCATCCGATGTCATATTGCGCATAATTTATATTATGTCTAGTATCGCAGGCAGGCGCTTTCATGGTGCGTCCAGCTCGCGAATGCAAAACGTTGCCAAGGCATCGATGACCCCGCCGTCCTCGCCCGCAGCACGACCTAAGGTCACGCCAACCCCTGGAAACTGCTTTCGCAGCGCCTCGATCAGCACCGGTACATCGTCACGCACATGACCCCCTTGTCCGAAAAAGACGGGGACGATCCGCAAGGCCTTGGACCCGGTAGCCACCAACTCCTCGCCGGCAGTCAAAAGATCAGGGGACATTAGTTCCAGAAATGCGAGGCGGACAGCGAGCTCGGGCCGCTTTGCGCAAACGCGCTCGAGCAGCCGTTCGAAAGGCTCGCGCCAGCGCGGGTCACGCGCGCCGTGCGCGAGCAAAATCAGACCTTGGCGCACGGGACTGGACACCTCGCGAGGCGGCACGTAAGGCCATCTATATGCCATTTACTTCTCAATAAAGCGCTATTCATTCCTTTGCGACCTAAGCACTCGCAGCTAGTATTCCATGTCATAGGGTTTTTGCCGAGTGGGACCACGTGTACAGGTACGACCACATCGATCAGCGCTTTGTCGACGAACGCGTCGCGCAGTTTCGCGACCAGACGCGGCGCTTTCTCGCGGGGGAGCTGACCGAAGACGAATTTCGGCCGCTGCGCCTGCAGAACGGCTTGTACATCCAGAAGTACGCCCCGATGCTTCGGGTCGCGATCCCGTACGGGCTGCTGTCGACGACGCAATTGCGCAAGCTGGCGCACATCGGCCGCAAGTATGACAGAGGCTACGGCCACTTCACCACACGTCAGAACATCCAGTACAACTGGCCCAGGCTCGAGGACGTGCCGGACATCCTGGCAGAGCTCGCGAGCGTCGAGATGCACGCCATTCAGACCAGCGGCAACTGCGTGCGCAACATCACCTCGGATCACTTCGCCGGCGTCGCCGGGGACGAGCTCGTCGACCCTCGCCCCTACGCAGAGTTGTTCCGGCAATGGTCGACATTCCATCCCGAGTTCGCGTATCTGCCGCGCAAATTCAAGATCGCAGTAAGCGGCTCTCCGAACGATCGCGCCGCAACGCTCGTGCACGACATCGGCGTCCACGCGGTCCGGAACGCCGAAGGTGAGGTGGGATTTCGCGTTCTGGTCGGCGGCGGTATGGGACGCACGCCCATCATCGGCCACGTCATCCGCGAGTTCCTGCCCCGGCAGGAGGTGCTCAATTACTTTGACGCGATCTTGCGGATCTACAACCGATTCGGTCGGCGAGACAACATCTACAAGGCGCGGATCAAGATTCTGGTCAAGGAAATGACCCTGCCGGTTTTCGCCGGGCATGTCGAGGCAGAATGGGAGCGTCTGCGAGGTGGCCCGGCGACCGTGCCGGACGAGGAGATCGAACGGCTAGCGTCGTTTTTCGAACCGCCGCCGTACGAGACGCTTCCCGGGGACGACGCCGGATTCCGCTCCGCAATCGCGGACAACCGCGCGTTCGGCAATTGGGTCAAGCGCAACGTCTTCCCGCACAAGGTGCCCGGCTACGCCGTGGTGACGCTTTCGCTCAAGAAGACCGGCGTGCCGCCCGGCGATGCGACATCCGATCAGATGGACGCCGTCGCGGACCTGGCCGACGCCTACAGCTTCGGCGAGCTGCGCGTCTCGCACGAGCAGAACCTCATTTTCACGGACGTGCGTCAGAAGGAATTGCTGGCCCTGTGGAGCGAGCTCAAGGCGCTGGGGTTCGCGACCCCGAACATCGGCCTCCTGACCGACATCATCTGCTGTCCGGGTGGCGACTTCTGCTCGCTCGCCAACGCCAAGTCGATTCCGATCGCGGAAGCGATACAGCGTCGGTTCGACGACCTCGACTATCTGTACGACATCGGCGAGCTCGATCTCAACATTTCCGGCTGCATGAACGCCTGCGGGCACCACCATGTCGGCAACATAGGCGTGCTCGGCGTCGACAAGAACGGCGAGGAGTGGTACCAGGTCTCGATCGGCGGCGACCAGGGCGAGGCCGCATCCTTGGGCAAGGTGATAGGGCCCTCCTTCGCGGCGCGGGAAATGCCGGATGTCGTCTCCCGCCTGATCGATGTCTATGTCGAAAAACGGCATGAAGACGAGCGCTTCATCGACACCGTCCGCCGTCTGGGACTGGAACCCTTCAAGGCGCGCGTCTATGCCTCTGCTCATTAAGGGTCGCACCATCGTCGAGGACCGCTGGACGCTGCTGAGGGACGTCACGTCGCTGGCCGACGTTCCCGGTGAAACCGCGGTGATTGTGCCGCTGGCGCTTTGGAAGTCGGAGCACGAGGCCCTTGTCGCGCGGAAAGATGTCGGCGTTTGGCTCAAGCCGGACGACGACCCCGGGGCGCTCGCCGCCGACCTCGATAGCTTGCCGCTCGTCGCCATCGATTTTCCGAAATTCGTCGACGGTCGCGGTTATTCCAGCGCGCGACTGCTGCGCGACAAATATCGCTTCGGCGGAGAACTGCGCGCAATCGGCGACGTCTTGCGCGATCAGCTTTACTACTTGCGGCAGTGCGGCTTCGATGCGTTCGCGGTGCGGGCGGATCGCAACTTTGCCGACGCGATCGGCGGCCTGGACGATTTCTCGGACAACTACCAGAGCACATCCGCTCGACCGGTTCCGCTGTTCCGCCGCCGCAAGGGCGCAACTGGGAGCGACGCCGAGTTCTCCTCGGAATGATATCCATGGGCACGACGCTCGACGGTCGCGGCGCCGAGGCGCTTGCCCTGCTCCGCCGGATCGCCAGCCAGTACCCGTCCGCGGCGCTCGCCAGCAGCTTCGGGGCCGA
>DATMNH010000077.1:0-7901 GCA_035568975.1 Casimicrobiaceae bacterium
TCGCCAGTACAAACGCCGGCTCCCTTGCGGGTACCTGGAGGGGCCCCAATCACGTTTGGGTGCGTTGAGCTCACCGAATTTTTCAACATCTTGTGTCGATTACAAGGGTTAGATTGCGTTGTCGCTTGTAGGCTACTCTGACTTGGCAAGATTGTTCGAGGAGGTCGGCACTCCCCGCAGGTGCCCGACCTCGCTGGTCGAGTGGTCGCCTTTAAGCTGGCGGAAGCTCCCGAGTCAGCTTACAGGCGAACACATCACGGGTATCGCGGGCGGGCTGTTGCCGTAGCCTTCTTGCGTCCATCCGCCATCGCTGATGATCGAATCGCGCACTCCGACTTCCGCGGTGTAGCGGTGATGCAGTCCATTTGCGTTGTTGAGGAAGCGAAAGACTGGGCGCGTATTCGCCGGACAGTCGCCGGATATCTGGTTCGGTAGCTGGATGTAAAAAAGCGCGGGACTTTCTTCGAGCCAAGCCCCGGCAAACTTTATCGCGGTAGCAGCGCACTCCGCCGGATCGCCAGAATAGAAGTGCGAATCGCCGAGCTGCGGCAGCACATAAAAGCGGCACACGGGAGTCGCGCCCGCCGGAGCGACGCTCGGATCGGAATAGGCAAGAAACGTCAGTCCGGTTCGCACCCACCCGGGATGAGCACCGTTGTCGAGCCCCTGGATCTCGGCCGGGTTCGCGGTAATGAAGTAATCGTCGAAGCCGGGGTAATAGTATTCGACGACCAGCGTCTCCTTCGCGGGGTTGGCGGCGGTGGGCGTGAGATATTGCGCCAGCATGGGAAGGGCGACGTCGAAGCGCGAATACACGTCGGTCCCGCTCCGGTGCCTGGCATCACAGGCCGACTCGCCGCCGTACAGTGCACCACGAAGCTCGTAGTAGTTCTGGTTCGCATTGTAGGTGAACAAGCCGCTGCCGCTGCTGCCAGGCTCGGTGGCGCCCTGCGTCCATTGCATGGAGATATAACTTCCATTGTTGAAATCCTGGAAACCCTGCGTCGTTCCCACACTGAATTTCTTCAGATCGCCTTCCGGGTGATGGATGCCGTCGGCCGCCGTGCCGGGAGCCGACAGTGGTGACGCATTCCATGCAGCGAGTGTCGCGCCGGCAGGAGGCGCCTTGTTCAGGCGTACGAGCGCCCAGTCGGAATCGACGCCGCGGCCGAGCAGTTTGGCGCCGCCGGCAACTAGGACGAAATTGACGTTGCTGGCCGAGTCCTGCCCACAAACCGATGTCTGGAAGAACCAGTAGGTATTGATCGTCGCTGCGACGGCAGCGGGCCGTATTTTTGACGCCGCGGGATCATCGCCGCCATCGTCGAGACAGTGGTTGGCCGTAAAAAAATAAGGCGTCAAGGATGTAATCGAGTCATTGAGCAGTGTTCCGGTACAGACAACAGTCTGTCCCTGGTCAGTCAGCACCAGCCGGGCAACTGCGTTCACGGCGGAGGCGGACTGCTGCTTCAGTGTGGCGGACATGCACGCCACGTCTACCTCGCACGCGCCCGACTGTCCGATGCTACCCAGAGGGTCGCCCTGGCGAAGCGCATTGCCGGCAACGACCAAGTGCGAAATCATGGGCAGGGACACCATGCCTGCACCGGGACTCTCACCGGCGGGTAATGTGAGCTCGATCATTCCCGTCTCGCCTTCGAGCACCGGCGACCAGTAAATGGACTGACGAGCAAGCTCCGCCGGGTAGGGGCCAAAAACTGGCGCGGTGCTGCTGGAGCCTTTGAAGCGCACCTCGAGCGCGGCCGGTACTCCAGTAAAGATAACGCCGATCCGAATCGCGGCCGCTCCAGAGGATGTAAGAATGATCTGTGCCGCCTGCTGACCACTCTCCGTCGGAGACCAGGCAAGATCGGACAAACCAAATGCTCCCTGCGCGGGGGGAACCTGTCGCGCGAAGCCAATGTTCAGTCGACGACGCTTGAGGGTGATGCCATCCCGGGAAGTCGCGGTGGCGAATTTCGACGTCAATGCCTCGCGCTCCGCACTGGTCGGGGTAGACAAGACGATGCGACGCGCCGCGGTACCCGGGGGGAGCAGCAGCGCCGGTTCGATTTGTGCCTTGTTCGGGCCGTCCGGCCGATAGGTCGCAGGCGGTGCCGATAGCTGTGCATTCGCCAACATCGGGACGGTGAGCACAGCAAATGCGGCGTATCGGAAAAGTTGTAAAAACATGTTTGAACCTATGACTTGACATGAGCGCTACGCAAGAATGCGTAGCCTTCGGGCCGAACCGGTTGCGGTGCATCCCTTCGAAACGCCCTGGAAGAGGCTCACTGCAGCCACGTGGCGCGCCCGCAAGACCGACCTTCGACAACCGGCCACGCTTTAGCTTAGCAGCGTTGGACTAAGTCAGCGCGGTGTCGGTTCCGAGTAGCGCGTAAGCCGCGACATAGCGTTTGACACGTCACCTCGACCCTACGAGGTAATCTATGCGCAACGGGACTACGGGATCGCCTCTCGCCGCAATGGGGGGTCTCCGAATGGATTTTTTGTTGCTCGGCACTGCGCTGGGCTTCAGGTTGAAGGACGCCAATATGGACATCGAGTATCGTCGCCGGGATCGGGCCGGCGATCATGCTCCGACGTGGATCACCTTGGCCGAACCGGTGAGCAAGCCTCATCCGATGACGATTTCAAAGGGTGCCCTCGGACGAGCAACTCCGCGCAGCGGGCGAGATATCGTCGAGAAACGCATATGACTCCGGCGTCCGGGTCAACCGACGAAACTTTGCTCGACCGGCTGCAGCGTGCCGCGTTCGACTATTTCCCGCAGGCAGCGAATCCGGCCAACGGCCTGATCGCCGATAATTCTCGTGCGAATTCGCCGGTCAGTATCGCGGTCGTCGGATTCGCGCTGGCGTGCTATCCGGTGGCAGTGGCACGCGGCTGGCTCGCGCGAGCCGACGCCGTGCAACGCAGCCTCGCCGCGCTGCGTTTTTTCCGGGACAGCGATCAAAGCGGCGGTGCCGAGGCAACCGGCTACAAGGGGTTCTACTACCACTTTCTCGACTTCCACACCGGCGCGCGCGTCTGGCGCTCGGAGCTGTCGATGATCGATACCGCGCTGCTGATCGCCGGTGCCTTGACCGCGAATATGTACTTCGATGCCAACACTGCTGACGAAATCGAGTTGCGTAAAATCGTCGACATGCTGTTTCGCCGAATCGACTGGCGATGGGCGCAGGACGGCGGCGAGACGCTCAGGCAAGGCTGGAAGCCGGAGTGCGGATTCCTGCATTACGGATGGGAGGGCTACAACGAGGCGATCGTGCTTTACGTGCTGGCGCTGGGCTCGCCGACCCATCCGCTCGAAGGCGACTGTTACCACGCGTGGACAGCGACTTACCAGTGGGAGAACCTGTACGGCTATGATTTTCTGTACGGCGGGCCGCTATTCGTGCACCAGTTCTCACATGCATGGATCGATTTTCGCGGAATCCAGGATCGCTTCATGCGCGAGAAGCGCTGCGACTATTTCGAGAACAGCCGGCGCGCGACGCTCATCCAGCGCGAGTACGCCCGGCGCAACCCGAACGAATTCGCAGGTTACGACGAACATTGCTGGGGCCTCACCGCGTGCGACGGGCCGAGCGACGAATTGCCCGATAGGATCGGCAAGCCGCGGCGCCTGTTCGGCTATGCCGCGCGCGGCGTGCCCTACGGGCCTGACGACGGCACCGTCGCCGGATGGGCGTCGCTTGCATCGTTGCCGTTCGCGCCGGAGATCGCGCTGGACGCGGCGCGCAGCATGCAACTGCGCTATCCCGAGATGCTGCCCGCGTCACGCTACGCCAGCGGTTTCAATCCAAGTCTCGCAAGCGCCGACCATCGCGCCTGGGCATCGGCCGGCAACTTCGGGCTCGACCAGGGCGTCGTGGTCATGATGATCGAAAACCATCGCACCGGGCTGATCTGGCGCCTGATGCGCGACTGCCTTCATATCCGCACTGGTTTGCGCCGCGCCGGGTTTCGCGGCGGTTGGCTGTAGCCGCTCCTTCCTTCCCTGGATCCGTTCACATGCAGCAACGCAGCATGCCAAGCGCGACGCCCCCTCAGGATGTGTACGAGCAGGAGCGAACGGAAAATGTACGCCCGTCGGCATGGCGCAACCCGAAGCCCGCGGGCCGCTACGATCTGGTCGTCGTCGGAGGCGGTCCGGCGGGACTGGTCTCGGCGCGCGCGGCGGCGTCGATGGGCAGAAAAGTCGCGCTCGTCGAGCGAGCGCTGCTCGGCGGCAGTTGCCTGAACGTCGGCTGCATCCCTTCGAAAGCGATCATCCGAACATCCCGGCTTTATGCCGAGATGCGCAATGCCGAACACTACGGCGCGCAAGTTCCCGCCGATATCCGCGTCGATTTTCCGTTACTGATGCAACGCATGCGCCGCATCCGCGCCAGGGTGAGCCGGGTCGATTCGGTTCAAGGTCTGAGTGCCGCCGGCGTCGATGTATTTCTGGGTGAAGCGCATTTCACCGCAGGCGACGCGCTCTCGGTGGACGGCACCAAGCTCCTTTTCAGAAAGGCCGTGGTCGCCACCGGCGCGCGACCCGACACGCCGTCGATCCCCGGCCTGGTCGAGGCAGGCTACCTGACCAACGAAAACGTATTTGACCTAAGCGAACTGCCTCGCCGCCTGTTGGTGATCGGCGGCGGACCGCTCGGCTGCGAGCTCGCGCAGGCGTTCTGCCGCTTCGGCGCGCGCACGTCCATTGCACAGAGCCTGCCGCTTTTCCTGCCCAAGGAAGAACGCGACGCGGCGCAACTTCTTTCGGATGCCTTTGCACGCGACGGCATCGACGTCAGGCTCAATACCGAGGTGGTGAGAGTGCGCACGGAAGGCGGACAGAAGCTCGTCGATCTCGTCAGCGACGACTATCAAAGCACCGTGACTGTCGATGCGATTCTGACCGGCACCGGCCGCTTGCCCAACGTCGAGCGCCTCAATGTGGATGCTGCGGGCGTCGACTGCGACGCCACCACCGGTATCAGGATCGACGATTTCCTGCGATCCACCAATCCGCGCATCTACGCCGCGGGGGATGCCTGCCTTGAGCACAAGTTCACTCACGCCGCCGATGCTTCCGCACACATCGCGGTGCATAACGCGCTTTCGCTCGGCCACCGGCGGTTGAGCGCGTTGACGATTCCGTGGTGCACGTACACCGATCCCGAGATCGCCCACGTCGGCCTCTACGTCCGCGAGGCCCGCGATCGGGACATCCCTGTGAGAACCTTCACCATACCGATGCATGACGTGGACCGGGCGATCGCCGACGGTGAGGAGACCGGCTTCGTGAAGATCCACGTCAAGGAAAGGACCGACCGAATTCTCGGCGCGACCATCGTCGCCCGCCATGCGGGTGAGCTGATCAACGAGATTACGCTGGCGATGGTCGCGCGGATCGGCCTCAAGACCCTCGCCCGCGTTATCCATGCCTGTCCCACCCAGGCGGAAGCGATCAAGAAAGCGGCCGACGCCTACGTCCGCTCGCTCACAAAGCCAACGATCGAATCGTCGTAGCGGCGACCGGCCGTGTGTGTTGGATCCTGGGCACAAAGGTTGCTCGATGCACGGCATCGACGGCGCAGGAAGCGAAAAAGAAGGCCCTCGACGAGTGCAACAACGCGAGCTGTAAAGTCCTGATCGCGGACTGCAACCAGCCAACGACGGGAATGGGGCTGGCGCGAATCTGCGCCCGTCAGCGCGAGAGGTTTCAGGCGCCGTGCCGCACGCTCGCGGGCGTTCCGCTTCCGCGTCCTATCATCAGCCATGCGCTTGCCGCGCTTGCCAGCGCGAGCAGCGCGGCGATCAGCATGACACGGCGGAATCCGGCGACGAAGGCCGCCTTGACCGCACCTTCGATCGAAGCGCGCGCCGCCGGGCTGACGTTCGATGGAACCTCGATCGCCGCCAACTTGCTGCGTTGCGACTCCACCGCGGTAACGATCTCCGGCGACAAGCCGGCGGCCGCCAGGCGCGCGTTAAGGTCGACGTCAAACGTGAGGGACATGACCATGCCGAAGCTGGCGATGGCCAGCAAGCCCGCCACGCTCGAAACCGCATTGTTGACGCCCGAAGCCACGCCGACCGCATTCGAAGCCACGGATCCCATGACCGTCGTGCTCAGCGGCGCAACGGTCAATGTCATCCCGAACCCAAGCACCAGCGCGGCCGGGAAAAAAGTAGTCCAGTAGCCACCGCCGACGTCCGGTATCGCGAACGACGCGAATCCGCATGCTGCAATGGCGGGACCGATAATCAGCGGCAGCTTGGCGCCGTGACGGTCGACCAGGCCGCCCGCCCAGCGCGACAAGACGAATATCAGCAATACGAAGGGCAGCAATGCCGCGCCCGCCGCAACCGTCGAATAGCCCTGCACCTGGATAAGATTCAGCGGAAGAAAAAAGAGACTTCCACCCAGTGCGGCGTAGAGAAGCAGGGTCAGCAGGTTCGCGCCGGCGAAATCAGCCGAACGAAACAGGCGCAGCGGCAACATGGGCGCGCTCTGGCGCCATTCGACCACCAGAAACGCCGCCAGGGCGCACACGCCAAGCGCCAGCGAGCCCAGCACGGTTCGGTTGCTCCACCCGGCGAACTGCGCTTCGATCAGCGCATAAACGATGCCGCCCAGACCGGTCGCGGCCAGCACTGCGCCGAGCCAGTCGATCGGCCCGCGTGACGATTCGCCGCGACTCTCTGGAACGTAGCGGAACGTCAATACCAACACGGCCAGCGCCAGGGGCACGTTGATAAAGAACGCATAGCGCCACGACCCGTGGTCGATAAGAAAGCCGCCCACGACCGGGCCCAAGGCCGCAGTGATGGCGGTGAATCCCGACCAGATGCCGATCGCGCGACCACGCCGTTCCGGATCGAACGACGCACTGAGGAGCGCCAGACTGCCCGGTACCAGCAAGGCGCCGCCGACGCCCTGCAGGCTTCGGCCGGCGATGAGTGCTCCGACGCGACCCGAAAGACCGCAGCCAACGGAAGCGATGGTGAAAACCGCGACGCCGATCGCGAACACGCGGCGGCGCCCGAAGCGGTCGCCCGCGGCTCCGCCCACCAGCAGCAGCGCGGCGAGCATCAACTCGTACGCTTCGACAATCCACTGCGCGTCGCCCAGTGTCGCGCCCAAGGCCCGCTGCAGCGCCGGCAGCGCGACATTGACCACGGTGCCGTCGATGAACACCATGCTCGACGCCAGTATCGTCGTGGCGAGAATCCACGGCTCCGCGTTTCTCGTGCAGGGCGTGCGACCCGTCGCCGCACCGACGACAGCCTTGTCGCACGGGAACGAAGCGACAGTCGCCACGTGCGGCTAGCTTCAGTGACGAAGCGCCCGTGCGCGCTTGCAGACCTCGTCGACGGTGAAGCCGTATTCGCGCAACAGCACGTCGCCTGGCGCGGAGGCGCCGAAGCGCTCGACGCTCAATACGTCACCCGCGTCGCCGACATAGCGGTGCCAACCCTGCGCCGCCGCCGCTTCGACTGCCAGCCGCGCGCGCACCGACGGCGGCAATACGGCGTCGCGGTCGGCTTGTTGCAGAGCGTCGAAGAGCTCCCAGCTGGGCATCGAGACACAGCGCGCCGCCAAACCCTCGGCACTCAAACGCTCGGCAGCGGCAACGATCAAGCCGACTTCGGCGCCGCTGGCGATCAGGATCAGGTCGGGCACTCCGCCTTGCGCATCGCATAGGACGTAAGCTCCGCGGCGCAGGCCGTCAGCGGACGCGTAACGGCTGCGATCCAGCGTCGGCACGTCCTGACGGCTCAAGACCAGCAGCACCGGACGATCGCGCGTCTCCACGGCGACGCGCCACGCGATCGCGGTTTCGTTGGCGTCGCCGGGACGGATCACGGTGAGGTTCGGAATGGCG
>DATMNH010000078.1:0-2863 GCA_035568975.1 Casimicrobiaceae bacterium
GAACCAGGCCACGAAGCGGTCATCAGCCGTTAACGCGACACCAGAGCTCGTGTTCGGAGGCATGCCCCATGAAGTTAACAGCGTTTGGGAGGGTAGGGCCCCGCGGGTCACTTCAAACTCCCCCGGGTAGGGTCAGTCAAACTCCTCCACCCCCAAGGCAGGACAGAAGTGGATTGTTAGTTTGACATTGTTTCGCGGGCAAGGGCTTCAGCGGCCTCTTTGAGGCGATAGCTTCGTCCATCGAACTCGAGCAGGTGGCAGTGGTGCATCAGGCGATCGAGGATCGTCGTGCTCATGGTGTTGTCCCCCAGATATGTCCCCCAGTCCTGCACGACGCGATTAGAGGTGACGATGACGCTGCGGCGCAGTTTGTAGCGCTGATGGATCAGGGTCTGCAGCAATGCGCCGGCGGCGTCGGGGATGGCGCTTGCGAGGAACAGATCGTCCAGCACGAGGAGATCGCAGTCGATGATGGTTCGCAGTCGGACCTCGCGTTGCGCCGGGGAGTTCAGGGCGTAGCGGTGGAAGAAGTCGTCGGTCTCAAGATACTGGACCTTGTGGCTTTGCAGGATCGCCTGATAGGCAATCGCCTTGGCGATGTGGGATTTCCCGGTGCCAGGTTTGCCGACGAGCAGCGCGTTCTCGCCGGCGGCAATGAACGCCAGGGTATGGAGCTGGAAGCAGGTTTGGCGCGGCAATTTGAGATTGAAGGACCAGTCGAACTCGGCGAGCGTCAGCTTTTCGCCGAGCCCGGATTGCCGGTATCGTCGCTCGATAAGGCGGGACTGACGACGGTCCAGTTCGTCCTGCAGGATCAGAGAGAAGGTCTCGAGGAAGGGCTGGTTGGCGCCCTGCGCCTGCAGTACACGCGTCTGCAGCGTGTCGCGGACGCCCGACAGGCGCAGCTGTCGGAGGCAACGCTCAATTTCCGGCATGGTCATCATGTGGTTGGGTCTCCAGTTTGAGGTGAGAAGGCACAGCGGGAGCGCTCGTGGCGCCGGAGCTGGCCGGGGTTGCGCAGGCGCCACGAGCGCGGATTGCAGGAGCACGGTCGTCGTGAGCCCCGGCCTGTCGGCTATTGTCGTCGGCGTCGTGCCGCACAGCGTGGCTGAAGAGGTCGCCGTATTCGGCGGCGGCGCGGATCAGCGGATGATCCTGGGTGAGCGGCGATGCCGGCTGTGGCGTCGCTCCAACCTGCGCGATCGCCTGTTCGAACAACCGCTCGACGGTCGCACGCACGTGCTTGTAACGGTAGATGCGGTTGCCGATGGCGTGCGCGCAGGCCTGCTCGACCAGCCGTGCCGGATACTTCCGGCCCAGCCTGACAATGCCCCACATCGCGCGCTGTCCGGGGCGCCCCTCGGTGTCGAACACTTGCTGGCACAGTGCCCTGGTCTGCGGCCCGATGCGCTCGGCGCTCGCCAGCAGCACGGCGGTTTGCCGCGACGGATTGAACGGCCGTTCGCTGGTCGGCAGGACGACCGAACCGGGGTGCGTCATCCGGGGATGAACACGCAGCAGCGCATGGGTGTGGCGATCACGAATCTCGATCATGGAAGTGTAGATGCGCACCACGACTTGGCTGCCGATGGGTGCGGGCCGCGCGGCGTAATAGCTGTTGTCGACGCGTACGGTGGTGTCGTCGCAGACCGTCCGAACGACTTCAGTGAAGATGCGGAACGGCGCAACAGGCAGCGGCCGCAGGTGCGGCTTCTCCTCCTGGAACATGGCCTCGACCTGACGGCGCGTGCTGCCGTGGATGCGCTTGGAGGCCCAATTCTCCTCCCAGTGCCTCAAGAACTCGTTCTGGGCTTCCAGCGTCTCGAAGCGCCGTCCGGCCAGCGCGGTGCCCTGGGTATGTTGAATCGCATTCTCGACGCATCCTTTCCGATTGGGATCGGCCACCCGCGCGGGATCGGCGACCACGGCGTAATGAGCCAGCATCGCGCTGTAAATCGGGTTGAGCTGGGGCTCGTACAAATCCGGCTTGAGGACGCCTTCCTTCAGGTTGTCGAGCACGACATAGCTGGGGACCCCGCCAAAATACCGGAACGCCTCTTCGTGGAGCTGCGCCCAGACTTGTTGGCTAGATTGCCAGACCACCCGCCGGAAGCTGCGCCGCGAGTAGCGCAGCGTCATCACGAACAGGCGGGGGCGGCGGTACCGGCCGCTCTTGGGATCAACCGTCGGCGCACCCTCGCCATAGTCGACCTGAGCCTCCTCGCCAGGGAGGAACTCAAGGCGATCAAACTGCTCGGGGTCGGTGTGCCGCAACGTGCGCACAAACCGCTTGACGCTCTGGTAGCTGGACGGAAAGCCAAATTGATCGACCAGGTCCTGGTAAATCGCCTGTGCATTCCGCTTCAGGCGGACCTGTTCTTCGATCCACGCCCGATATGGTTCGCAGGCCGAGCGGGCCAGGCTGCTGGCGGCTGTCGCTTCCGACACCCCAAAAGCCGGTGGTCGGGGTGGGGGAATTTGGTCGTCCGCGCCCGCCGAGCCGGCGGTCACCCCGGGGGAATTTGCCTCCGAACCAGCCCGCAGCGCTCGGTAACGCCGGATCGTCTTGCGATCGATACCCGTCAGCCTGTGGATCTCGCGCTGGCTGGCGTTGCGATCAAGTAATGTAAATACGGTGCTTTGCAGATGTGCCTTCAAGACGTTCAACTCCCAGTCCCCTTGCTCGATAAAAGGGAACGAAAATAAACGTCCTGCCTGACCGGCTACCGCTGTTCAGTGCCGTTGCCGGTGATCATCAGGTGGGGGAGTTTCAGGTGACCATACCCGGGGGATTTTGACCGACCCGCGGGGCTCCAGGGCAAGCGAATCCTGTCTCGCAAAACTGTAGAGCTGATGATCAGCG
>DATMNH010000079.1:0-2808 GCA_035568975.1 Casimicrobiaceae bacterium
CGCGGCCAATGCGAAGAACGGCGCCGTCTATCCCCCCGGCTCGGTGATCCAGCTCGTTCCGGGCGAAGCGATGGTGAAGCTCGACAAGGGCGCGAATCCGGTCACCCACGACTGGGAATACTTCGAGCTCGACGTCTCGAACGAAGGCACGCGCATTCGCCGTCGAGGCTTCGCCGAAGTCGTCAACCGCTTCGACGGCAACTGCTTCGGGTGCCATGTCCAGGCGCGCCCTGAGTGGGACTCCGTGTGCGAAACGGACCACGGTTGCGCGCCGATCCCCGTGACGCGGGCGATGAGCGGCGCGTTGCAGAGGACGGATCCCCGCTGCGGCAACGCAGCCATCAGTCCGGAAGACGCCGCGGCGCTAAAACAGCTCGACGACTTGGTTAACTCGCCCAAACAGCGTTAAGAACCGGATGCCAGTCGCGCTGCTGGGCTTGCGGGCCGGGTCTCAATCAGGTGCCAACTGAACCATGACTCAACTTGATCTTAACGGCAAGACTGTGAGCGTTGACGCCACGCCGGACACACCGGTGCTCTGGGTACTGCGCGACAACCTCGGCATGACAGGAACGAAATTCGGCTGTGGCAAGACGCTGTGCCGTGCATGCACGGTTCACGTCGATGGCGTCCCCACGTTCTCGTGCCTGCTGCCACTGTCGGCAGTGCAAGGCAAGAAAATCACCACGATCGAGGGTCTGCGGGGCCGCGTCGCCGGGGCTGTGCAGAGCGCCTGGGACAAGATCCAGGTGCCTCAGTGCGGCTACTGCCAATCAGGTCAGGTCATGGCCGCCACCGCGCTCCTGACCAAGAATCCCCGGCCGAGCGATGCCGATATCGATCAGGGGATGCAATTCAACCTGTGCCGCTGCGGGACCTATCGACGGATACGGCTGGCGATTCACGAGGCGGCCAAGGCGCTGGAGGCGTGATGGGCTCGCACACCGATCTTGGGAGGCGGCAATTCCTTAAGGTATCGGCGTTGGCCGGTGGGGGATTGCTGCTGGGTGTCGAGTTCGTGTCGACGCGCGAAGTCGCCGCTGCGACCAGCGCGTTCAAGCCCAATGCCTGGGTCGGCGTGCATGCCGATGGCCGGGTATCGCTCGTCTGTTCGCGCAACGAGATGGGCCAGGACGTGCACACCTCGCTCACGATGGTGTTGGCCGAAGAGCTGGCCGTCGATCCATCGCGCGTCGCAATCGAGGAAGCGCCGCCCGACCCCGTTTACATCAACAAGCTGATGGGCGCGCAAATCACCGGCGGCAGTACCAGCATTCGCGATGCGTGGGACCCACTCCGGAAAGCCGGTGCTACGGCGCGCACGATGCTGGTGTCGGCCGCCGCGGCACGCTGGAAGGTGCCCGCGAGCGAGTGCAGCGCGTCCGGCGGGCAGGTGTTACACAAGGGCAAGAGCCTCCCCTATGGCGCGCTAGCAGCCGCGGCTGCTCGTTCGCCCGTACCCCAGGACGTAACGCTGAAATCGGTCGCCGAGTTCGGCGTTATCGGCAAGCCGCTGCCGCGCCTCGACGGGGCGGACAAGGCGCGCGGTCGAACGGTCTTCGGGTTGGACGTCAAGCAACCGGGCATGATGCACGCAGCGCTGGCCACGTGCCCTGTTCTCGGCGGACGCGTCGGCTCGTTCGACGCAAGCAAAGCGCAAAAGCGAGCCGGCGTGCGCAAGATCGTCGACATCGGCGAGGGCGTTGCCGTGATTGCGGACCATTACTGGACCGCGCGATCGGCGCTTGCCGACGTCGACATTCGATGGGACGAAGGGCCTGGTGCGACCCTCGACACCGCGGCGATCTACGCGACACTGGAGCAGGCGAAGGACCGTCCCGGAGCGGTTATAAAGCAGACAGGTGACGCCACCACGGTGCTCGCCCGGACGAAGCCGATCGAGGCGCGCTATACGTCGCAGATGCTCGCGCACGCGACGCTCGAGCCGCCGAATTGCCTGGCGCTCGTATCGTCCCGTGGCGTCGACGTCTGGGCGAGCACGCAGTATCCGCAGGGTGCCCAAGCCATCGCCGCAAAGACGGCCGCTGTCCGGCCCGATCAGGTGCGCATCCATCCGCAATTCATCGGCGGAGGCTTCGGCCGTCGGCTGGACGTCGATTTCATCGGTCAGGCCGTCGGGATCGCCAAGGCAATGCCCGGCACTCCCGTCAAGCTCATCTGGACGCGCGAAGACGACGTCACCCACGACTTCTACCGTCCGCCGAGTCTGCACCTTCTGAGCGCAGCGCTCGAGGACGGCCGGATCTCTGCATTCACCCACAAGATGATCTCGCCCTCCATCACCAATCGCCTGTTTCCCGGCGTGGTGAAGGACGGCAAGGACGGGTTCATGACCGAGGGCATTGTCGACTTCACCTACGACATTCCGAACCTCGACCTGCGCACGGTCATCCAGGAGGTCGGCATCCGTGTCGGCTACTGGCGCTCGGTCAGCAACGCGCTCAACGCCTTCGCCATCGAGAGCTTCGTCGACGAGCTCGCACACGCCGCGGGACAGGGTCCGCTGGCGTTCCGTCTCGCCATGCTCGACAAGCAGCCGCGGCAGCGTGCGGTGCTCGAGCGCGCCGCGAAAGAAGCGCGTTACGAGGTGAGACCTGGACCCGACCGGGCTTTCGGCGTGGCGTCGATGGAGTTGTACGAGAGCCATGTCGCACTGGTCGCCGAGCTCTCCGGTACCGCGGATCACGCGAAGCTCGAGAAGCTCACTTACGCGGTCGACTGCGGGATCGCCGTCCATCCGGACCAGGTGATCGCTCAGATCGAAGGCGGCGCGGTCACCGGCCTGAT
>DATMNH010000080.1:0-3990 GCA_035568975.1 Casimicrobiaceae bacterium
AAGGGGGGGCTGCTGGCGAGGGCCAAACCGATGACACTGCCTTCCCATGAACACGGCGACAAGTTCCCCGGAACGAGGCTGCGCGTCCTATCCGCCGGCGGCGCGGTTGTGGTGCGCGGCGCCGCTGCTGGGCTTACTGGGTGGCTGCGACGGTGCGCCCTCGCGCAATATTCTGGGCTCGTATTTTCCGTCTTGGATGGTTTGCGCGCTGGTGGGTCTTGCCCTGGCGCTCGCCGCCCGCGCAATTTTCAAGGCCTTAGGAATGCTCGAGGAAATACCCGTCCCGTTGGTCGTCATGCTGGCGATTGGCTGCGCAAGCACCTTCGCGATGTGGTTGATCTGGCTGTCTTAGAAGATACCTATGAGTGAACGCAAGCCGCTTCGCGGAAAAGTGATTGCAACGGTGGCAATCGGACTGGCCATCGTTCTCGGCGTTCTCGTCGTCTTCGCGATCGATCGGCGCCCTCGCACGCACGATGCCCGCATTTTTGCCTACAGCGCAGCGATGGCGTCGGAGATAAGCGGACGCACGATCCAGATCCTCGTGACCAACGATCAAGACGTTGCTAAGGGTGCGCCGCTGCTCATCATTGATCCGGTGCCATATGAATTGCAATTGCGCCAAGCGCGCGCTCAGGTGGCCGCTCTCAAGGCTCAGATCGCTCTGACGGGACGTCAAGTCACCTCCCAGGGTTCCGGCGTCCAAGCGGCGATGAGCCAAGTACAGAAGGCGCGCGACCAGCTAAGGTACGCCCAGGACACGCGCAAGCGCCTCGAGCCGCTGGTAAAACCTGGCTTCGTTACTCAACAGCAGTTGGACGAAGCCAAGACGAACGAAGCCTCTGCCGAAGCATCCCTTCAGGCACTCACCCGAACCGCCACCCAGGCGCGCCAAGCGGTGGGCGACACCTTGAGCCTCGAAGCTCAATTGGAAGGCGCGGAGGCGGCGGAGGCCAATGCTGCGCGCAACTACGACTTGACGACCCTGCGTGCCCCGTTTGCGGGGAAGGTAGTCGGATTGCAAATTGCGGAAGGCACCTTTGCCGTTGCCGGCCATCCGCTCTTTAGTCTCATCAAGTCCGATGCGTGGTATGCGATCGCCGACTTTCGAGAAACCGAGTTGCCCCGAATCGCCGTCGGCGATCGAGCTACGGTGTGGACCATGTCCGAGAGCAACAGTGCCTTTGGAGGGCGGGTAGAGAGCTTGGGCGCGGGCGTGCAATCGACTGATCAAGGTGGCCCCGGTCTTCCTGTCGTCGGCCGCGACCTCAACTGGGTGGTGGTCGCGCAGCGATTCCCGGTCTGGGTTCGACTCGACGGCCCGCCCCCCTTTGCCATGCACGTGGGACTCACCGCATCCGTCAAAGTGCATCATGACGGCGCGCGCTGAGTCACAACGACCGCGCCGCCCGTTCCTTGAAGTGCTGGCCATCGAGCTCAGCATGCTGCTCGGCGCCAATCTTGCGGTCGCGCAAGCGCCGCCGAGCCCCGCGCAACCCTGGGCGATTCCAGAATCCGCCATCCGTCGCGCCGAAGCCCTCGGCGATAAGGGTTTTGCGGTTCCGCAGAAACAGTACGATCTGGCGGCGTTGGTAGACCTAGCAGAAAGAGAAAACCCGAAAACGCGGGAGGCTTGGGAAGCCGCGCGTGAAGCGGCCGCGGCGATAGGCCTCGCAGAAAGCGCATATCTGCCGCAGCTTACCTTGCAAGCGAGCGGCGGCTTTCAGCACACACCGTTGCCAATGCCAAGAAACCTGGTGCCGGCAGGCTACTTCGTCTCGGATTCGCGGGAAGTCATTCCGGCGCTGGCGTTGAAATGGTTGCTGTTCGACTTCGGCCGTCGCGACGCCCAATTGCAAGCCGCTCGCGCAGACTCTTTTGTCGCCAACGTGGCCTTCACCGGCGCCCACCAGAAACTCATATTCGACGTTTCGCAAGCGTATTTCGACTTAGGCGCTGCGCGCGGCAAGCTCCATGCGGCGCAGAAGGCCTTGAGCACTGCTCTCACGACTCAGGAGGCGGCCGTTGCCAAGCAGAATAACGGTCTCGCCACGGTCGTTGCAGTCGCGCAGGCGCAGAGGCAAACGGCTCAGGCACGCTATACGCTGGCAGCGGCCGAGGGCGCTGAGAGAACCGCGCGCGCAAATCTCATCGCGGCCCTCGGGGTGCCTGCCGCTTCGGAAATCGACGTGTTGGACAGCGCAGAGTTGCCGCTACCGCCCGCTCCGGCCGACAGCGTGTCCAAGGCGGTCGATCAAGCTCTCGCTCACCGGCCGGATGTCATTGCAGCGCTCGGCAAAGTGGACGCGGCCGAAGCAGCGCTTAAGGGTGAGCGGCGATCCTACTATCCCCAGATTGAACTCTCGGGGCAGGCCTTTCAGAATATTGGTTCGTTGAACTCCGACGGCGGGCCTTATTCGCATATTAATCGGCCCGGACAAAGCATTCTCCTGTCGTTCAGTGTCCCGCTCTTTGACGGTGGAATGCGGCGAAGTCGCATCTCCATGGCCGACGCCAAAGCGCGGGAAGCACAAGAACAACTGGCTGCCGCGCGCGACTCCGCGTCGCAACAGGTGGTGCGTGCCTATAATGGATTGTTGACGAGCCTGGCCGAGTATGATGCCGCCACGGTTCTAAGTCAGGCGGCACACACGGCCTACGAGGCGGCGCTGCGTTCGTACCGGCAGGGGGTCGGAACCTATACAGATCTGGCCACCGAAGAGAACGCCGTCGTCCAAGGCGACACACAGGTTGAGGACGCGCGTGCGTATGCTCACACCGCTGCGGCCGCGCTGGCGCTTTCCATGGGAGCGATTGACATCTCTGGAGTCAATCCCTGACCGATCGACGCACCTACGACTCTTCGCGATCCGCTGCCGCGAGCAGGCCGACATAGTCGCGCGCTAGCGCAGCCGCCGTGAGCTGAAATGGCGGCGGTCCCGAAATGGCCTTGCGCGCATACCACACACCGCAGAGCGCGAGTACGCCCCAACCGCAACAAACCGCCCACGCTACGGCGGTCCGATGCAAGCCATCCCATGCCGAAACAATCACCGCGACCGACAGGAAGTACGCAAAGATCAGGCCTGCGACCGCCGAGAGACTCGCGCCCACGGAGGCCTTGACGATTTCGTCGCGGAACCTGTGTAGGTCATCTCTGGCGAGCGGACCGTAATGCGGTGCCCGCTCACGCAGAAACTGAATGATGGACCTGACTTCATGAATTCGGCGAAACATGGTTAAACCCCGCTGAATCTAGTGATCTTCGATCGATTTTTCGCACGCAGCGTCGATAGCGCCCGCGGGGTTCGTCACCACGGCTACGATGGCGTCGGCAAGCGCCGCTACCTCGCGTTGATACCCCTCGACGATTCCTGCGTAGCCGGCATGGATCTTCTCGTCCGCGCGGAACGTACAGGTTGCGGCCTGCGCGCCATTGGATCGCTGATCGGTGGCAGTAAGGGTTGCACTCCAGGACACGTCGAGCAGTGCATATCGCCCGAGTTCCGCCTCGAGATGTCGCACGTCGATGTCGAGCGTTAGCTTGGTAAGCTCGGGGCGCAATCCGGTCATGCGGCTGAAGCGGCGCTGCAACTCAAGGCGCACCGCATCTTTGAGTTCATCCTTCACCGGCGACGCCCATCGCTCATTGTCGAGAAGCGTCACTTCGGTCGGCCCGGTGCGAAGCATCAGCTCGGGGCGATTGAGTTGCGGCGGGGTATGGACCACTCGAACATCGATCGCGAGGCTTGTCTGCGAAGCCGGCGAGGCCTGGTCGGGCGGCGGAGTCAGGGTGTAGTACCGAACCGGCACCGACGTACAGCCGACGGCGCTCGCGAGCCACACGAGAGCGAACCGCAGGGAGTAGCGGCTCATGGTTTGGCGTCCGAGGATAGCGACGCCGGCCTCTCCGGCACCTTCTGCGGTCGCCTCCCGCGCAAGAGCGCATCCGGATGACGATCGAGATAGTCGGCCAATTCACGCACGGCC
>DATMNH010000081.1:0-21424 GCA_035568975.1 Casimicrobiaceae bacterium
AGCCTTCCCAATTTCCTGACCCAGAAGTTCTACGAGGTGCAGAAGTACCTCGCGCTCACCTACCACGGCTACGACGGCTACGCCGTCATCGTCAACAAGAAGTTCTGGGACGGACTGCCGGCCGATATCCGGTCGACGCTCAACACGGCGATCCAGGAAGCGACGACGTACGAGAACGAGCTCTCGCTCAAGGAGAACGACCAGGGCGTCGCCAAGATCAAGGCGACGGGTCGCGTGCAGGTGTACGACATCACGCCGGAGGAGCAGGCGGCGCTGAGGAAGGCGCTCCTACCGGTGCACAATACGATGGAATCGCGCATCGGCAAGCAGTGGATCGACGCGGTGTACAAGGAAGCGGCCGCGGTGGGCGTGCGCTACTGACCGCGCGCTTCGCACGCTCAAACACGGTGAACGCATAGGTCTCTAGAACTTTGTCGCGTCGAACCCTGTTTCCCTATAGATCTCGGCGAGGAGCGATTTCCCGACTCGGCCAGCCATTTCTGCGTGGACCTTCACGAGCGCAGTCTTCCACGCGCGCTTTTCGTCGGGTGTGAGCTCGATGACCTCTGTGCGTCCGGATCTGCGTATTGCTGCAAGTGCATCATCGTTCTCCTTTTTTGCGATTTCGTTTGCGTAGCGCGTCGCATCCTTCATTGCGCCTTCCAGCGTCGCGCGGACATCCGCCGGCAGAGCGTCCCAGAACTTCTTGTTCACGATCACGACGTAGCCGATGTACCCGTGATCGGTCAAAGTCACGTACTTCTGCACCTCGAACATCTTCTGCGTGTAGAAATTGGAGATGACGTTCTCGGTACCGTCCACGACCCCGGTCTGCAGAGCCTGATACACCTCCGATAGCGCCAATACCTGCGGCAGCGCGCCGAGCGCGCGCATTTGCGCATCGAGCACTTTCGACGACTGGATGCGCATCTTGAGGCCCTTCATGTCCTCGGGCTTGTGTAGCGGCTTATTCGCCGACATTGGCTTGAACCCGTTGTCCCAATACGCCAGCCCGACAACACCCTTCGCATCCAGCTTGCGGAGCAATGCTTGTCCAACCGGCCCGGTCGTGATCTTATGCACGTCGTCGTAGCTATCGAAGATGTACGGGAAGTCGAACACTTCGAATTCGCGGATCCCGAGTGGCCCGAATTTTGAGAGCGTCGGTGCGAGCATTTGTACCGCACCGAGTTGAAGCGCATCCAGCTCCTCGGCGTCTTTATAAAGCTGACTATTGGGATAGATGTCGATCTTGACCCGTCCCTGGGTCCGCTCTTCGGCGAGCTTTTTGAAGTACTCGGCCGCGCGACCTTTCGGCGTATGGGGCGCGACGACATGGCTGAACTTGATGACGATGGGTTGTTGCGCGCGCGCGGGTGCCGTGAAACCGGCCGCAATGCTTACCGCGAGAATCAATGCAAATAACGTCTTCACGAAACGCCTCCTCAATGACTTGTCGCTACGAACGAGTCCGGTTTTCGGTGTGCGCGAAGGACTGAGACACGCACATTGTGCGAGATCCACGACGTTTGCTCCGCGCACGCGCGCCGTCAGGCGTTAGGCCCGTACGCGAACTTGCCTGCGAAAGAACGCCAAAAAGCGGCATCAGCCCACACAACTGAATTGCGATAGGCGCGCACGGCAGCGCGTCGCAGCTTTCCAGGGCAACGCATCGTGATAGACCGTCACAAGCACGGGCGAACGAACCGATGCAGGTTGCAAAAGTGACGAAACCAGCGCATTCTGGCATCGAAACAATTTCACGATAAATGCAATGTCAGCCCGCATTCATGCTGATTTGGCATAGGGTTGCTGGCCTAAGCGCATGCCACTATTTTCCCGGAATGCCGCGTTCATCAGCGGCTAGCGAATTCCTGCCGTCTTTGTCGACGACACTGGAGCATGGTCTTTGCGCTGGGGTTCGCGTGGTCTCGAAGGCCACGCCGTGTGTGCGCGATGCGATTCCCCAATGCGACGATTGACAAATATTGGACCGATGCGCATTCAGCATCAATGTCGTCCTAAAAAGCATTTCCCCTTCGAGCAACGCATGGCCATACTCGAACCTGTTCGCAACAAGACCTCATGGTGCTCCATCGCTCCGCACTAAAAAGGGAAAACTGCCATGCGCGCAAGCATCATCGACTCTAAGATTTTGGGAAACATATTTACCACGGATGACATGCGCTTCGTCTGGTCAGACGAAAACCGGACTGCGCAGTATCTCGAAGTCGAGAAGGCACTTGCCAGCGTTCAAGGAAGCCTTGGCATCATTCCCCGCGAGGCTGCTGACGAGATCGTCAGGAACTGCGATATCGCGAAGATCGACATGGATAAGCTGCGCGCACAGACCGAGCGCATCGGCTATCCCGTGCTCGGCGTGGTGTCACAACTCAACGCACTTTGCCGAGATAAGCTCGGCGAATACTGCCACTGGGGCGCGACCACTCAAGACATCACAGATACGGCGACCGTCCTGCAGATTCGCGAGGGACTCGAGATCGTCGATGAGGACCTGATCGCTATTTCCGGATTACTCGCCGGTCTTGCTCGCCGATATCGAGACGTACCAGTGATCGGTCGTAGCAACCTCCAGCAAGCCATTCCCGTAACGTTCGGATTCAAGATGGCAGCAATCCTCGCAGGGATCGAGCGGCATCGCGAACGGCTCGCACAACTACGGCCTCGCGTTCTGATGGGGGAGTTCGGCGGTGCATGCGGCACCCTTGCGTCAATCGGGCCCGGTGCGCTTGAAATGCAGCGCGAGGTCATGAAAAAGCTCGGACTCGGGACGCCAAGCATCGCATGGCACACAGTGCGGGACACGATCGCTGAAGTGGGCGCTTTTCTCGGGCTTGTGGGGGGGTCGCTTGGCAAGATCGCAATGGATGTAAAGCTCATGATGCAGACGGAAGTCGGCGAGGTGTACGAGCCGTTTGCGCCGGCAAGGGGATCGAGCAGCACCATGCCGCAGAAGCGAAATCCAATCTCGAGTTGCTATATTCATGCCGCCATCTCCGTCGTCCGGCAACACGCGGCCGCGCTGATGGACGCAATGGTTGCAGACCATGAGCGGTCGACCGGGCCCTGGGAGATTGAGTGGATCGTGCTCCCGGAAGCATTTTGTCTGCTCGCGGGCGCCCTCAAGCAGGCCCGCTTTTTGCTGAGCGGGCTCGAGGTGGATGCGGTCAAGATGCGCGACAACATCGACATGACGGGAGGTCTGGTAATGTCCGAGGCGGTCATGATGGGTCTCGGCCCATATATCGGGCGACAGTATGCCCACGACCTCGTCTATGAGCTTTGTCGCGAGGCAATACGCGAGAGGCGACCACTGCTCGATATTCTTGCGGTTCATCCGGAGATCAGCGCGCATCTGGGCCGTGACGAACTCGCGGCGCTGTGCGACCCGGCTAATTATCTAGGTCACGCGCGTGCGATGATCGACGAGGTATTGCGTTGCGCGGCGATCAGGTCCACCGATAGACGTTTGCAGTCTCCCGCGAAAACGGACTCGTTGAGCGTTGCGTCCGACTGAACTCGCGCCGCTCGATATCCGAGACGCTGGAGTGCGTTGCAACCGTCACGTGCAAAACACATGCGGCAATGGCACCTGTTTGTCGCTTAGGCCTATGCTGAATCGGCATGAATGCTGCCCGACATTTCATTTCTCATCAACATCGTTGAGTGAGAGAATCCTCCAACCAGATCACGTTGTAGATTCGACCACGGCTCGTTATTTGAATTCACGCGGATCCGGTGGCAAGGCGCGGTTCCTGCCGCGGAGGAGGGGGACAAATTGTCGACAGTTGACAATATTCGGTGCAAATGCTCCGCCCCGATCGGCGCACACACGGGTGTGGCCCGCATGATCGCGCGAGCACAGGAGCCAAACATTGAACAAGAAAGCGACCCATAAACACTCGTCTCGCGAACCAACTCGCGTCAGGCGCCAGCTACCGCAATTCACGTGATTCATCAGGTAAGGAGGAGAGAGATGCAAGCCAACAGGAATTTTTGCGGCGTCGGACTGAAACCAATGTGCTTTGGTTTTTCAGCGACGGTGTTCATGATCGCACTTTTGCTCGTGTCGGTTGCGGAAGCGCGCATCACCCAGCTCCAGGTCGTGCGCCTCGAGTCGCCGACGTTCGGAGGGATGACTTTCGGAACGGTCGGCGCATACGAGAAGATCACCGCGCGGGCGTTCGGCGAGATCGATCCGACGCTTCCCGGCAATGCGCTGATCACCGACATCCAATTTGCGCCCCGCAACGCCAGGGGGATGGTCGAGTACTCGACCGACGTTTTCATCCTCAAGCCCATCGATCCGACGAAAGGAAGCGGCAAGATTTTCTACGACGTCGTCAATCGCGGCAGCAAGGGCTCGTACACGACATTCAACCAGGCGCCCGCGCCGTCAGGTGTTGCCAACACCGACGCATCGGGCGCCGGCACCGGTCTTCTCATGCGCCGTGGCTATACGATCGTGTGGTCCGGCTGGGAGGACGCGTCCCTCATTGGAACGGGCGCCAACACGCTGACCGCGTCGCTGCCGGTCGCGCACAATCCCGACGGAAGCTCGATTGTCACCAATACAATCACCGAGCAGATCTTTGACAACGCTACGGGCACTGACGTCTCGTTGACATACGCCGCGGCCAATCTCGATCAGAGCCAAGCGTACATGGTGGTGCATAACCATACGCAGTTCGTCGGCGGACCACTCGTGAACCGGGTAACCGTGCCAACGAGCGTGTGGTCGTATGTCAACAATCTGACGGTACGGATCAATCGTGCGGACCCGTTCCTGGCGCCTTACGATCAGGGTGCGGCGTTCGAGTTCGTGTACCCCGCGAAGGATCCGATCGTACTTGCGCTCGGCTTCGCGGCCACTCGCGACTTGATGTCGTTCCTGAAGCACGATACTTCGACGCAAAATCCGGTGCGCAACGCGATCCAGTGGGCACTCGGACGCGGAGACTCGGAGAGCGGGCGCTACCTCAAAGGCCTTCTGTACTGGGGCTTCAACGCCGATGAAAACGGGCAGATCGTGTTCGACGGCTTGAGCCCGCACATTTCGGGCTCGCACTTTATCGCATCGAACGATCGCTTTGGCGACGCCAATGCGACCGGCCGCAGCTACCAGCGCCACTTGAGCGCCAAGATGGTGTTCCCGTTTACTTACGAGGTGCGCGCCAATCCGTTCACTCACGTGGTCGACGGCCTCCTGAAACGCTGCCTGACCAACAACACGTGCCCGAAGATTATGCACACCGACAGCGGCAACGAACCCTATCTCAAGCCGGTTTCGCTGATCACGACCGACGGCCCCGGCAACGGCACGACGCCGACAGATATTGCGCTTCCGGCCAACGTGCGCGTCTACACGATCGGTAACTCGCAGCACGCGCCGCAGGGCAGCGTCACGACGACGCCGAGCGGCACCTGCCAGCAGCCGGGCAACCCGAATCAGTGGGGGCCACACGTGAGGGCGCTCGGCATCGCGCTCGACGACTGGGTCGCGGCAGGCATCGCGCCGCCGACGAGCCGCTACGCGCGCGTGGATGACGGCACGCTCGTGCACTCGCTGCCGCAATCCGAGCTGGGATTCCCGGGCATCCCGGGCGTGACCTATACCGGTTGGTACAACCCGGTCGCCGAGCTCGACATGAGCGTACTACCGAACATGCCGATCCCCGGCCAGTCGTACACCATCCTCGTTCCGAAAACCGATAGTGACGGCAACAGCGTCTCCGGGATCCGGACGCCGGATGTGCAGGTGCCAATCGCGACGTACACCGGCTGGGCCTTGCGCCGTGCGCCGTTTGCCGGCAACGAAGATTGCGCGCTCACGGGTCAGTACATTCCGTTCCCTGTGACACGGGCGCAGCGCATCGCGAGCGGCGATCCGCGGCTGTCCGTCGAAGAGCGCTACGGAAGCATCGGCAACTACAACTTTCGCTACGCCGTCGCCGTGAAGCAGATGATGGCGGACCGGACGTTGTTGGCGGAGGACGGAGCGGCGATGGTGACTGCCGCGGTCGCGCGGGTTCGCCCGCTGCTGCCCGTCCAACCCACGAATCAAGCTGCTTGCCAGGCGCTCGCGACGGTGCAGATGGCCTCCTCGCAGTTCTCGTTGCCGACGAACGGCGCGGTCGTGACGTCTGCGACGTTCGTGCAAGCCACCGATCCGGGTAATTCGAATAGCGAGTACTGCAGGGTGATGGGCAGCATCAAGCCGGTCGATCCGTCCGCGCCCGACATCAGGTTCCAGGTGAACCTGCCATCAGCCTGGAACTTAAAGGCGCTCGGGTTCGGCGGCGGCGGATACGACGGGAGGATTCCGAACACCTTGACATATCCCGACCTGGGATCGCGGTCGATCAAGACGCCTCTCGCACTCGGCTACATCACTTACGCCGACGATTCCGGGCACCAGACAACCGATACGAACGACGCCTCGTTCGCGGTGAACGACGAAGCGCTCAACAACTTCGCGTACATGCACGTGAAGAAGGCGCGCGATGCGATGGCCGCGCTTTCGCAGGTGCGCTACGGGATCGCGCCCAAGCGCGTGTACTGGAACGGCGGCTCGACGGGCGGTCGCGAGGGACTCACGGGTGCGCTGCGGTTTCCGGAAGCGTTCGACGGCATCATCTCGAACTATCCCACCGCGAATTTCATGGGCTTGCGCCTGTGGGGTGCGGTGCTCGCGCACGCGGTCTATGACAACAACTCGGCGGGCTGGATTACGCCGACGATGGTCAACAAGATCGCTTCCGACACGCTGGGCGCGTGCGACACGCTGGATGGTGCCGCAGACGCTCTGGTGAGCAACATGGCAGCGTGCCGGGCCATTTCGCCTTCGTATCGCGCTGCGATCACGTGCCAGAATGGTGAAACCGGATATCCGCCAAACTGCCTGACGCAGGCGCAGCTCGGCACGATCGCCGTGTATCACGAGGGCTACTCGCTCCCGTACTCGCTCGCGAACAACATCTCGGACTATACCGGCTACAACGCGCTGGAGGGAATCACGATGGAGCTGGGTTCGCAAGCGGCGTACACCAATCCTGTCATCGACGGTCTGAACGCGCATCACGTCGCCCGTGCCGATCAATTCGTCAAGTACTTCGTCACGCGCGATCCCAACTTCAACCTGCTCAACTTCGACGCAATTCATCCCGGAGTGTGGCAGGACAGGATCGTGCTGCTCTCGAACACGATCGACGCGACGAATCCGGACCTGTCCGTGTTCAGGGCGAAAGGCGGCAGGATCCTGCTGATGCAAGGACTGGACGATCCGAGCGTGAGCCCGTATGCGAACGAGCGCGTGTACGTGAACGTCCGCGCGAGGATGGGCCAGGCGGCGACCGACAGCTTCATGCGGTTCTACATGGTGCCGGGGCTCGCGCACGGCAACGGGAAGTATCTGATCAACTGGGACAATCTCAACATTCTCGACAACTGGGTCGAGAACGGCGTCGCGCCTCCGGCCGTGGCGATCAGCGTCGACGGCAACACCGGCGCCAGTCGTTCGCGTCCGGTGTGCGTGTACCCGACGTGGCCGAAATACGTCGGGCCGGGATCGATCAACGATGCCGCGAACTACGTCTGCGCGAGCAGCTGACCGACGTAACGTCAGGCGTATTGCGCCCGTCCGCGGAAATCTCGGATGGGCGCAACCCGACCACACCTCACCGTTCCCTGCGAGTCGCGGCGCTCCGGCATTGATCAACGGCTTGCAGCGGCTGCTCTCGGCTTCGTGGATCGACGCACGGCGACTTCGCGCACCGTAGCTTCGAGCCGCCGGGCAAGCATATCGTAGAAGATCTGTGTTGCCGGCGATAAGTAGCCGTTCTTTCGTCGAACGAGCACGATGGTACGGCTGATCACCGGACGCACCAGCGGAATGCGCCGCACCATTGGATTCGTGCCTTCCTGGATCGTCGAAAAAGGAAGGACCGCGGCGCCGACGCCAGCAGACACGAGTCCAATGGCTGTAGAGAGATGGTCCACCTCGTAGGTACCCGCCAGACTCAGGCGCCTACGTGCCAATTGGTGATCGAGAAGCGCACGATTGCCGCTCAATCGACTTACAACGATGAGATCGGCCTGAGACAATTCCTTCCAGGAGACTGCCGTTTTCGAGCTAAAGGGATGTTCCTCGCGGCAGAAGAACATGAACGGCTCGCGCAAAATCGCTTGTTCGGCGAGCTCGGCACGCCGCTCAAGCTGGATAGTGATGCCGAACTCGGCAAGGTCGCTAAGCACCGCCGCACCAACCTCCGAAGCGCTGCAATCTATTATCCGAATCCTGTTGCCGGGATATTTCGTCGCATATTCGCGCATCACGGCCGGCAACGCGTAATGCGCCATCGTCGGAATGCTCGCCACGGTGATGTTGCCTTTGCCCAGGCGTGACATATCTCGCAGTCGCGCCGCCGCCGACATCATCTCGTCGACCAATCGACGAGCCTGAGGCAGGAACTCCCGTCCCACGGCCGTCAAATGCACGGATCGCGTCGTGCGGTCGAGCAGTCGCACGTCGAGATAACTCTCCAATCGCTGGACACGGCGAGTGAGCGCGGTCTGGGTGACATGCAATTGAGTCGCGGCTTTGCTGAAACTGCCCAATTCAGCTACCAGCACAAAGCCCCGGAGGCCGTCGAAATCTATTTTCACGGTCGTGAAATCCGCGAATCAAGTAGCGTTCTGCAAGCCCAACGCACGACGCCGCAATTGCACTTGCCACGGCCAGACGACGCGGCGCGACGACCCCGTGCTGTCCGACAATTCGAACGAGGTCCAATGTAGATTTTCTCCATCAGATCGGTACCACCGCTCCATTGATGCGCCACCCCACAGGCGACGCCAGCGCCGTAGGTCGAAACGCACGATAGCATCAATCCGAAGCAACTCATGAGGGGCGCCCCGAATAATCACGGAAGCCGATGGTGTGCAGAGCGCTATGCGCCATGACCGCCAGCGCGCCTAAGACTCCACGGCGCAGGCGGATTCCGTCATACTGCAATTTCGCCACCCACAGGCCGATCGACGTGCTGATCATGCACCGCAGTTTGTGACCGGCAACGCGCGCAGATGATGAGTTCGCTTCAAGGCAAGACCCTGTTTATCACCGGCGCATCGCGCGGTGTTGGGCTCTCGATCGCGCTGCGCGCAGCGAGGGATGGCGCGCAGATCGTGATTGCCGCCAAAACCACCGCGCCGCATCCCAAGCTGCCGGGGACGATCTACACGGCGGCGGCCCAGATCGAGAAGGCGGGAGGCAAGGCGCTGCCGCTAGCCGTCGATATCCGCGACGAAGCCGCGGTCTTGGGCGCCGTCGAGCAAGCGGCCGCGCAGTTCGGCGGCATCGACATCCTGGTCAACAATGCCAGCGCGATCAGCCTCACCGGCACGCTGGCAACTCCCATGAAGCGCTTCGACCTGATGTTCGGCGTCGACGTGCGCGGCACGTTCCTGTGCTCGCAGGCGTGCCTGCCGCACCTGCTCGGCGCCGCCGCTGCCGGCCGCAACCCGCACATACTGAACCTGTCGCCACCGTTGAACCTGCGGCCGCACTGGTTCAAGGATCACGTCGCCTATACCATCGCCAAGTACGGCATGAGCATGTGCGTGCTGGGGATGGCCGAGGAATTCCGCGACCGTGGCGTCGCCGTCAACGCGCTTTGGCCGCACACCGTGATCGCGACCGCGGCGCTGGCGATGATCCCGGGAATGAGCGCGCGAGGAGACGGCTGCCGCACGCCGGACATCCTCGCCGATGCAGCGCACGTCATTCTGACCTCCGATGCAACTCAGGCGACCGGCCATTTCTACATCGACGAGGAGGTACTGTCGAGCGCCGGCGTGACCGATTTCTCGCGCTACGCGGTGCAACCTGGCAGCCCGCTGATCCCCGATCTATTTGTCGATTAGGCAGGCAACGCGGGGGTCTCCGGTTGTCGGATACAGTGTGTTGCATTGTTCCGCCCCGCCTGCGCCGGCTCCTAACGCATGTAGGCCCGGTCTTTGCTTAAGCAGAGGGATGTCCATATATCAAAAATTTGACGAGGGTCCGCCTAGCGAGAGCTTTGTCTATCCAGTAAAGCGCCAGAAGGTCGTCCGCGCCGCGGCATCACCCGAACCAGGCGCGTCGCTCGCCGAGGAAGCCCAACGTCGGAAACGTAAAGGGACGCCGATCAATGAGGTGCTTAAGCCCACCTTCAAATGGGCCGCCACGTTACCGCACAGCGTCCAACCACTTGCCCTAATGCGTCGGTTCCCGCGGATCGCCAATCAACTGGCTGCCGTGTGGAGCGAGGCACCCTCGGTCCGCCCATACTTGGAGGGGCTGCTTGTCGACAACAGAGGCCATCGCCAAGGCTTTCCGCAAGATGTTCTGAGAGAGTTGCTTTCGCTCCGGCTTTACCACGAGAATTTGCACCCTCAAGAACTGTCGGTGTGGAATGGCGAAAGGCATCCAGGCTGCCCATTACCGAGATAACAGCGGGCTCCTGAAGGAGATCAGGACTGCCCTCTAGCGCTTCAAAGGGCTTGCGGCCACCGAAGCCCGTCTATTTTTTTGAAATGAAGTTTCGTCGTCTTGCGGCGCGGTTAACTGGGCGCCTTGCCAACCATTGCAGGCGCTCTGAGAAAGTCGAAGTCGACTCCCTTGTCGGCCTGCATCACCGTCTGCAGGAACAGCTTGTGATAGCCGCGACCGGCGCTCGGCTCAATGACGGGGTTCTCGCGTGCACGCCGTGCCAGCTCTTCGTCGGACACCAGCAGTGAAAGTTCGCGGTTGGCTACGCTGAGGCGGATGCGGTCGCCGTTGCGCACGTGCGCGAGCGGGCCGCCGATCGCCGATTCCGGCGTCACATGTAACACGATCGTTCCAAAGGCCGTGCCACTCATGCGGCCGTCGGAGATGCGGACCATGTCCTTGACACCTGTCCTTGCGAGCTTGCGCGGGATAGGTATGTAACCGGCCTCCGGCATGCCGGGCGCACCCTTGGGCCCGATATTCTTCAGGACCAGCACGTCCTGTGGCGTCACGTCCAGATCGTCGCTGTCGATCCTCTTTGCCAGGTCCTCGGCATTCTCGAAGACCACCGCACGGCCTTCGTGTTCCATCAGCCTGGTATCCGCTGCGGATTGCTTGATGACGGCACTGCCGGGCGCCAAGTTGCCGCGCAGCACCGCGATGCCACCTTGTGGATAGATGGGGTTGTCCACCGGGCGCACGACGTCCTGCTCGAAGCGTGGCCCGGCGCGTTCGATCTCTTCGCCCAGCGTCTTGCCCGTGACCGTCAATGCGTCCAGGCGCAGCAAGGGCTTGAGCTCGCGCAGCAGCGTCGCCATGCCGCCGGCCTTGTGAAAATCCTCCATGTAATGCTGGCCCGAGGGCTTGAGGTCCAGCAGGACTGGCGTCTCACGACCCATCCGGTCCAGAGCATTCAGGTCGACCTCGAGACCCATGCGGCCCGCGATCGCGGTCAGGTGCACGATGCCGTTGGTCGATCCGCCGATGGCTAGGAGGACGCGCATCGCGTTCTCGAAGGCGGCAGGCGTGAGCACCTTGTCGATGGTCAACCTGTCGCGCGCCATTTGGACGGCTCGTGTGCCTGTCTGCTCTGCGATGCGAATGCGATCGGCGGTGACAGCCGGCGGCGAGGCGCCACCGGGCACAGTCATGCCCAGCGCTTCTGCAATGCACGCCATTGTGCTTGCCGTGCCCATGACTGAACACGTGCCCACGCTCGCGACGAGCTGGTTGCTCACGTCCGCGGTTTCTTCCGCGTCGATTTCCCCAGCGCGGAACTTGCCCCAATAGCGGCGGCAGTCGGTGCACGCGCCCACCCGCTCGCTTCGGTGGGAGCCGGTCAGCATGGAGCCCGTGACAAGCTGAATTGTCGGAATGCCTGCCGACGCCGCGCCCATCAGCTGAGCCGGCACCGTCTTGTCGCAGCCGCCGATCAGCACTACCGCATCCATGGGCTGGGCGCGAATCATCTCTTCGGTGTCGATAGACATCAGGTTGCGCAGGTACATGCTCGTCGGCGCCGCGAAGCTTTCGTGGATGGAGATGGTGGGAAACGTCATCGGCAGCCCGCCCGCGAGCATGACGCCGCGCTTGATCGCTTCGACGAGCTGAGGTGCGTTGCCGTGACAAGGGTTGTAGGCGCTGCTGGTGTCGGCGATGCCGATCACGGGTCGATCGAGCATCGAGTCCGTATACCCGGCGCCCTTGATGAATGCCTTGCGCAGGAAGAGCGAGAAGTCTTGATCGCCGTAGCTGGTCAGGCCCTTGCGCATGCCTGCGGGCTCGGGATTGACGGAAGTGTCGTGCGGTTCTTTCGGCATCGTAAGGCCTCTGATGGGATTGATTGGGGTTTACTCGTCGGCCACTGATGTTGGCGTCCGCGATAAGCCCTTGGCTAGCGCGGTCCCCGGTTCAACCGCTCGACTTGTCAGGGGCGGTCGAAGCCGCGCTTGAGCCGCGACCGTCATTGCGTTAGGATAGTTGATGTATTGTCCGGGGATAGTAAGCAGACTCCCCGGCGTCCTCAAGACGCTCGTCGCGTCCAAGTTCTGCTCCTGGCACCGGGTCACCACCCCGGGGGGAGCACCTGTGAACCTAGCAGTCACAAACCCCTTTGCTTTATTCGGTGTGGCCCATCCACCGTGTGCCGCTTTTCTGCACGCCGACCGCCGTCACCTGGCGCCTCAACGATGACCGAACGTCCGCCGCACTCGCTCGCGCAGCTTGCGCTCTACTTCCTGAAGCTGGGCAGCATCGGCTTTGGTGGTCCTGTCGCGCTCGTCGGATACATGTATCGCGATCTCGTGGAGAAGCGCAACTGGATCACCGACGAGGACTACAAGGAGGGCCTGACGCTGGCGCAGCTCATGCCTGGGCCGTTGGCTGCGCAACTCGCCATGTATCTCGGCTACGTACACTACCGGATCGCGGGCGCCACAGTGGCCGGCATTGCGTTTGTCTTGCCATCCTTTCTGATGGTCGTGGCTATCGGTTGGGCATATGTGCGCTACGGTGGCCTACCCTGGATGCAGGCGGCCTTCTATGGCGTCGGCGCCGCAGTGATCGGCATCATCGCCATCAGTGCCTACAAGCTCACCGCCAAGAACATCGGCAAGGATAAGCTATTGTGGGCAATTTACCTTCTGACCGCCGGGATCACAGTCTGGACGCAATCGGAAAGCGTCTGGCTTTTCTTAGGCGCGGGCGTGCTGGTGTGGCTGGTCCGAGCGCCACCCACGCGCTGGTTCGGCAAGGGCGCTGCGCCCGGGTTTGCGGCGCTCGCCCCGCATGGAACATCCACTTGCGCCGTCGCCACTGGATTTGATTGGACGCTGCTGGCGCAGCTGGGCGCGTTCTTTGCCAAGGCAGGGGCATTTGTCTTTGGCAGCGGTTTGGCCATCGTTCCGTTTCTCTACGGGGGCGTGGTGCACGATCATCAATGGCTCAACGAGCGTCAATTTGTAGACGCCGTGGCCGTCGCCATGATTACGCCTGGCCCGGTCGTCATCACCGTCGGCTTCATCGGTTACTTGATCGCTGGCCTCCCCGGAGCAGTAGTGGCGGCGCTGGGGACCTTTTTGCCGTGCTATCTCTTCACGGTCCTGCCTGCTCCGTACTTCAAGAAATACGGCAAGCGTGCGGATCTGTTGGCATTCGTAGCCGGCGTGACCGCGGCCGCTATCGGGGCCATCACCGGCGCCGTGATCGTCCTTGCCGAGCGATCGATCGTGGACCCGCTTACTGCGCTTATGGCGCTCGTCACGATCGGACTGATCTGGAAAGTGAAAAAGCTGCCCGAACCGGTCCTGGTCGCGATCGCAGCGATCATCGGCCTCATTGTTTTTCCCGGTGTCCATCCGTGACTGCCGCCATGTGCCAGGCCAGCCCACGAGGGAGCATTGATCGATCGTAACCCTCGGGTCTTGGCGACGGAAGCGTGTCTTGCCCAACTAAAGGAACTGACATGAAGTGGATTACGAGGGAACGAGTGAAGGTGGACCGGGTCGCCTGCCCGTGGCTGATCAAGAAATTCGTTGATACAGGCGCTGAGTTTCTCTTTGTCCCGACCGACGAGGTGATGGCGGTCGCCGAGCGGGAAAGCGCCGTCCCATACGACGTGAAAGACGTCGAGCTGGGGCATCACGGCAAGGAATGCACGTTCGACGCAATCGTGAAGAAATACAAGCTCGACCGGGACCCCGCGATGATTCTCCTCGCCAAGATCGTCAACGGCGCCGACACCGACAACACCCTGTGGAACCAGCCCGAGGCAGCCGGTCTAAACGCAGTCGCCGAAGGCTTTCGCCATCTCGGCTTCAAGGATGACCACGAGGTCAATGCCGCGGAGTGGATCGTCTACGATGCGCTGTACGCCTATTGTCAGGAAATGACCCGCCGCGGCAAGCCGAACGGTCTATTCAGGTAGCTCATCCAACTGCGACCACCGCGACAATCGAGAAGGAACCCGTCATGACCTATGAAATGAAGCCGCTGTCCTGCGATCCGGCACCGGGCCACGCGCGCATCGAGGAGAAGGCAATCATGCGCGCTGTTCGAATGCTTACAGCTTGCGCAGTGGCGCTGACCATCGCCACCGCCGCCAACGCTCAAGAGATCGACTGGAAGAAGGTCGATACCGCGCTGGGAAAAACCGCTGCCGTGTCCGGCGAGGTTCATCGCTACGGCCTGCCGCGGTCCGATCTGCAGGTGACCGTCGATGGCGTCCCCATCAGGCCGACGTTGGCACTCGGCGGCTGGGCCGCGTTCCAGCCAATGCACGGCGAAGCGATGGTGATGGGCGACCTGGTGCTGCTCGAAACCGAGGTCAATCCGGTCATGGCCAAGCTGCTCGAAGGCGGCATCGAGATCACGGCGGTTCACAATCACCTGCTGCGCGCCAATCCGGAAACCTTCTACATGCATATCGGTGGACACGGCGATCCAGTGAAAATGGCCGAGGTCATTCGGTCAGCCTTGGCGCTGAGCAAGACCCCGTTCAATCCGCCCGCTGCAGCGCCGACCCCGCCCGCTGCCATCGATCTCAACACCGCACAACTCGACCAGATCATCGGCACCAAAGGCACGGTCAATGGCGGCGTCTACCAGTTCAACGTGCCGCGGCGCGATCCGATCACGGAGACCGGCATGACGGTTCCTAGCGCGATGGGCTCGGCGAATGCGATCAACTTCCAGCCGACGGGTGCGGGCAGGGCTGCCATTACTGGCGATTTCGTCATCACCGGCGATGAGGTCAACCCCATGATCAAGACATTACTGGCGAACGGCATCGAGGTAACGGCGATTCACAGTCATATGCTCACAGAGCAGCCGCGTCTGTTCTTCGTCCACTTCTGGGCAAACGACGACGCGCTGAAGCTTGCCAGGGGCCTGCGCGCAGCGCTCGAGAAAACGGCCATCGCCAAGAGCTGAGAGAGATGAGACGGTCCAACACGCTCATGAACGCTGCGGCGAGCGCAGGGCACCGATGTTGGACGTGGCACCTGCTGCAATCGCGCGATAGCCGGGCAACCGTTTCACGATTCGGGCAAAGATCGGACTCCGCAAGGTCTGAATGAGCCGAGTCGTCGAGGCTGAGTGCAGGGCGGCGGCTCGTACCGCGAGCCAATAGCGTTCGCGGATCTGAGGGACGAAAGCCAGCGCGTACTTTGCCGCCGCCGCGCGCAATCCGAATCCGACGTCAGCGCCACCCGAGGCGACAGTCGCCGCGACCGCGGCATGCGTGAATTCCTCGTTCGCATAGCCGACGATACGCGCGACGTCGATTCCGTCATCTTCAAGCAAGCTATCGATCAACAATCGCGTACCCGAGCCGCGTTGCCGGTTCACGAAGCGAAGCTGCTTGTCGGCGATGTCGCGAAGCGTTTTTAACCGTTCCGGGTTGCCACGCGGCACGATCAGTCCCTGCTCGCGATCGACGAACTGAATAAGCCGGTCCGACCGCGCCCGCAGCGACCGCAGAAACAACGCGCGGCTCTCCTCATGTTTCGTTCCCGGTGGAATGTGAAAGCCCGCGATGTCCACTCGTCCCGCGGCATATTGTTCGAGTGCGTCGAGGCTACCCATGAACGAAATCTCCAGCTTCAATGCTTCGTCAGGTCCTAACGCTTCACGCAAAGCGACCAATGCGAGGTCGTGACTCGCGGCAATCGAGAGGCGTAGCGCCGGCGCGCGCTTCGTCTCCGGTGACGTAGCTAAATCCAGCGAGAGTCGCTGGAAGGTCCGCGCCAGTTGACGCCGCGCGGCTGCGTCGGCGCCGACCATTCGTTCGCCCAGGGGGCCGAGGGAAGCTCCGCGGCCCCGTTCGAGCACTACCAGCGGCTCACCGAGCTTGCGTTGATAGGCTCGCAAGAGCCCCCAGGCGGCCCGATACGACAAGCCGCGGTCAGCAACTGCCGCCGCGAGCGATCCTGTTTCGGCCGTCGCCCTCAGGAGTGGCAACAGGCGGGGATCGAGAGGCGTGGGCGGATCGTCGGAAAGCTCCCAGGCGAGCCCCGGCAGCAGGCGCATATTAGGCATCTCCTTGCATGTTTCTTTGGTCGCAATGAACAGGCTATGATTGCACGGTACGTCGGTAACTAATCATAGTTGCATATCCGTGCATATTATCGCCCGACAGCCGGCCAGTGAATAGCCTAGCGGAAGCGACCGTCCAGGCCGCGCAGCTCGTAGCAGGTGGCGACCCCAAGCTCGTGCAGATCGTGCTGCTGAGCCTGCGCGTCAGCTTGTCCGCCGTGCTCATCGCCTGCATGATCGGGCTACCGTTTGGCGCAGCCATCGCCGTAAGCCGCTTTGCCGGCCGTCGTTCGGTCATCGTCGTGCTCAACGCGATGATGGGCTTGCCGCCGGTGGTGGTTGGGCTGGTCGTCTACCTGTTGCTGTCGCGTGCCGGACCCTTGGGTTCGTTCGGCCTGCTGTTCACGCCAACGGCAATGGTCATCGCGCAGACCATTCTCATCGTGCCTATCGTTGCCGCGCTGTCGCGCCAGGTGGTCGAGGATGCGTGGCAGGAGTACCGCGAGCAGCTGAAGTCGCTCGGTGAATCGCGGCTGGGCGCGGTGGCCACCCTGTTGTGGGACCTGCGCTTTTCGTTGGTGACCATTGTGCTGGCCGGCTTCGGGCGCGCGGCGGCCGAGGTGGGCGCGGTCATCATCGTGGGCGGCAACATCGACGGCGTCACCCGAGTGATGACCACCGCGATCGCGCTGGAAACGAGCAAGGGCGATCTGCCGCTCGCGCTGGGGCTGGGCATGATCCTGCTGACGATCGTGCTGGCACTGAACGCAGCCGCCTACGCCATCAAGGAAACGGCGCAACTGCGCTACGGCTAAACGACATGGACATGCGAACGCCGCCTTCCTTGCTTCCGCTCGAGCTGGATCAGGTTGTCTTTGCGGTCGGTGCTCGACGCATCATTGACGGTATCTCGCTACAACTTGACGCGGGTCCACGCACCATCATTGTCGGTCCGAACGGCGCGGGCAAGAGCGTGCTGTTGCGACTGTGCCACGGGCTGCTTCACCCGACTTCGGGCACGATTCGGTGGACTTCGCCGGAACCGCCTGGCGGACCGCGGCGCCAAGCGATGGTCTTTCAGCGGCCCGTGCTGCTGCGCCGGACGGCCGTCGCCAACGTCGCCTATGCGCTGGCGATTGGGGGTGTGCCGCGTGCGCAACGGCTGCCGCGAGCGTTGGACGTGTTGCGGCGGGTCGGCCTCGAACGCGTCGCCAAACATCCTGCACGCGTGCTCTCGGGCGGTGAACAACAGCGGCTTGCGCTCGCTCGAGCATGGGCGCTGTCCCCGGAAGTGCTGTTTCTGGACGAGCCGACCACGAGCCTTGACCCCGGTGCTGCCCACGAAATCGAAAAGGGCATTGCGGCGATGCACGCGAGCGGAACCAAGATCGTGATGGTCACGCACAACCTCGGGCAAGCGCGGCGCCTCGGCGATGAAATCCTGTTCATGCATCAAGGACGTCTTGCGGAGCGTGCACCGGCAGATCGATTTTTCAAGGAGCCGACGTCGCGCGAGGCCGCACAATTTCTGGAGGGAGAACTGCCGTGGTAGTCCATCGCCGTACTTTTGCGACCGGCCTCGTCGCTTTGATCGCGCTCAGTACGATCAGTGCCCAAGCGCAGGAGCGGTTCATCACCGTTGCCTCGACGACGTCGACCGAGCAGTCGGGGCTCTTCGGCCATCTTCTTCCGCGATTCGAGCGGAGCACAGGGATCAAAGTGCACGTCGTAGCCGTCGGGACCGGGCAGGCGCTCGATCTCGCGCGACGTGGCGACGCTGACGTCGTATTTGTGCACGCGCGCTCAGCCGAAGAGAAATTTCTCGCCGAGGGTCATGGCGTCAAGCGCTATCCCGTGATGTACAACGATTTTGTCCTGGTCGGCCCGAAGAGCGATCCAGCGAAGATCGGTGGCAGCAAGGATATTCTGGAGGCGCTCAAGAAATTGGAAGCTGCCAAAGCGCCTTTCGTCTCGCGCGGCGACAAGAGTGGCACGCACTTGGCGGAGCTCGATCTGTGGAAGGCGGCCGGCGTCGACATCGACAAGGCGAAGGGGCCGTGGTACCGCGACACGGGCCAGGGCATGGGGCCGGCGCTCAACACCGCATCATCGATGAACGCGTACATCCTGACCGATCGCGGCACATGGCTGGCATTCAAGAATCGCGGCGATCTGACCATTCTCGTCGAAGGCGACAAACGATTGTTTAATCAATACGGGGTGATGCTGGTGAACCCGGACAAGCATCCGAGCGTCAAGAAGGAGTTTGGCCAGATGTTCGTCGACTGGGTGATCTCGCCCGAAGGCCAGCAAGCGATCTCCGAGTACAAGATCAACGGCGAGCAGCTCTTCTTCCCCAACGCCGAGCAGCCGGGCGCATGAACCCCTGTGCGTGGTCTGGACGTTCTCCTTGTGGACACCAGCGACTCTGCGCCGAGTTGCACGCTGCCGGCAGGCATCGGTGTTAATTCATTTCAGGAGCCTTCGATGAAAATTAGTGCGCGCAACCATTTCTCGGGTACCGTCAAGAACATCGTGAAAGGCCCGGTAAGTACCGAGGTTACGGTGTCGATCGCGCCCAGTATCGATGTGGTCGCCGTTATCAGCACGGCCTCCGCGGACAATCTTGGTCTTGCCACGGGCAAGCCAGCGCATGTCTTGATCAAAGCCAGCAGCGTCTTGGTCGCGGTCGATTAGGATGTCTCGGCTGATCCATTGGCAACTAGCCGTGGCCCCGGCAGCGCTGTGCTTTAGTCTTACCATCGCGGCACAAGCCGGATCTCAAGTAACGACATCGGTGAGCGTTGCCGGCAACGTCGCGGAGACTCTTTCGCTGACGGTCGCCGATCTCAAGCGCTATCCCGCGCATCAGGTCGAGTACGTGCCGGGCAATGCCGTTGAACAGAAGGCCGCAGGACCGGCGCGGCGCTACACGGGATGCCTCCTGCGCGATGTCCTGGCCGCTGCCAAACCCATCGAAGGCAAGCCTCGAGAACTCCGCAAGAGCTATGTCGTGGCCACCGCCAGCGATGGCTACGAGGTCGTATTTTCGTGGGCGGAACTGTTCGTCTCGCCCATCGGAGATAAAGTATTCGTTGTGTATGAGCGCGACGGTGCGCCGCTTCCCGATGACGAGGGGCGAATCGCGTTAATCGCAGTCACCGACACGCGGCCCGTGCGGCACGTGAAATGGCTTCGGAGCTTGACGCTCCACGGCGCCTAGCCTCCCGGCGTTGTCAAGACTCGCAAGCGCGCGATTGCAAAAGGCCGCTTCGACCCATCGTCGTAGGCGCGGCAGGCGACGCGTATCGGAGGTAGACCTACAATTGACGTCGATGAGACATCCGCGCATTCTGAACCGCTTCCTTGTTCGCATTCGGTCCGCAGAAAGTCGTAGAATCGCATCCATAGGGCGCGACCATGGACACGAAGACAACGACAGCGACGACCGACGGGAAAGCGCCGCGAATCAGTTCACAAGCGGCGAACCGCAACGGATCGGAATTCCATCGCCTGCTGGATGTGCTGCCCGCAGGTGCGTATACGTGTGACGCTGACGGGCTCATCACCTACTTCAACCAGCACGCGGTTGCACTTTGGGGACGCACGCCGGCGCTGAACGATGCCAGCGATCGATTTTGCGGGTCGTTCAAGCTTTATTCCAAGGACGGAGCGCCGATCGCCCACGATCAATGCTGGATGGCGCTCGCGCTTCGCGAGCGCAAGGAATACAACGGACAAGAGATCATCGTCGAGCGTCCTGACGGAGTGCGCGCGACGACGCTCGCCCATGCCAATCCGTTCATCGACAGCGAGGGGAGGCTGCTTGGTGCGGTCAACGTGCTCGTCGATATCAGTGCGCGCAAACGGGCCGAGGAAGCGCTACGCGAAGCCCATGACCGACTCGCCGAAAAGGTCATCGCGCGCACGGTCGAGCTGACCGAGCTGTCGCATCACCTGTTCCAGGTCGCGGAAAGCGAGCGCGCAAAGCTTGCCAGCGAACTGCACGACGACATGGGCTCCTTGCTTACGGTGCTTTCGATGCGGCTCGGGCGCCTGAAGGAACAGTTACAGGAAGCCGCGCCGGAGCTGGTAGACGAACAACAGGAGCTCATCGATTTGCTCCATGCGACGGTGGGCGCGCAGCGTCGCATCGTCGCCAGTCTGCGTCCGGTGCTACTCGACAGCTTCGGGCTCGTCGTCGCGCTCAGGAATCATATCGAAGACTGGTCCAAAAATAGCCGCATATCGGCAGAGGTGGACCTCCCGTCGCAACTCCCGCAGCTGCATGCGGAGGCGGCGCTGACGCTGTTTCGCATCACGCAGGAATCGCTGACCAACGCCGCCAAGCATGCGCGTGCATCAAGGGTCCGGGTCTCGGTTCGTATCGCCGGCAAGGAAATCGGCCTCCGCATAGACGACAACGGGAAGGGTATTGCGCCGGAGCAGCTGCGACATCCTTCCTCGCACGGCATCATGGGCATGCGCGAACGGCTGCTGCAATTCGGCGGTCAGCTTTCGGTCGAACCGGGAGCCCAAGGTCGGGGGACTCGCGTCTGTGCCAGCATGCCGATCAGCGCGACGACCTAGTCTGCCTGGCAGGAAGGAGCCGCGTCAACGCCGAAATCAGAACACCCCGCGTGGGGAATCGGGCCCGTTCGACGATTGCGACGAGCCGAGTTGCCGCAAGATACGGCCACACTGGCACGCTATCTGATCGGCAAGATACTGGTCCACGACCATCCGCGGGAGCGCATCGCCGGCCGCATCGTCGAGACCGAGGCCTACGTTATCGGCGACGCGGCGGCACACGCGTTCCGTGGCCGCACGGCTCGCAACAAC
>DATMNH010000082.1:0-7983 GCA_035568975.1 Casimicrobiaceae bacterium
GTTCACGGCGCAGGGCCGAACGGGCCGGGCTGTCCCGGACATCTCGGCCGTCGGCGATCCCAACACCGGCTACGTGGTCGGTGAGACGCAGACATTCCCGGACGGAAGCGTCAAGTACTCCGAGTATCGGCTCGGAGGTACCAGCCTCTCCTCCCCGCTGATTGCCGGCATCATGGCTTTGGCCGACCAAGCTGCCGCCAAGCCGCACGGCTTCGCAAACCCGCTCTTCTACTGCAATGCCGGCGCCTTCACCGACATCGTGAGTCCGGGTCCGGGTTCAACCGTCGCCGTCGTGCGAACGAATTTCAACAACAGCGTCGACGCGAGCGCTGGGCTGTCGTATCGCTTGCGCACGATGAACCAGACGCTCAGCCTGCAGACCACGCTAGGCTACGATGACGTCACCGGTCTCGGCACGCCGACGGCGGCGATCCTCACTTTGGCTCCTTGCCCATGAGCGATACAGACCTGGCATAGACGCCTTGGATCGAGAGCGGACAGCACTCGCTGCCGCTCTCGATCGATTCAGGAGCTTCGCTTCAACGCGAATGCGCGCTGGACAGCGTCGTCGCGCGTCAGGGCGCTCCCGGCTCCTTACGCATCAATGTTGCGTAATCTCGCGCACAATCTCCCGAGCATCGTAGATTTTCGTCAACGCCTCGACAATCGCCCGGCTATCGACTGCGATCGCGCGGGCTTTATCGTCCGTGTAGACGAACCGTCCGCCCAGGCCTTCCAGATTGCCGTCGAATACGAGACCGACCAGTTCACCGTTGCGATTAACCACCGGCGACCCGGAATTCCCGCCGATGATGTCGAGCGTGGAAACGAAGTTGAGCGGCGTGCTCAAATCGAGATTGCGTTGTCGCTCGCTCCAGCGCGGCGGCAAATCGAATGGCGGCTGAGCCCCGAACGCCGCACTGCGCCCCAGTAAACCCCAAAAGTTGGTCTGCCATGGAGTGAGGACGCCATCGGCATCATAGCCACGAACAGTTCCGAAGCTCAGACGAAGTGAACCCGTCGCATCAGGATACGCATCGGTTCCGAATACTTCGTAGCGCGTCCTTTCCAACTCGTCTCCGGCCCGGAGAGTAGGCGTCTCGATCTCGACTTCGTGGAGTTTTGCCAGGCGACGGCGCGTCGGATAGATCTCCCGCGCCAGCACGATCAGCGGATCCTTGGATGCCGCGATTCCGGCGAGACCGCTGTCGAGGAGCCTCTTTCGCTCCGGTAATTCATTCGTGCGTGTGCCGTCGATAACGGCGGTGGCCGCCGCGAGCGGCGTCTTATCGCCCAACACACGCTGCACAAAGGGATCGTCCTTGCCGAGAATATCGAGCGCCTCCTGCCAATAGCCTGCCAAGCGGGCGATTTCGAGGTCTTTGTAAATGGGCTCGTCCGCAGCAACCTTGAGCATCAGCCGCGGGATCGCTGAGGGGCGATAGGCGGCCAGCCGCTCCGCCTCCGGTAGCGCGGATTCGTTCGCCAATTCGACGATCGTGCCCGCAGTGTCGAAAAGCGTGCCGTAACCGTAGCCGACCACCCACGCGGCTCTGATTTGCTCGCCTTCCTTGCGCGTGGCAACTTCGATCGTCGCCCACGGATCGGCGCGGCCGGGCGCCGCAACGAACGACCTGCGTAGCAGGGATTCGTCTTTCGCCTTTGCGGCCGTCAGCGCCGGCCGCTGCAGAGCCTTGTATTCACCCGTCATCGCCTTGAGCCAGTTCTCGGTGCCAAACAGCCGGTCGGCGGCGCGTCGCGTGGCTTCCGGCGAGCGCGCTCCGAATTCCTGCAGCACTTTGATCTGCCGCTTGGCGCTGGCGATCATCAGCGGGTAGCGAATATCGCGATCGAACTCGAGCTGCGACAGCGTGACCAGTCGATCGGTTGAGTAGGGATGCCCGGCCGCGAACACGAGATCGCCGTCCTTGACGCCTGTAGTCGCCCACCGGAGATAGTGCGGAGACTTGACGGGACTGCCATCGTCGTAGACCCGCGCCAGCGCAAAATCGAGGTCGAAGCGCGGATACACGAAATTGTCCGCATCGCCGCCGAAAAATCCCACGCGCGATTCGGGAGCGAACACCAGGCGAACATCGGTCCACACCCGATATCGATAAAGGTGATAAGCGCCGCCGCGGTAGAGCGTCACCATTTCACAACGAAAACCCGTCTTTGCCTTGCACTCGTTCTCGAGCGCCGCGATCGCCGCATTGCGCTCGGCATTGGCACGTTCGCTATCCGTCGAACGAACCGCGGATCGCACCGCTGCGGTTACATCCTCTGTCGAATCCAGATGCTTGATTTCCGTTCCCGGGCAAGGGCGCTCCGCGGCGCGCGTTCGCGCGAAAAACCCTTCTCGAACGAGGTCCTCGCCGGCACTTGACAGCTTTTGAACGCACGACAGCGCGACGTGATGATTCGTTAACAGAAGTCCGTCGCCGGATACGAACGCGGCGGACGCTCCACCGAATCGCGCCGCCGACAAGCGCAGGGCGGTCAAGGATGTCGACGGTGTTGCGAAGCCGTATTTGGCTTGTAAAGCCTTGGTGGGCAGATTGTCGAATGTCCACACACCCTCTTCGGCCTTGGCCGCCGCGACGACGATCAATGCGGCACCGCCGGCGACAAGCAACTGTAAGGCATATCGAACTCGAAGATGCATTGTGATCGTAGCTTGGCTTATTTGTTGGTACGCGAGGCACCCGGCTCGTGCGGTCGATGTTACCCGTTATTACTCAGCGATAACATGGTCATCTCGATGCAGACATTATAATTGCGGGTATGAATCATCCCCTACGCACCGCATGACGCCGACACGTTATCGCATCGTCCCGGTCAATCCGCATGCGCATGTGTTCGAGGTTTCGTGCACTGTCGACGACCCCGATCCGGCCGGCCAATCGTTTCGTCTTCCGGTATGGATTCCCGGAAGCTATCTGATTCGCGAATTCGCGCGGCATATCGTGTCGGTCCGCGCGGATGGCAACGGCGCACGCATCGGCATCCGCAAGACGGCAAAAGATATCTGGCGGGCCGACCCTTGCGCCGGACCATTGACGATGACCGTCGAGGTGTATGCCTTCGACTTGTCGGTGCGTGCAGCCTATCTCGACGGCACACGCGGATACTTCACCGGTCCGAGCGTATTCGTATGGCCGGTCGGGCACGAAGCGCGGCCCTGCGAGGTCGAGATCGTCGCGCCGCAAGGCGAGGACTATCGCGAATGGCGGGTTGCGACCAGCCTGACGCGCGCTGGCGCATCGCCGTACGGTTTCGGCCGCTTTGCCGCGGCGAGCTACGACGAGCTGATCGATCATCCGGTCGAGATGGGAAGCTTCGATCTGGTCCATTTTCAGGCCGGCGGCGCACGGCACGACATCGCCGTCACCGGCCGGCATGGCGGCGATCTCAGCCGTTTTGCCCATGATTTGCAGCGCGTATGCCAGACACAGATCGACTTGTTCGGCGGCGTGCCGGGGAGCCGCGCACCCGTCGATTACTACCTCTTCCAGGTGCTCGTCGTTGGCGAGGGCTACGGTGGGCTCGAGCATCGCGCAAGCACCAGCCTCATCTGCAAGCGCGACGGGCTCCCGCAGCCCGGTGCGCCCGGAGCCGGCGAAGACTACCGCTCGCTGCTCGGTCTTGCCAGTCATGAATATTTTCACACTTGGAACGTCAAGCGGATCAAGCCGTCTGCGTTTCTCCCCTACGACCTTACCCGCGAAAATCTAACCGAGCAGCTCTGGGCTTTCGAGGGCATCACATCCTATTACGACGATCTTATTCTGGTGCGCAGCGGCGTCATCGGAATCAGCGACTATCTCGAGCTCCTCGGACGCGATATCACGCGCCTGCTTCGCGCGCCGGGCCGCTCCAAGCAAAGCGTTGCTGCATCCAGCTTCGACGCCTGGATCAAGTATTACCGGCAGGATGAGAACACGCCCAACGCCGTGGTTAGCTATTACGTGAAGGGCGCCTTGATCGCGCTGGCACTCGATCTCACGCTGCGCCGAGCGGGTGTAGCCACGCTCGACGATGTAATGCGGGCGCTGTGGCAGCGCCATGGCAAGCCGGGAGTCGGTGTGCCGGAGGGCGGTTTTGAAGCCATCGCGGCCGAGATCGCGGGCATCGACTTGACGGATTTTTTCGGCAAGTATGTGCGCGGCACCGTCGACTTGCCGCTGGCCGAATTGCTAGCGCCGTTCGGAGTCGATGTGATGCTGCGGGCGGCAGAAGGCGCGAGAGATAAAGGCGGGTCGCCCGGCAAGAGCAAGACCTCGCGCGCCTGGCTGGGGGCGGTCCTGGCCGCCGGGCCGGAGCCGCGTCTCAAACATGTGCTGACCGATGGGCCCGCCGAGCGTGCCGGGCTCGCGGCCGGCGACACCTTGGTCGCGATCGACGGTATTCGCGCCACCCCCGAAAGCCTCGAGCGCGTCCTAAAATCCCGGCGCGCGGACGACGTGGTGAGCGTGCAGGCGTTCCGTCGCGACGAGCTGATGGAATTCTCGGTGGAGCTGGAAGCTGCGCCTCGGGACACGTGCTGCCTCGCGCTAGCCGATGACCCCGATTCCGATGCGCAGGCACGTCGAAGTGCGTGGCTGGGCGCGAGCTCCGCGAATTGTTAACCTTACAGCGTTCTTCGCGCGGACCCTGGGCATCGTCGTTCCCGCGAAAGCGGGAACCCAGTGTCTTTTGACGGAAGCCGCTGGCGCTCCGCTTGCGCGGGGAGGACGCCCCGCGCGGTTCGGGTCGTCAGCGTGTACGTCAAACGGTTCAGATCTTCACCGCCGGATTGAGAGTATAGACGCCGGTCACCGACGCCTGCGCCAACACGCGGCCGGCAAGGGCGACCAGCGCGTCCGGGCCGGTAAAGTTGCCGGTGACCGCAAGGCGCGGCACCTCGATCGCATACAGCGTGAACACGTAGTGATGGACGAGCTCGTCGTTCCACGGCGGACCTGGTCCGTCGTAGCCGAAGTAGTTGCCGCTCATGTCCTTGTCCGCGGCAAACCAGCCCGTATAGTCGTTGAGGCCCTGCCGGGCGCCGCGCGCCGCAGCGGGACCTGCCTTGCCGCGCGGCGTGATGCCCCTGGAAAATTCGCCGCGCGAGATGGGCAATGTGTTCGGCGGCAGGTCGACCAGCACCCAATGGAAAAAATCGACGCGCGGCAACGACGCCGACACCGAACGCCCCTCACGGTTGACGTCGTCGCCGCGGGAAGGCACGTCGGGATCGTGGCAGATCAGCGCCAGCGATTCTGTTTCCGGCGGCAAGTCGCTCCACGCGAAATCGGGATTGAGATTCGCTGACTGTTTGACGTGCGCGACGGCGTCCGCGACACAGAATGCGAAGTCGCCGGGAATGCGCTGCCCGTCGGCAAAAGCGGTGGTCATCAGCCGCATGGTGAGTACCTCGTGCTGCGCTCTGTGACGTCGAGCGTGCGAGCCAATCGAGCTATGATGCCTTCCAATGCGGCGGAACGGTCTTGTCGAAATACGGCAGCGCTTCGATCCGTGCTTTCCACGCCGCGATCGCCGGCGGGAGCATCCCGTCGGCATCGAGGTCCGGCAACTTGATCTGCGCGCGTCTCAGAAACGCGACCATAGGATAAAACGCAAAATCCGCGGCCGACAGCGGCCCCGCGAGATAATCGCCGCGCATCGCGCTCGCAAATTTACCCAGCTCGCCGACGACTGCTTTGCGCGACTCGGCGATCACCTTCGCGTCTCGCTCCTCGGGCTTTTTCCACCACGCCTGATCGAGCAGCTTGTCGGACTCCACGCTGTAATAATGGTCGACTTCCTGAATCAGGCGCCGGACGATCGCGCGCGTTTTCGGGTCGCCCGGGAACAGCGGCGCTCCGCGTCCAGGGTACGCCTCGTCGATGTACTCCACGATCGCGTTGGACTCGTAGAGCGAAAAGGCGCCGTCGACCAGCACCGGCACCTGGTGTCGCGGATTGAGTGCCAGGAATTCCGGCTTGCGGGTATCGCCTGCCGAAAACGACAGCACCTTGAGCTCGTAAGGCAGCGCCTTATGCTCCAGCGCCAGTTGTACACGCCAGGCATAGGGCGAGCCCGAGCCGTAATAAAGGGTCGGCGCCAATCTACTCTCCGTCGTCCTGGTTTCGGTTCTTTTTTCGCGCCGGCTCCGCGGCTCCGACGCCCGCGCGCATGGCTTCGAGCGAGGCTTTTTGCAACTCCAGCGTCTTGATGCTCATCTGCATGAAATTCTGACTCATGGCGAGCCAGTTCTCGATCACGCGCAGCTCGGCGATCTTCTTGTCGATCTCGGCGGGGTCGAGCGTCGCGAACATGGCCGCCGGGTTTGGAAATGGCATGCTTGCGGCCGCTGTGCTGGGCGGCGTGAAACCGGGCACCGGCATGCCGAATGGATTCCACATCCGCTGCATGAACTCGAGCGCCTCCTGCGGCGTAAACGGTTTCGATGGCTGGCTGGGCATGAGGGTGTCTCCTTGCCGCGCAGGTAGGGTGGCCCTGCGTTTTCCGCTATTATGCACTCATGGCCGAATCGGCTGCTCCGTTCATGAGTTCATTGCAGGCGATCGTCGGCGATTTTAACGTCATCACTGCCGCCCCCGACATCGCTCCGTATGTGACCGACTGGCGCGAGCGGTATCGCGGACAAGCACGCGCGGTCGTCAGGCCGGGATCGACAGCAGAAGTCGCCGCGGTCGCCCGCGTCTGCGCGGAGCATGGAGTGCCGATCGTTCCCCAGGGCGGCAATACCGGTCTTTGCGGCGGCGCGACCCCTCATGCCGGCGGAGACGAGATCGTGATGCAGCTTTCGCGCCTCAACCGGGTACGCGACATCGATACCGAAAACGCCACCATGACCGTCGAGGCAGGCGTGCCGCTCGCGGCCGTGCAGCAGGCGGCGGCCGAAGCCGGACTCTTGTTCCCGCTTTCGCTGGCGGCGGAAGGTAGCTGCGCGATCGGCGGCAATCTTTCAACCAATGCCGGCGGAACCGCGGTATTGCGCTACGGAAACGCGCGCGAGCTCGTGCTCGGCGTGGAGATCGTGCTCGCCGATGGGAGAGTATGGGACGGCCTGCGCGGGCTGCGCAAGGACAACACGGGCTACGACTTGAAGCAGCTTTTTCTGGGCAGCGAAGGCACCCTCGGCATCATCACCGCGGCAGTGCTCAAGCTTTTTCCGCGGCCGCAAAGGTCGGTGACCGCGTGGGTCGCGGTCGAAGATGTGGCAGCGGCGGTGCGCCTGCTCGGGGTCGTGCGCCAGGCGCTGGGCGACCGCCTTACCGGGTTCGAGCTCATCTCCGCCGATTGCGTGACGCTGACACGAGCGCAATTTCCGGCGCTGCCCGACCCCCTCCCCGGCCACGATTGGTACGTGCTGTTGCAGGCCGATGACGCGTCCGCCAATTCGCCGCTGCTGGCGCAGGTCGAAGCTGCGCTCGCCGATTGCCTGAGCGACGAGCTCGCGCGCGACGCCGTGATTGCACAATCCGAGGCACAGGCGGCGGATCTCTGGAATCTGCGCGAACATGTCTCAGAAGCGCAAAAGCGCGACGGTCCGAATATGAAGCACGACATCAGCGTCCCGGTGTCGCAAATGGCGGCGTTCCTGTCGCGCGCCAAGGAGGCCCTCGATACCGCGCTGCCCGGCGTACGCTATGTCGTATTCGGCCATCTGGGCGACGGAAACCTGCACTACAACCTGTCCGCGCCGGCCGGCCTGTCGAGCTCGGCATTCATCGAATGCACCTCGCTGGCCAACCGGATCGTCTACGACCTGGTCGCCGCGCTGGGCGGAAGTTTCAGCGCCGAGCATGGTATTGGCCAGATGAAGCGCGCCGAAATGGAGCGCTACAAGGCGCCGATCGAGCTGGAGTTGATGCGTCGGCTGAAGCAGGCACTCGATCCGAACGGAATTCTCAACCCGGGGAAAGTACTGTGACGCTTCCTGAGCCTGCGCCGCTCAAGGAGGTGGTCTGTGAG
>DATMNH010000083.1:0-2577 GCA_035568975.1 Casimicrobiaceae bacterium
TTGTTGATGACGGTGGGCTGGCCCGGGCCCGGGGCCGCCGCGGGCCCGGCGGCCGTCTTCAAGAGGTTCGCCAGATCGAGCTCGCCCTTGGCGTCGCGCCTGGCCATAAGCTTGCCGCCCTCGGCGCGCAGCTCGTCGACCGCCACCTCACGGCGCGTCAGGTCGGCGCTGACGCCGCTCGCGTCCAGACGCGTCAGCGTGGCGAAGGAATCGCTGGCGCCGCCTTCGTGCGCCAGCGCCAAGTCGCGCAACGATAGCTTGGCGCCTGCGACGCTGGCTTCGAGCTTGCCATCGCTGTAGGCAAAGCGGTAAGGCAAGGTCGCGGCGAGCCGCCCGGCTGCCAGCGTCGCGCGAGTGTAGGACTTGAGGTACACCGCCAGTTCCCGCAGGGGGCCGTTTTCCAGGGTCAGTTCGCCGCTGCCGCGGATCGGATTCACCGACGCCTCACCCTTCCAGCGCACCTTGCCGCCGAACGAAGAATCTGCGCTGAAGGTATAAGTGTCGTTCTGGTCCGGCAGGGTGCTGAAATTGGTCAGCGCAAAATCGATCGGGGAAAAACTGTCGGAATGACCGACCCGATGGTCGCGCAAGTCCAGCTTGCCCTGCTCCAGCGTGAAGCGGCCGATGATCAGGCGCGGCAGGCTGGTGTCGGTGGAACCTTCACGTAGCCGGTGCTCGAGTGTGGCCAGGAGTTCGGCGAGATTGAACTTGCCGTCCGCCGCGATCGCCAAGTTCGCACTCGGCTCGGTAATGCGGATTTCGTTAAAGCTCCAGGCGCGCCGGACCAGGGATCTCCATTGAAGCTCCACGGCGAGCTTGGCGATTGAGAAGAGTGGAGCACCGTCGGCCTCGGCCAGGCGCAGGTCCTGCGCCTCGAGGCGCAGGGTATAGGGATTGAAACGGACCTCACTGATCGCCGCCTGACGCGCCAACTCGGTCTGCCCGAATTTGGGGACCTGATTCTTGATCACCAGCGGCACCAGCCAAAACCCGGCGACCGTATACGCGGCCAACAAACCCGCCGCGCCCACCATCCACCGTTTCCACCGGATGTTCACCAACTGCCTCTTTGTTACCCTTGATGGCCTTTTGTCTTGGAGCGCGGAAATCACCGCTGCAGGCGTAAGTATGTCCCTTTGCCGGTTGAACCGGAAAAGAGCGTAGGGACCGGCAACCCTACAGTCAGTGTTCGCGAGTTCGCTAACATCGTATGGTTTCGCTTTTTGCCAGTTTTATGGCATTGTGTAAGCCATGAAAGCCACCATTGATGCTGCCGGCCGAATTGTTGTTCCGAAGGTCCTACGTCAAGCGCTCGGCCTCAAGCCGGGTCAAGCGCTGGAAATCCGGGCAGGAGATGGACGCCTCGAGATCGAGATTGCCTCGACTCCGATGCGGCTGCAGAAGCGGGGTAGAGGGATCGTCGCCGTTCCCGACAGCAAGCTGCCGGCGCTCACCGCCGAGCATGTTCGCGACACATTGGAGCGCGTTCGGCGTTGAAGGCAGCGGACACCAGCCTAGTGGTGGCCGCATTTGCGTCTTGGCACGAGAATCACGAGGCCGCGCGACGGGTACTTGACGGCGGACTGCGTCTTATCGAGCACTGCGCGCTCGAGACCTATTCTGTGCTTACCCGCCTGCCCGCTCCGCATCGGACTTCCAGCGACGTGGTCCGCGAATTTTTGGGCAAACGATTTCGCGAGCCCTTCCTGAGGCTCAGTGCGCGCGCCTACAAGGATTTTATTCTCGGGTTGTCTGCCCACGGCGTGACCGGCGGTGCGGCGTACGACGCACTTGTCGCCGCAACGGCTGCGGGCTGCGGCGCGGGACTTGTTACCTGTGATCGGCGTGCCCTGCCGATTTACGAGCGCTACGGAGTCCGGATTCACATTCTTCCCTGACGCACAGGCGCGGCTCATCGCGCCTCAGGCTTGATCAAGTTCGACGATATTCTTCCGCAGCTCCTCGTTGGCATCTGTCCTGTCGCCACTTCCCATGAGTTCCACGGCCACGCGAATGCGCGCCAGCGACCAGCGCAATTCGTGGGAAGCTGCTAGTTGACGGATAGCGCAACGCGAAATCCAAAACCCGCGCCCCTATCATCTGGGCTGAGGCCAAGCCGTCTTGTCACCGTGCTCAACTGTGCCGTGTCGCCGGAGAACCCGCCACGGAGCACACGCTTTCGACCGGTTGCGGGACCCTGGGGATTATCTTTTTGGCTACTCGAATAAGTGTCATCCGCGTACCAGTCCGCCACCCATTCCCACACGTTGCCTGTCATGTCATAGAGTCCAAGACCGTTTGGCTTCTTCTGGCCGACCGGGTGGGTCACAAAGCCGGCGTTGTTCAAATACCACGCATACTCCTTCAATTCCTTCTCGTTGCTCGTGCCGGCCCACGTCTCTTTCTTGCCTCCGCTGCGGGCTGCGTACTCCCATTCCGCTTCCGTCGGCAGTCTATAATCTTTTCCGGTGCGCTTATTCAGCTTCACGATAAATGCCTGGATTTCGTTCCACGACACGTTTTCCACCGGACAATTGTCGCCGCACTTGTTGTGATACGAGGGATTTTTACCCGTCA
>DATMNH010000084.1:0-30819 GCA_035568975.1 Casimicrobiaceae bacterium
CGTGAGCGAAATGCTTGAGTAACGAGGACCTCGTGGACCAGAACACACTCGGTGCCCCTTGGCTGCCGCCCGCACGTCAGGGTTTGTACGATCCCGCAAACGAGCACGACGCCTGTGGCCTGGGCTTCATCGCCCACATCAAAGGCGAAAAAACCCATGCGATTGTCACCCAAGGGCTGCAAATACTCAAAAATCTGACCCATCGGGGCGCGACGGGTGCTGATCCGCTGCAAGGCGACGGTGCGGGCATCCTGGTTCAGCTTCCCGATGCGTTTCTGCGCCGTGCCAGCGGTCGCCAGGGGCTGACTCTGCCGGCGGTGGGACAGTACGGTGTCGGGATGGTTTTTCTGCCCAAGGAACCGGCGTCGCGCATGGCGTGCGAGCAGGAAATTGAGCGGGCAGTCGTAAGCGAAGGGCAGATTCTTCTCGGTTGGCGCGACGTTCCCACCGACAACTCGGGCTTGTCTGAACGGACCAAGGAAGTCGAGCCGGTGGTGCGTCAGGTATTCATCAGTCGCGGCTCGAATGCGCTCGATCAGGACGCGCTCGAACGCAAGCTCTACATCATCCGCAAGAAATCCGGGCACGCGGTGCAGGCGCTCAAGCTTCACCACGGTAAGGGCTTCTATGTCTCGTCGATGTCGACGCGCACGGTCGTCTACAAAGGCATGCTGCTCGCCCATCAGGTCGGCGAGTACTACCTCGACCTGCGCGACACGACGATGGTGTCGGCGCTGGCTATGGTGCACCAGCGTTTTTCCACCAACACTTTCCCGACCTGGGATCTCGCGCATCCGTTCCGGCTGGTCTGTCACAACGGCGAGATCAACACGCTGCGCGGCAATGTCAACTGGATCCGCGCGCGGCAACAGGCGATTTCGAGCACAGTGCTGGGCGAGGACCTGGACAAGGTATGGCCGCTGATCTACGACGGACAATCCGACTCCGCGTCGTTCGACAACGCGCTCGAATTGCTGATGATGGGCGGTTATCCGCTGGCTCACGCCATGATGCTCATGATCCCCGAAGCGTGGGCCGGGAACCCGCTGATGGACGACGATCGGCGCGCATTCTACGAATACAATGCGGCGCTGATGGAACCGTGGGACGGTCCCGCCGCAATGGCCTTCACCGACGGCCGGCAGATCGGCGCGACACTCGACCGCAACGGGCTGCGGCCGGCTCGCTACATCGTCACCGATGACGACTATGTGATTCTGGCGTCGGAGGTCGGCGTGCTCGATATCCCCGAACGCAAGATCGTGAAAAAGTGGCGGCTGCAGCCCGGCAAGATGCTGCTGGTCGACACGGAGCAGGGCCGCATCATCGACGATGACGAGCTCAAGCGCACGCTGGCGACGGCAAAGCCGTATCGAGAATGGATCGACCGCTCGCGGATTGCGCTGCATGCGCTGCCCGATCCGGCGCCGCCGCAGCTCTCGGATGTGCCGCTGCTCGACCGGCAGCAGGTCTTCGGCTATACCCAGGAAGACCTGAAGATCATCCTCGCGCCGATGGCGGAAAACGGCGAGGAAGCGATCGGATCGATGGGCAACGATGCGGCCTTGCCGGTGCTCTCCAATCGACCCAAAGTTCTTTACAGCTACTTCAAGCAATTATTCGCGCAGGTCACCAATCCGCCGATCGATCCGATCCGTGAAGAGCTGGTCATGTCGCTCGTCACGTTCATCGGGCCGCGCCCGAATCTGCTCGGTATCGACGAAACCGATCCGCCGATGCGCCTCGAGGCGCAAAAGCCGATCCTCACCGCCGAGGAAATGGAAAAGATCCGCCACATCGGGCTTTTCACCGGCGCGACTTTTCGTTCGCTCGAGCTGGACATCTGCTACCCGGCTGCCTGGGGCGCGGCAGGCATGGAAGCGGCGCTGGCGAGCCTGTGCGCGCACGCCGAGGACGCCACCAGGCTTGGCTATAACATCTTGATCGTCTCAGACCGCAAGGCTTCGGCGCAGTTGATGCCCATTCCTGCGCTGCTGGCGACCGCGGCGGTGCATCAGCACCTGGTACGCAACGGACTCCGTACGAGCACCGGGCTGGTCGTCGAAACGGGCTCGGCGCGCGAAGTTCATCATTTTGCGCTGCTCGCGGGCTACGGCGCCGAAGCGATCCATCCGTACCTGGCGCTGGAAACGGTCGAGCATCTGCACGAATGGCATCCGAGCTTGCCGCCGCGCGATTCGGCGAAGCATTTCGTCAAGGCGATCTGCAAGGGCCTCTACAAGGTGATGTCGAAGATGGGCATCTCGACCTACCAGTCGTACTGCGGCGCACAGATCTTCGAAGCGGTGGGTCTGTCCAGCTCACTGGTCGACAAATATTTCACCGGCACGGCGAGCAACATCCAGGGCATCGGCTTATTCGAGGTCGCCGACGAAGCATTTCGCATGCATCAGCTCGCGTTCGGCGACGATCCTGTGCTCCGCGACGCGCTCGACGCCGGCGGCGAATACCAGTATCGCTCGCGCGGCGAGGAGCATATGTGGACGCCGGAATCGATCGCCAAGCTGCAGCACGCCGCGCGCTCCAACAGCCATTCGACCTACCGCGATTACGCCAAGCTGATCAACGACCAGACTCGGCGGATGATGACGCTGCGAGGAATGTTCGAGTTCAGGTTTGCGTCGAAGCCGGTCCCGATCGACGAGGTCGAGCCGGCGTCGGAGATCGTCAAGCGCTTTGCGACCGGTGCAATGAGCCTCGGCTCCATCTCGACCGAGGCGCACACGACGCTGGCGGTGGCGATGAATCGCATCGGCGGGAAGTCCAACACCGGCGAAGGCGGCGAGGATGCGCGGCGTTATCCGTTGATCGCGAAAGGCGAGACGCTCAAGTCGCGCATCGACAGCGTCGTCGTCGATGTACCTTTGCGCGAGGGCGATTCGCTGCGCTCGAAGATCAAGCAGGTAGCGTCTGCGCGGTTCGGCGTTACGGCGGAGTACCTGGTCAACGCCGACCAGTTGCAGATCAAGATGGCGCAGGGCGCCAAGCCAGGCGAGGGAGGGCAGCTTCCCGGCCACAAGGTCTCCGAATACATCGCCCGGTTGCGGTTTTCGGTCCCGGGCGTCGGGCTGATCTCGCCGCCGCCGCACCACGATATCTACTCGATCGAAGATCTTGCGCAGCTGATTCACGACTTGAAGAACGCGAATCCGCAGGCCTCGATCAGCGTCAAGCTGGTCTCCGAAGTCGGCGTGGGAACGGTTGCCGCGGGTGTTGCCAAGGCCAAGTCGGATCACGTTACCATCGCCGGCCACGACGGCGGGACCGGAGCGTCTCCCGAGTCGTCGATCAAGCACGCGGGAACGCCGTGGGAGCTGGGACTTGCGGAAACGCAGCAGACCCTGGTGCTGAATCGGCTGCGCGGCCGCATCGCGGTTCAGGTCGATGGCCAGATGAAGACCGGACGCGATGTGGCGATCGGCGCCTTGCTCGGCGCCGACGAGTTCGGGTTTGCGACCGCTCCGCTGGTGGCCGAAGGCTGCATCATGATGCGCAAGTGCCATCTCAATACCTGCCCGGTGGGCATCGCCACGCAGGACCCGGAGCTGCGAAAGAAGTTCGACGGTTCACCCGAGTACGTCGTCAACTACTTCTTTTTTGTCGCCGAAGAAGTACGCGAGATCATGGCCAAGCTCGGCATTCGACGGTTCAACGATCTGATCGGACGCTCCGACCTGCTCGACATGCGCGAGGGCATCGAGCATTGGAAGGCGCGAGGACTCGACTTCGCGCGCGTTTTCTACCAGCCGCAGGTGCCGCCGGAAGTCGCGCGATACCACTGCGAGCAGCAGGACCATGGGCTTACGCGTGCGCTCGATCATCAGCTCATCGCAGAGGCGCAAGTCGCTGTCGAGGAACGCCGGCCGGTGCGGCTGGAGCACAAGATCCGCAACGCCAATCGCTCGGTGGGCGCGATGCTCTCCGGCGTCGTCGCCCGGCGTTATGGCCACGAGGGCCTGCCGGATGACACCCTTCACGTCGCCTTCAGCGGCACGGCGGGTCAGAGCTTCGGCGCGTTCCTTGCGCGCGGCATCACTTTCGAGCTCCAGGGGGCCACCAACGATTACGTCGGCAAGGGATTGTCCGGCGGCCGCATCGTGGTGTATCCCGACCCGGAGTCGCCGGCGCGGCCGGAGGACAACATCGTGATCGGCAACACCGTGATGTACGGTGCGATCGAAGGCGAAGCGTACTTCCGTGGCATCGCCGGTGAACGTTTTTGCGTACGCAACTCCGGTGCGACTGCGGTCGTCGAGGGCGCCGGAGACCATTGCTGCGAGTACATGACCGGCGGAACGGTGGTAGTGCTCGGCCGAACCGGGCGCAATTTCGCTGCGGGAATGAGCGGCGGGGTCGCTTTCGTCTACGACGACGACGGCACGTTCGCGCGGCGGTGCAATCTTTCGATGGTGTCGCTCGAGCCCGTGCTGGAAGATCTCGATCAGGCGAAGTTGGAGCGGGAGCTTGCGGCGGCAGGTAAGGGGCGTCTCCGCCACGTGGGAGCCGCCGACGCGACGCTGCTGCGCGAGTTGATCGAACGGCATTTGCGCTTCACCGGCAGTACACGGGCGCTTTCGCTTCTCGACGACTGGGACACGATACGCGGCAAGTTCGTCAAGGTGTTCCCGAACGAATACAAGCGCGCGCTCTCCGAGCTGCACGAAAGACAAGCTGCGGGATTGCAGGCGACGCCGGCCAAGCAGCGCGAGGTCGCGTGACGCTGCGCGCAAACGCATTTTGGGGGTGCCGTATCGCGTTGCGTCGGCGATTGCCGGAGACGGGGCGGTAATGGGCAAGGTTACCGGTTTCCTCGAGCTGGCCCGCGTTGCCGAGGTTGCGCTGCCGGTGGAGGAACGCGTCAGGAGCTATCGGGAATTCATCCTGACGCTGAAAGACGGTGAGGCCGCGGCGCAGGGAGCGCGCTGCATGGATTGCGGCATTCCGTTTTGCCAGTCGGGCTGCCCGATCAACAACATCATTCCGGACTGGAACGATCTGGTCTATCGGCAGCAGTGGCGCCAAGCGCTCGACGTGCTGCATTCGACCAATAATTTTCCGGAATTCACCGGACGTGTCTGTCCCGCCCCGTGCGAGGCGGCGTGCACGCTTAACATCAACGACGATCCGGTCGGCATCAAGTCGATCGAGCACTTCATCATCGACAAGGGCTGGGAGGAAGGCTGGGTCGTACCCCTGCCGCCTGCGACGAAGACCGGCAAGCGGGTGGCCGTCATCGGATCGGGCCCCGCGGGAATGGCGTGCGCGCAGCAGCTAGCGCGCGCCGGCCACGACGTCGTGCTGTTCGAAAAAAACGACCGCATCGGCGGCTTGCTCCGTTACGGCATTCCGGACTTCAAGATGAGCAAGCACCATATCGACCGGCGTGTGCAGCAAATGCAACTCGAAGGCGTCGAGTTTCGCGTCAACCGGCACGTGGGCGTTACCGGCGCCAACGGCGTTGACGCGTGCGAGCTTGTCGCGGAATACGACGCGGTGGTTCTCACGGCAGGGTCGGAGCATCCGCGCGATCTCGATGTCCCCGGGCGCGAGCTCGATGGCGTTCATTTTGCGATGGACTTTCTGCCGCTTCAGAACAAGCGCGTTGCCGGCGACTCGAACGTCCCGCCGCTCAGCGCGTCGGGCAAGCACGTGGTGGTCATCGGCGGCGGTGATACCGGTTCCGACTGCGTCGGCACCTCGAATCGTCAGGGAGCGTTGTCGGTCAGCCAGTTCGAGCTCCTGCCGCAGCCGCCCGAGCATGAAAACAAGCCGCTGGTGTGGCCCTACTGGCCGATGAAGCTGCGGACCTCGTCGTCGCACGAAGAAGGATGCGAGCGGGACTGGGCCGTGCAAACCAAGGCGTTCAAAGGCGAAGGCGGAAAAGTCAGGACGCTGGTCGCGAGCCGCGTCGAGTTCAGGGACGGCAAGCTCCACGACGTGCCGGATACCGAATTCGTGCTTAAGGCTGACCTCGTATTGTTTGCCATGGGCTACATGCACCCGGTGCATCGGGGAATGCTCGACGCGCTCGGGGTCGCGTACGACGCGCGCGGCAATGTCAACGCGGACACCGACACTTATCGCACCTCGATCTCGAAGGTTTTTGCCGCCGGAGACACGCGGCGTGGCCAATCGCTGGTCGTGTGGGCGATCCGTGAAGGGCGTCAATGCGCGCGTGCGGTCGATGAATTTCTGATGGGCGTGTCCGAGTTGCCGCGCTAAAGACGAGCCGCGAGTGACCACCGTCGTCTCGCTCGACCTCGCCAGCTGGAAGCCTCTGCTCACGCCAGACGCGCAACGAACGGCGGTTGCCACTTTGGAAGGCGGCGGGATACTGGTGCTCCCGCACCTCGCCTTTCGGTTCAATCCCGACGAAGCGCGTTTTCTGTCGCCGCGATGGGCTGATGCCAGGGCCAAGAACATCAGCCTGGATGGCGTAGCGCTCAAAGGAGCGACGGGCGCCCCCGAAGATCTGGCAGCGCTGGCGCGGATGATTGGCCGCTTCGCGGCGGGCGCGGCGGACCTGGTCAGCGCGCTATTCCCGCGCTACGCCCCTTACGTCACGCGAGCACGCACCAGTTTCCGTCCGCAGCCGGCGGTCGGGCGTGCGGTTTCATGGCGAAAAGACGATTCGCGGCTTCACATCGACGCTTTTCCATCGCGACCGAATCACGGCGAGCGCATTCTGCGTGTATTCTCGAATGTCAGCTCAGGCGAGGACCGCGTCTGGCGGGTCGGCGAGAGTTTCGAGGAGGTGGCCAGGAACTTCCTGCCGCGGATACGTCGACCGCTCCCCGGTTCGCGGGCGATGCTGGCGCTCCTGCGCGTAACCAAAGGCGCACGCAGCGAATACGATCACCTGATGCTGGGACTTCACGACCGTGCCAAAGCGGACCTCGCTTACCAGAAGAACTGCGGGCAGCAAGTGGTGCACTTCGGGCCGGGAACGACCTGGCTGTGTTTTTCCGATCAGGTGATGCACGCCGCGGTTTCAGGCCAGCACATGCTCGAGCAGACGATCCACGTTCCTGTCTCCGCACTCTACGACCCGCAAAGCTCGCCGCTGGCGATCCTCGAACGCCTTTGTGGGCGGGCCTTGTTGCCGGCTCACTAAGAATAGCGAGCTGGCGCGGTCCGCCGCCTCGCGTCGCACCGATGAGCCCTTTGAAAAACGACACGCTCTTGCGCGCGCTCAAGCGTGAGCCCACCGAGCACACTCCTGTGTGGCTGATGCGCCAGGCAGGCCGCTATCTGCCCGAATACAACGCGACGCGCGCTCGCGCCGGCAGCTTCATGAAGCTTTGCACCAACCCCGCGCTCGCGACCGAGGTGACGCTTCAGCCGCTGGCGCGGTTTCCGCTCGATGCGGCAATCCTTTTCTCCGACATCCTCACGGTGCCGGATGCGATGGGGCTCGGACTCTCGGTTGCGGAGGGCGAAGGGCCGCGGTTTGAGCGGCCCTTGGTCGACGAAGCGGCGATCTCGAGGCTGACAGCGCCCGATCCTTCGCGCCTGCGATACGTCTATGACGCGGTTGCATCGATAAAGCTGGCACTGGACCGAAGCGTGCCCTTGATCGGCTTCGCCGGGAGCCCGTTCACCCTCGCCTGCTACATGATCGAGGGGTCGGGCAGCGCCGATTTCGGGAGGGTGCGGCGCATGCTCTATGCCCGCCCGGATCTGCTCCGCCGCGTCCTGGCGATCAATGCGGAGGCGGTGGGTGCGTATCTTGCACAGCAGGTCGCCCACGGCGCCGACGTGTTGATGATTTTCGACACCTGGGGCGGCTTGCTTGCCTCCGACGCGTACGACGCCTTTTCGCTGTCCTACATCAAGACCGTCCTTACGCGCCTACGCGATCAAAACTGTCGCGTACCCACGATCGTTTTCACCAAGGGCGGCGGTCAATGGCTGGATCGCATCGCCGCATGCGGTTGCGACGCCGTGGGACTCGACTGGACGACCGATATCGGCGTTGCGCGTCGGCAGGTGGGAGCGCGCGTTGCGTTGCAAGGCAACCTCGACCCGATCGTTTTGTTGACGACTCCCGAAGCAACGCGAAAGGCCGCGCTCGACATCATCCGGGCCGCGGGACCGGAGCCGGGACACATCTTCAATCTTGGCCACGGAATCTTGCCGACGACGGCGCCGGAAAACGTCGCTGAACTGGTCGCCACGGTTCATGCCGAAACACGCATGCGACACGCCGCGCCCGCCGGGATCGACGCTAACGATACGGAAACCCGCACCAGTGCTAGGTCTCCGCGGTCTTGACAAGGATTCCGAAAGGCATGTCTTCGCGGGTCAGTTATGCACAGTCGCAGGCCGATCCGGTCGGCCGAACGCTCCGAAACAGATCCCCCAGTAAGCGCGCTCCAACTCATTGAGTTTGTTGCGGGATTTTTGGTCTCTTTGTCGTCCCCCTCGCCCTCCGGCAAGCACTGGCTGGCGAGCCAGTCCGACCAAGCTTTACTTACGCACAGATTTATCCACATGGCAATGTGCCGCGTCGGAGGAGTGCTGGAAAAAGAACAACTTGGAACGCAATGCTGAAGTTGGTGTGATGATTGAGAACACCACAAAGTGTTTCTTCGACCTCGCGCGCCATCGCTTCAGGATCCCGGGACGCTGATCTTGGCCATTGTTCGCGTCGCGTTGCCGGTGGCGGCACATCAGCTGTTCGACTATTGGTTGCCCGCCGGATTGGCGCCGGATCCCGGCAGTGTGCTCGTCGTTCGGCTTGGCCGCCGACGCTTGCACGGTGTGGCCATCGAGGTCGTCGAAAGCAGCGAAGTCGCGCCCGAGCGATTGATGCCGGTCGACGAGGTGTTGTCCGATATTCCGCCCCTTCCGACCGATCTCCGCGAACTGGCAAGCTTTGTGTCGACCTATTATCAGCAACCGATCGGCTTGTGTCTTGCGCAAATGCTGCCACCGCTCGCGCAAGGCGGCGGACGTCGGGCTCCGCTGGCGCGCGCGTATCGTCTGACGCTCGCCGGCCACGCGACCCTCGTCAACAAGGAAGCCGAAAAGGGAACAGCTCGCACCACGGCAATCGGTATGCTACGCGCGGCCGAAGGTGTCGCCGCCGACGAATTGCGCTCGCTTGGCGCAGGCGTCTGGCGGGCGTTCGGGAAATGGCGAAGCGAGGGATGGATCGAGCCCGTGATGGAAGTCGTCGTCAACGGGACGCATGCGCCTGCGCCCGCGCTGAATCCCGATCAGCGCACGGTACTCGACGCCGCGATCGTCGAGCCTTTCGCATTCCGGCCGTCGCTGCTGCAGGGAATCACCGGCAGCGGCAAGACCGAGGTCTATCTCGCCGCCGCTGCACGCGTGATCGATGCGGGCAGGCAGGCGCTCTTGCTGGTGCCGGAGATCAATCTGACGCCGCAGCTCGAACAGCGCATCGCGGCTGCGTTACCCGGCCTTCGTGTTGCCGCGCTGCACAGTAGGCTTGGAGGTCTCGAGCGCAGGGCACGCTGGCTGGCCGCGGCACGGGGAGAAATCGAGCTTCTGGTCGGAACGCGTTTGGCCGTGTTCACACCGTTGTCGCGCCTGGGACTGATCGTCGTGGACGAGGAACACGACGCCTCGTTCAAGCAGCAGGACGGGGTCCGCTATCATGCGCGCGATGTCGCAATTTTTCGGGCGCAGTTGCGCGGCGTTCCCATCATCCTCGGCAGCGCCACGCCTTCGCTCGAAAGCTACGCGCAGGCCAAACGCGGCCGATATCTCTGGCTCAAGCTGTCGCAGCGCGCGACCGCTCATAGCGGGCTACCCACTGTGCGCCTGGTGCGGAGCCGCGATCGGGGCAATATCGAAGGCATCGCTCCGCCGCTGCAACAGGCGATTGGCGCTTGCCTCGCGAAGCACGAACAGGCGCTGCTGTTCATCAACCGGCGCGGCTTCGCGCCGTCGCTGCTGTGTGCAGCATGCGGCTGGAAAGCGATGTGTCCGAGGTGCAGTGCGCGTCTCGTCGTCCACCGAGACAATGCAATGCTCCGTTGTCACCATTGTGGCCACGCCACCGCGCTTCCGGGATCGTGTCCCGATTGCGGTAACCAGGATCTGTTTCCCTCAGGCTTCGGCACGCAGCGGCTCGAGCGTGCGCTTACCGGGCTTTTCCCGGGCGCGCGCGTGTTGCGCGTCGATCGCGATAGCACCAGGCGGAGGGGATCATTCGTCGTCATGCGCGATGCCATCGCGGCGGGCGAGGTCGATATCCTTGTCGGTACGCAAATGCTCGCCAAAGGGCACGACTTTCCCCGGATGACGCTGGTCGGCGTTCTCGGCGCCGACAACGCACTCTACAGCGCGGAGTTTCGCGCCACCGAACGCCTCTTTGCGCTGCTCGAACAGGTGGCCGGGCGCGCGGGCCGCGGCGAGCTCGCCGGTGAGGTGCTGGTGCAAACGGACTTTCCGGATCATCCGCTGTACCGGGCGTTGATCGGCCACGACTACGATCGTTACGCTGAAGCCCTGCTCGCCGAGCGCCGAAGTCTCGGCCTGCCTCCGTTCGCGCATCTTGCGTTGCTTGCCGCGGAAGCGAAAACACGTGCGCCGATGATGGCTTTTCTGGACGCTGCCGCGGAACGCGGCCGCGCCGTCATCGCCGCGCACGCATGTCGCTGCGAGCTCTATCCACCGGTCCCGGCCGGGCTCGCGCGCCGCGCCGGGATGGAGCGCGGGCAAGTGCTCGTTCAAAGCAACGATCGGCGCTCGTTGCAGGCTTTTCTTCCCCTCTGGCGCGCCGAGCTCGAGCAACTGGGGAAGCGACGGGTCCGCTGGAACATCGATGTCGATCCGTTGAGCTTTGCATGAAGGCTTTTCGAGGCTTCCCGCTCGCGGCGCGTTATACTCCAACGCTTTGTCGAACGCCGCCGCTCGCGGCGAATGCCTTGACCGACTTAAAGCCACAGCTCGCAGAATGGCTGTCCGCCGGCCTTGCGCGCGTCGCTCCGGGACACGCCCCGCAGATTACACTCGAGCGTCCGAAACAGGCGCAGCACGGCGATTATTCAAGCAACGTCGCGCTGCAGCTGGCCAAGACTCTCAAACGCAATCCACGTGAACTGGCGCAGGCGCTGATCGCGGCGCTCGAGCCTTCGCCGCGGGTGGCGCGCGTCGAGATGGCCGGCGCGGGATTCATCAATGTGTTTCTCTCTGACACTGCGCGCCGCGAGGTGATCGCACGGATCCTCGACCAGCGCGACGCGTTCGGATCGGTCGCCAGGGCGGAAGCAACCAAGGCGATCGTCGAATTCGTTTCGGCAAATCCGACCGGTCCGCTGCATGTGGGCCACGGACGCGCCGCGGCGGTCGGAGATGCGATCGCGCGATTGGTGGAGTCGCAGGGCTACCGCGTCCACCGGGAATACTATTACAACGATGCCGGTGCGCAGATCGTGAATCTCGCGCTTTCGGTGCAGGCCCGCGTTCGCGAAGCGGCGGGTGCAAGCGCGCCATTTCCCGCCGACGGATACCAGGGCGAGTACGTGCGCGAGATTGCGCGCGCCTACCTCGCGGAACATCCACACGACAGCGCGGGCGACGACCTGGACGCAATCCGGAGCTTTGCGGTGGCGACGATGCGCCGCGAGCAGGACGCCGACCTCGCGGCCTTCGGCGTCCGCTTCGATCGATATTTTCTGGAATCCTCGCTTTATTCCGACGGCCTGGTCGACAAGACTGTCCGGGCGCTGATCGCCGCGGGCAGAACCTACGAACAAGACGGCGCGCTGTGGCTCAAGACTACCGACTTCGGCGACGACAAGGATCGCGTCATGCGCAAATCGGACGGAAGCTACACTTATTTCGTACCCGACATCGCCTATCACGTGACCAAGTGGGAGCGCGGCTTCCGACGTGCGATCACCGAGCTCGGGGCCGATCACGGCGGCTCGCTTTCGCGCGTCCGCGCGGGATTGCAGGCGCTCGACCTGGGCATTCCTTCAGGCTATCCCGATTACGTCCTGCATCAGATGGTCCTGGTGATGCGCAGCGGAGAGGAAGTCAAGCTGAGCAAGCGCGCAGGGACGTCGCTGACGCTTCGCGAGCTCATCGACGAAGTCGGCCGCGACGCGGTGCGCTTTTTCTTCTTGCTGCGCAAGTCCGATTCGCAGCTGACCTTCGATATCGATCTCGCGCGGGCGCAGAGCGAGGAAAACCCGGTCTACTACGTGCAATACGCTCACGCGCGAGTCTGCAGCGTGCTGGAAAAGGCAGGAATTTCGCCCGACGGCGCCGCCGACAGCTTGCGCAACGTGGATCTGTCGCCGCTTTCCAGCGCGTATGAGAGCGCGTTGCTGCGCCGTCTCGCGGATTTTCCGGACGAGCTCGCGACGGCGGCCCGCGAGCTGGCGCCGCACCTCATAACCTTCTATCTGAAGGAATTGGCGGCGGAATTTCACAGCTACTATAATGCGGAGCAGTTTCTGGTCGACGACGATGCGTTGCGTCAGGCGCGCCTCGCGCTGGTGGTCGCAACCGGCCAGGTTGTTCGCAACGGGCTCGCGGTCTTGGGGGTAAGCGCTCCGGTGAGAATGTGATCGAAAGCAAGATGAACGAGCGAGATCGACTGCAATCCGGCCGTTGCGGCACGCCCAGCGCGATGCACGGCGGGACCTTGCTCGGCGTTTTTGTGGGCCTGGTGCTGGGACTCGCGGTTGCCGCGGCAATCGCGTATTTCCTCGGTAAATCGGGACTCACCGGGTCTCCCGTTGCGCCGGGCGCGCAAAAGGAAATCGTTCGCAACGGCAAGCCCGAAACCGTTCCGGTGACATCGATACCGGAGAAACCGCGATTCGACTTTTATAAGATACTGCCTGGCACTGAGGAGCCCAAGCCTCCAAAAGCCCCGGAAACGCAGACCAAGCCCGTCGATCGCTTGTGGCTCCAGGCAGGGGCCTTTGCCAGCGAATCCGACGCGGAGAACCTCAAGGCCCGGCTCGCGCTTTCGGGCTGGGAAGCGTCGGTGCAAATGGCCACGCTTCCCGACAAGTCAGTGCGCTACCGGGTCCGTCTCGGCCCATACGACAATACCGACGAGCTCAATCGCATCAAGGCTGATCTCGGCAATGGCGGGTTCGACGTTGCGGTGATCAAAAATCCCTAGTGCACCGAAGGCTCGAGTTCCGCCTCGAGCGGGAACTCCAGTCGGCGGGCATGGCCCAATGGGCGTTGAATATCAACCCCCTTTTGCAGGAGCAGCGATGAAAAGATTTGCCATGGTTGTTGTCGGCGCCCTCGCGGTGCTGGCGCTCTCCGGCGCGAGCTCGGCCGACTTGGTCGAGGGCAAGCAGTACACGCGACTCAAGAACGCCCAGCCGGCGGAAAAAGGAAAGAAGATCGAGGTCATCGAGTTCTTTTCTTACGGCTGCCCGCATTGCAACGACCTCGAGCCCTATTTGCAGACCTGGGCCAAGACGGCGCCTGCCGATGTGCAGTTCGTGCGCGTGCCGGTGATGTTCCAGGACCGTTGGAAGCCGCTTGCCAAAGACTACTATACGTTGGAAGCCATGGGAGAGGACCTGCGCCTGTCGCCGGAAGTGTTCAAGGCGATCCATGTCGCCAACCTCCCGCTCTACCAGGACAAGGCGTTCCTCGATTGGGCGGCGAGTAAAGGACTCGATCGCGCCAAGGCGGCCGAGATCTACAGTTCCTTTGGCGTCGACAGCAAGCTCAAGCGCGCTTTGGTGCTCGCCCAGGAGTACAACATCCAGGCCGTGCCGACGATGATCGTCGACGGCAGATTCCTGACCTCTTCCGATCGTATCGGCGGACATGCCGCCGTACCGGCCGCACTCGACGCGTTGATCGCGAAAGCGCGCGCCGAGCGCGCCCGCAGCTGACCACTCCCAGCGCACCACGCCCGTAGCCCAGAAATACAAGCGCCGTTGAAAGTCTTCCTGACCGGCGCTTCCTCCGGTCTCGGCGCGGCGCTGGCGCGCCGCTACGCCGCCGAAGGCGCGATGCTCGGGCTCTATGCCAGGCGTGTCGATTCGCTGCAGCAACTGGCCGCGACGTTGGCGCCTGCAACCTGCTTCGTATATGCCGGCGACGTACGCGATGCTTCCTCGCTTCGCGCGGCGGCTCACCAGTTTATGGCGCGCTACGGCACGCCGGACGTCGTCGTGGCCAACGCCGGCGTGTCGATCGGCACTTTGACCGCCCACGAAGACGACAACGACGCGTTTCGGGCCGTGCTCGACACCAACGTGCTGGGCATGGTGCATACCTTTCAGCCGTTCTTGCCCGCGTTCGTTGCCGAGAAGCGCGGCAAGCTGGTCGGCGTGGCCAGCGTCGCGGGCTTTCGCGGCCTGCCCGGCGCAGGCGCCTACTCCGCGTCCAAGGCCGCGGCGATCAACTACTTGGAAAGCCTGCGCGTCGAGCTTGCCGGCTCCGGCGTCGAAGTGCTCACGCTTTGCCCCGGATACATTGCCACGCCGATGACCGAAAAAAATCCTTATCCCATGCCGTTTTTGCTGTCCGCTGACGAGGCCGCACGGCTGATGGTGCGCGCGATCAGGCGCGGGCGCCGGTTTTATGTATTCCCGTGGCAAATGGCATGGGTGGGCCGGTTGCTGCGAGCATTACCGCGGCCCGTTTATGATCTGGCACTTGCACGCGCTCCGCGCAAGCCACGAGCCGGGCGGGTCTGATCGTCGCGGCGGCGGCGGGCCGAAGATCGCTCAAGAGCCGCGCGGGCCATCACACCGCGACAAATTCGCGCGGAAATCCCTGCCCTTCCGCAAAATCAGTTTGCGATCAACGCTAGCCGATTGCCGCCGACGATCTTGACCCGATCACCTTCCCGCACCCCGGGCCTCGCGCTCTGAGTGATCGTCTGCCTGCGGCCGTTGTCGAGCCGTACCGAGACGGCGTAGTAAGATTTCTTTTTCGCGTTTTTCTCGACTTCGTTGCCGGCGTATGCGCCGGCGCCTACGCCGACAATCGTCGCCGCAGTGTTACCGCGTCCTGAACCGATCTGGTGGCCGAGGACGCCACCGAGGACTCCGCCGGCGATCGCCCCGACGCCGCTGCCTTCGCCTTTTTGCTCGACGTAGCGGATCGATGCGACCACGCCGCAGGTGGCACAGCCGGCCGACGGCGGCGCAGGCGTTCCGGGCGCCATGCTCGACGGATCCTGCGCTATCGCGGCGACTGACCAGAGCGCAAACGCCATCAGTGCGCAGACGAACTCGGACATGCGTTTCATGGTCATCTCCTTAAAGACCGGACTCCTTAAAGACCGTTCTCCTTAAAGACGGTTCCGTGGGTAACTACAGCAACGGCCGACGGGAGACCCACTAGGAAGGCCCGCCGTTTTTGGGTCACGCCGTGTCGGTACGCAGCCGTGCATAGCTGCCGGGTGCCGCTTCGATCGCGCTCGGCTTCGATTTGCCCGGGCCTTTGCCGGGTTCGCGTGCCGCGACCTTGGGTCCGAGCTTCGGGCCGAGCCACGCGATCCAGTCTTCCCACCACGAGCCTTCGTGCTGCTTGGCGCCTTTGAGCCATTGCTCGGCGTCGGCAGGCAGCAAATCGTTGGTCCAATAGCCGTACTTCCTGGCCGACGGCGGATTGATCATCCCGGCGATGTGGCCGGAGCCGGAGAGGACGAAGCGTGACTTGCCGCCGAGCAGCTGCGGCCCGGCGTAGGTGGCCTTCCACGGCGCGATGTGGTCCTCCATCGCCGAAACGAAGTAGGTCGGCACGGCGATCTTGCCGACGTCGATGGGGGTGTCCGCGAGGGTAATACCGCCCGGGGCCCTGAGCGCGTTGTTCATATACATGTTGCGCAAATAGAAACTGTGCATTTTCGCCGGCATGCGTGTCGAGTCGCAGTTCCAGTGCAGGAGGTCGAACGGAAACGGGTCGCGGCCCATGAGATAGTTGTTGATGACGAACGACCAGATCAGGTCGTTGCTGCGCAGCATGTTGAAACTGTTTGCCATCGCCGATCCTTCGAGAAACCCGCGATCCTGCATGCGCTTCTCGAGCGCCTGAACCTGTTCCTCGTCGATGAACACCTCCAGCTCGCCCGCGCCGGTGAAGTCGATGAGCGCAGTCATGAAGCTCGCACTTGCGACGCGCGGCTGCTTTTTCGCGGCGAGATGGGCCAGCGTCGCTGCGAGGAGCGTGCCGCCCAGGCAATATCCGAGCGCGTTGACGTCCTTCTCGCCGGTCGCCTTGTCGATGGCGTCGATGGCGGCAAGCGGCCCCTCGAGCATGTAGTCGACGAAGTCCTTGCCGGCCAGGCGTTCGTCGGGATTGACCCAGGAAATGACGAACACCGTCAGGCCGCGCTCGAGACACCATTTGATCAGCGAATTCTTTTCACGCAGGTCGAGGATGTAATACTTGTTGATCCAGGGCGGGATGATCAACAGCGGTCGCTTGTGGACTTTTTTTGTCGCCGGCTCGTACTGGATGAGCTGCATGAGGTCGTTCTGGAACACGACCTTGCCGGGCGTTGTGGCGATGTTGACGCCAAGCTCGAATGCCTTGCTGTCGGTCATCGAAATTCTGAGCTTGCCGTTGCCGCGCTCGATGTCGTCGAGCAGGTTGTTGAGCCCTTTGACCAGGTTCTGCCCACCCGTGGAAATCGTTTCTCGGAATACCTCCGGATTGGTGAGCGCGAAGTTCGAAGGCGCGAGCGCGTCGATGTATTGCCGGGTAAAGAAGTCGACCTTTTTCCGGGTCTTTTCGTCCAGGCCTTCGACGTTCGCGACCGCGTCGTGCAGCCAGCGCGCGGTAAGCAGGTACGACTGCTTCACGTAGTCGAACAGGAAATGCTCCTGCCAGTCTTCGTGGCGAAATCGCTTGTCGCTCTTGGTGGGCTCGGCGACCGGGGCCGAAGACTGGCCCATGAGCTTGAGCATCGACGACTGCCAGAGCGCCGAGTAATCCCACCAGAGGTTCATCTGCGTCTCGGCCAGGCGATACGGATTGGAGAGCATCTTGGCGGCGACTTCCAGAAATGCCTTGGTGAGGCCGAACTCGTCGGAGACCATCGAAGGCGCGCTGACCGCCCGCCGCGCCAGGAAGTCACCGAGCAGCTTGGCGCCTTTGTCGGCGGCGCTGGCAAAGGATTCGGTGAGCGCAATCGGGTCATAGCTGCGGCTGTCAGGAACAGGCGTTTCAGGGGCAGACATTCGTGTCCTTCGATATCCTTGATCGATGCTGCATTGTACGGTCAGGGTCGCACAAAAAGGATCTTGCCGTCACCCGTGACGTCTCGGACGAGCCGCTCCGCACGCCAGAGGTGGTTGAGGTGGGCGATCGCCTCGCCCATCGCGAAGAAGCGCTGCTGCAAGTCGAGCTCGCGGCGGAAGAGCACGGGAACGAATTCGGCCGCCGAGCGTGGCTCATCCGCGGCCGCGACCAGTTCGGCCAAGCGCGCTTCATGGTGCGCGCGCAGTTGTTCGACGCGCGTACCGGCGCCCACAAACGGCAAACCGTGCGAGGGAAGGATGAGCGTATCCGGCGGGAGGCCTGCGAAGGCCGTGAGCGAATCGAGAAAGCGCGCCAGCGGATCGCCGTCGGGCTCGACCGGCCAGACGCTGACATTGGTGCTGATTCTGGGCAGCAGCATGTCGCCGGATATGCAGACGCCGATCGAGGTGCTATAGAGCGACGCGTGTTCCGGCGAGTGTCCATAGCCGGGAATGATCCGCCAGCGGTTGGGTCCGATGGAAATTTGGTCGTGCGCCTGGAGGCGAAGGAAAGAAAAGGGCAGCTCGGGAACGCCGCGTCGATACTGGTTGCCTCGCCTCTCGAGCGCGGCCACATGGTCGGCGGTCATGCCATGAGCGCGAAACAGCGCCGCAATTGCGGCGACGCCGAGGCCGCTGTGCTCGTGGGCGATCGCATGCGCGGTCAGGTATTCCGCCTGAGGCATCGCGACGGTGCACCCGAAGCGCTGACACAGCCAAGCCGCGTTTCCGAGGTGATCGGGATGGTAGTGGGTTGCGATCACGCGGGTGATCGGGCGAGCGGCGAGCGTCGTCGCAAAGTGCGAGTTCCACAGGGCGCGCGTGGGTGCGTCGCCGTAACCACTGTCGATTTGCGTCCAACCGTCTCCGTCGGCGAGCAGCCAAAGGTTGATGTGGTCGAGCGCGAAGGGCAGCGGCATGCGCAGCCATAGGACGCCCGGCGCGACCTCGCGCGTTTCTCCGCCACAGGGCGGCGCCGAAAAGGGAAACTCGAGAGTCGAGGGGATCGTGGCGTTCACGGCGAGAGCATCGGGCTCGGAACGCGGGATGGCGCGAGCGCCGCGCCTTGTGCGACGCAGCATCGTCTTTCAATCGCGGGGGCATGTCAAGCGTGGTGCTCCTTTCATACATCACGATTATGGTATGTTGACACTCCACGTTTCATCATTTTGCACCGCTGCCATGCCAGCTGCTTCCCGGTCGGAACCCCTTACCTACAGCATTTCCGACCTCGCGAAGGAATTCGCGCTGACGACGCGCGCGATCCGCTTCTACGAGGGTGAAGGCCTGCTTTCTCCGCGACGCGCGGGAAAGAGGCGCGTCTACGCCGAACGCGAGCGAGTGCGCATCAAGCTGATCCTGCGCGGCAAGCGGCTCGGCCTTTCGCTGTCCGAGATCCGCGAGCTGCTCGACCTGTACGAGGCGACCAAGGGGGAGCGGGCGCAATTGACCAAGTTCCTGCAGGTGCTTGCCGCGCGCCGCGCAATGCTCAATCAGCAGAAGGAAGACATCGCTATCGTCCTCGCGGAGATCGATACGCTCGAACGGCAGTGCAGGAAGCAGCTCCGGCCGGGAGCGAATGGGAGCGATTGACGCTTCAAGCCCGGCTAGTTGACGTTTACGTAAACGTAATATAGAGTCCCGAAAGAGCTTTTTTTGGCTTTCCATTCCTGGCCATGCTTGCATCCTTTCCGGGCACCAGAACAGAGAGGGTCCCTCCCGATCCGGACTTCGAGCGACGGGTTCGCTCGAGCTTCGATCGGCAGGGCGCGATGCGGCTCATCGGGGCAAGCCTCGGCAGGCTTGGACCCGGTTATTGTTGCGTCGAGTTGCCTTATCGCGATGACCTCACGCAGCAGCACGGATACATACACGCGGGGATCATCAGCGCCATCGCCGACTCCGCCGGCGGATACGCGGGCTTTACGCTGTTTCCGGCAGATGCAAGTGTGCTCACCGTCGAATACAAGCTGAATCTGCTCGCGCCCGCGTTGGGCGAGCGGATGATTGCGGAGGCGGAAGTCGTGAAACCCGGCAGGACTCTCGCAATCACGCGCGGCGAAGTCTACGCCGAGCGCGCGGGCAGGCGCACGCTGTGCGCCATCATGCAACAGACGCTGATGGTCATGGCCGGCACGCCCGATCGATGACCGGAGTGGCCATGCTCAATTTTCCATCGCTCAACTTTCATCTTGGCGAGACGATCGATATGCTGCGCGAGACCGTGCAGCAATTCGCGGCCGAGCACATCGCGCCGCGGGCGGCGGACATCGATCGCGAGAACCGGTTTCCGGCCGAGCTCTGGCGTCGCATGGGCGACATCGGGCTTCTGGGCATCACCGTCGAAGAGGAGTACGGCGGAACCGCGATGGGCTACCTCGCGCACGTAATCGCGATGGAGGAGATCAGTCGCGCCTCGGCGTCGGTTGGGTTGTCGTACGGCGCGCATTCGAACCTCTGCGTCAACCAGATCCGTCGCAACGGAAGCGCGGCGCAGAAGAAACAATATCTGCCCAAGCTCGTCTCCGGCGAGCACGTCGGAGCATTGGCGATGAGCGAGCCCGGCGCGGGCTCCGACGTCGTGTCGATGCGTCTGCGCGCGGATCGCCGCGGCGATCACTTCGTGCTCAACGGCAACAAGATGTGGATTACCAACGGGCCCGATGCGGACACGCTGGTCGTCTACGCGAAGACGGACAGCGCCGCGGGCGCGCGCGGCATTACCGCGTTCCTGATCGAAAAGAGCATGAAGGGATTCTCGACCGCGCAAAAGCTCGACAAGCTCGGCATGCGCGGGTCGAATACTTGCGAGCTGGTATTCGAGGATTGCGAGGTTCCGGAAGAAAACGTACTCTCGGAGGAAGGACGCGGCGTCAACGTGCTGATGAGCGGGCTCGACTATGAACGTGCCGTGCTCGCCGGCGGCCCGCTTGGGATCATGGACGCCTGCATGGACATCGTGCTGCCGTACGTGCACGAGCGGCAGCAGTTCGGTCAGCCGATCGGCGAGTTTCAGCTCATGCAGGGCAAGGTCGCCGACATGTACGCGACGATGAATGCATGCAAGGCGTACGTCTACGCGGTGGCGCAGGCGTGCGATCGCGGCGAGATGGCGCGCAAGGACGCCGCGGGTGCGATACTGTACGCGGCCGAGAAGGCGACATGGATGGCGGGCGAGGCGATTCAGGCGCTCGGCGGCAACGGGTATATCAACGAGTACGCGACAGGGCGCCTGTGGCGCGACGCCAAGCTATACGAGATCGGCGCGGGCACGTCCGAGATCAGACGGATGCTGATCGGCCGCGAGCTGTTCAACGAGACTAAGTAGCAGTTGGGATGAATCGGGACGAATAGGGACGATATGGCTCTTGAAATGCGCCAACGATGCGAGCGATGCGCGTGGCCGCTTGCGCCTGATGAGGATGGCGCGTTCATCTGCAGCTACGAATGCACCTTCTGCGCGACCTGCGCCAACGCGCTCAATGGCATCTGCCCCAACTGCAATGCGGAGCTGGTCCGACGGCCGCGACGCAATCGCAACAAGGGCGCCGCAGGTACCGCAACCGAGGCTAGCACGGGCACTTGATCGCGGCGGCAACACGTCTGCAGGTTCAGTACCGCCACGGACGTCGCCAGGGCCCGCTCGATTGCGCCGACCACACCAAGGAGAAGCGTTTTGCAAAATGATCCCATCGTTATTGTCGGCGCCGCGCGAACGCCAATGGGCGGGTTCCAGGGCGACTTCGCCACGCTGGCTGCGAGTGAGCTGGGAGGCGTTGCAATCAAGGCGGCGGTCGAGCGCGCCGGTATCAAACCCGCGGAAGTCGATGAGCTGATCTTCGGCAACTGCCTCATGGCAGGCCAGGGACAGGCACCCGCGCGGCAAGCATCGATCAAAGCCGGATTGCCTTTGTCCACCAATTGCACGACGCTATCCAAGATGTGCGGCTCGGCGATGAAGGCGGCCATGCTCGCGCACGACGCGATCATTGCCGGAAGCGCCGACATCATGGTCGCGGGCGGCATGGAAAGCATGAGCAATGCGCCGTACCTCTGGCCGAAGGCGCGCTCCGGCATGCGCATGGGCCACGGCAGCGTCTACGATCACATGTTTCTCGACGGGCTCGAGGATGCCTACGACAAAGGCAAGCTGATGGGCTTTTTCGCGGAACAATGCGCGGACAAATTTCAGTTCACCCGCGAGGCGCAGGATGAATTCGCCATGCGTTCTCTGTCGCGCGCCCTGGCCGCGAACAACGACGGCTCGTTTGGCTGGGAGATCGCGCCGGTGACCGTCGCCGGCCGCAAAGGCGATCTCCTCATCGACAAGGACGAGCAGCCGGGCAAGGCGAGCCCGGAAAAAATTCCAGGCCTCAAGCCTGCCTTCAGGAAGGATGGCACGGTCACCGCGGCGAACTCGAGCTCGATTTCCGACGGTGCGGCGGCGCTGGTTCTGATGCGCCGCTCGCTCGCCGAAAAAAAGGGGCTTGCGCCCCTCGCGATCATCCTCGACCACGCCACGCATGCGCAGGAACCCGGCTGGTTCACGACTGCTCCGGTCGGCGCGATGAAGAAGCTTTATGCCAAGCTCGGGTGGACACCGAAGGATGTCGATCTGTACGAGATCAACGAGGCGTTTGCGGTGGTGACGATGGCGGCGATGAAGGAATTCGATCTGCCGGCGGAGAAGGTCAATATCCACGGCGGCGCGTGTGCGCTCGGACATCCGATCGGAGCCTCCGGTGCGCGCATCGTCGTGACGCTGATGGGAGCCTTGCGCAAGTTGGGCAAGAAGCGCGGCATGGCAAGCCTGTGTATCGGCGGCGGCGAAGCGACCGCGCTCGCCATCGAGCTTGCCTAGGCCCTAGCTCATGCCGCTGGCGTTGATCACCGGGGCGAATCGCGGGCTGGGCCTCGAATTCACCCGTCAGTACATGCGGGACGGCTGGCAGGTGATCGGCTGCTGCCGCAATCCCGATGCTGCCCATGAGCTTGCCGACGCCGGCGCCGAAGTCATGAAGCTGGATGTGACGCAAGCCGCCGACGTGACTGCGGCGTCCAAACGATTGGCCGCGACGAGCATCGACCTCGTCGTTTGCAATGCCGGCGTCGCCGGCGCACGCGCGCCGGTGCTGAGCCCCGTAACGCAGGCCGACTTCGACCAGGTCATGCGCACCAACGTGCTGGGGCCGATGTGGGTCTCCGCCGCGCTCGCCGACCATATACTGCCGGGAGGCAAGATCGCCTACTTGTCGAGCCGAATGGGGAGCATCGGCTTGATGACCAACGCCGGCAGCGCCCTCTATCGTGCGAGCAAGGCGGCGCTGAACGCCGTGGTGAAGGCGGTAGCGCTGGAGCTCGCCTCGCGCGGCGTAACGGCGATTGCGCTTCACCCGGGATGGGTCAAGACCGACATGGGAGGGGCCGGCGCCGATATCGACGCCGAGACAAGCGTCGCCGGCATGCGCGCGGTGATCGAACGCGCGCGATCGGACGTCAGCGGTCATTTTTTCGACTACACGGGCAAGGAGCTTCCGTGGTGATCGAAACCCGGCGCAAGGGCCTGTTAACGCCATATGCCTACACGCGTGAGCTACAGAAAGCCCGCAGGCAAGGCGCGGCGAGGAAGCGAGGCTGGTCGCCTCGCAACGAGCTGCAACGCGGCCTGCGGGTTTTCTGTAGGATCACCCGAAGGGGCGGGGGAGCGCCGGGCGCAGGGCGTTGTTGCAGGCTCCTTGTTTGCAATGAGCAAACGGCGTCGCCGGCGCCTAGCCCTGCGCCCGGCGCTCCCCCGCCGCGTGCAGGCATATGGCGTTAACAGGCCCTATGCCCTCGACGCAAGGTCTCGGGCTGTTCATCCTGGCGTGCCTGTTGTTGGCGATCACGCCGGGCCCCAACCTGCTCTATCTCGTGTCGCGCACGCTTTGCCAGGGTCGCCGCGCAGGCATCGTATCCCTGGCCGGAACTTCGTTTGGATTTGTGTTTCACGTCGTTGCCGCGGCGCTCGGACTGTCGGCTATTTTTTTGACGGTGCCCCTACTCTTTGACGCGATGCGCTATATAGGCGCGGCCTATCTCCTGTGGCTCGCGTGGGACGCGTTGAGGCCCGGCGGAGGCGACCTCTTTTCGCCGCGGACGCTGCCTCCGGTTTCGGCCGGGCGATTGTTCCGCATGGGCGTTATGACCAGCGTGCTCAATCCCAAGGTCGCCATGTTCTATCTGGCGCTCTTTCCGCAGTTCATCGATGCGGCCCGCGGCAGCGTTCTGCTTCAAGGGCTCATGCTCGGGTTCCTGCAAATCGCCATCAACACGGCCGGCGACCTTTGTTTCGTGCTTGCCGCCGGGTCGATCACGGCATGGCTCGCGCGCCGCCCGCTCTGGTCGGCGCTGCAGCGCTGGGTGCTCGGCATCGTGCTCGCGGGCATCGCGCTGCGCCTCGCGGCCGATACGCGCAAATGACTTCCGCCGCCCGCCGCGCTATCGGCAGGATCCGGCGAAGGAACATCGGTCCCGGCTCCGATAGCGTGACAGTGAAACGAGGCAGCACATGTTGCTGAACGACTCGCAACGGATGGTGCGTGACACCATGCGCACTTTCGCGCAAAAGCGGCTCGCTCCATTCGCGGGCGCATGGGACCGCGAGCATATCTTCCCGCGCGAAGCGCTGCATGAGCTAGCGGGCCTGGGCGCATGCGGCATCGTGATACCGGAGGCGTATGGGGGCGCGGGACTGGATTACGTCTCGCTCGCCGTGGCTCTGGAAGAAATTGCCGCCGGCGACGGCGCCACGTCGACCATACTCAGCGTGCAGAACTCGGTGGTCTGCGGACCGATTTTCGCGTTCGGCAACGATGACCAGAAGGCAAAGTATCTGAGGCCGCTGGCAAGCGGCGCCAAGATCGGATGCTTTTGCCTGACCGAGCCGCACGCCGGGTCCGACGCGGGCGCGATCACCACGCGCGCGGAGCGCGTGGGTGAAGACTTCCTGCTCAACGGGGTGAAGCAATTCATTACCTCGGGCAAAACCGCCGACGTTGCGATCGTGTTCGCGGTGACCGATAAATCCGCCGGCAAGAAGGGTATATCGGCGTTCATCGTCGATACCGACACGCCCGGCTACAGCGCCGATCGGATCGAGGAAAAGCTCGGGCAGCGCGCGTCCGACACCGCGCAAGTCGTGTTCGCGAATTGTCTCGTTCCCGCGGCGAATCTGCTCGGACGCGAAGGCGAAGGCTACCGGATCGCGCTTTCCAATCTCGAGGCGGGCCGCATCGGCATTGCGGCGCAGTCGATCGGGATGGCCCGCGCGGCATTCGAGGCGGCGCTTGCCTATGCCCGCGAACGAACGAGCTTCGGCAAGGCTATCGTCGAGCATCAGGCGCTGAACTTTCGGCTCGCCGACATGGCGACAGCGCTCGAAGCCGCACGCCAGCTGGTCTGGCACGCGGCGAGCTTGCGCGACGCAGGACAGCCGTGCCTCAAGGAAGCGTCGATGGCCAAGTTGTTCGCCTCCGAGATGGCCGAGCGTGTCTGCTCCGACGCAATTCAGATCCACGGCGGCTACGGCTACGTCGCGGATTTTCCGGTAGAGCGCATTTACCGCGACGTGCGCGTGTGCCAGATCTACGAAGGCACAAGCGACATTCAGCGGATGGTCATCGGTCGCGCGCTGGTCGGATAATCGAAGGAGGAAAATGCCCGCATCGATCGACTTCTATTTCGATTTTTCCTCGCCCTACGGCTACCTTGCGTCGGAAAAAATCGAGGCATTGGCCGCCAGGCACGCCCGCGGCGTGGACTGGCACCCGATCCTGCTCGGGGTCATTTTCAAGCAGACGGGCGCGGCGCCGCTGACCATGGTCCCGCTCAAAGGCGATTACTCCAGGCGCGACATGCCGCGCAGCGCCCGATTTCACGGTGTGACCGACTTTCGGATGCCATCGAAGTTTCCGATTCCGAGCCAAGCGCCGGCGCGCATCGTGCTGTGGCAGAAGCAGCGTGATGCAGCGCTTGGCGCGAGGGTCGTTCACGCGCTCTATCGGGCGTTCTTTGTCGACGACCTCGACATCTCGATGCCCGAAAATGCCGTCGCCGTCGCCGCAAGATGCGGCGTCGACGCCGCCGCGGCTCGCTCTGCACTCGATGATCCCGCGGTCAAGGATGCGTTGAAAGCGGCCAACGACGAAGCTATCGCGCGCGGCGTTTTCGGCTCGCCGTTCATCATCGTCGACGGAGAGCCGTTCTGGGGCATGGACAGGTTCGATCAGGTCGCGCGCTGGCTGGCCACGGGAGGCTGGTGAGATGCCTGCCGAAGGGAGCAACGTGAGCGGATCCCTACGAGTTGATGCCGGGCGATCCGCTGCCCGCGGCCGCAGCGAGCCGGTAGCAGAGCAGGCACGAAGGCCCACCAAGGTAAGCTGTAGCGAGAATATATAGACCGAAATCGAATCATGCCCGTCATCGAAACCCGCCTCGACACCCGCGATCCCACGTTTGCCAGGAACCGCGACGCACTCGGCGCATTGGTCGCGGACCTCAAGGCCCGGGTCGCCGAGATCGAGCAAGGCGGCGGTGCCGTGGCGCGGGAGCGGCACACCGGACGCGGCAAGCTGTTGCCGCGTGAGCGCGTACGCACGTTGCTCGACAGCGGATCGCCGTTTCTCGAGCTCTCGCAATTCGCCGCCTACGGCATGTACGACGATACCATTGCGGCCGCCGGCATCATCACCGGACTGGGCCGGGTCGCGGGTCGCGAATGCGTGATCATCTGCAACGACGCGACCGTGAAGGGTGGCACGTACTATCCGATGACGGTGAAAAAGCATCTGCGCGCGCAGGACATCGCCCGCGAGAACAACCTGCCCTGCATCTACCTTGTCGATTCCGGGGGCGCGAACCTGCCCAATCAGACCGACGTCTTTCCGGACCGTGATCATTTCGGCCGCATTTTCTACAATCAGGCGACGATGTCGGCAGAGGGCATCCCGCAGATCAGCGTGGTTATGGGCTCGTGCACCGCAGGCGGAGCTTACGTGCCGGCGATGTCGGACGAGTCGATTATCGTCCGCGACCAGGGCACGATCTTTCTCGCCGGGCCGCCGCTGGTCAAGGCGGCGACCGGCGAAATCGTCAGCGCCGAGGACCTGGGCGGCGCCGACGTGCACACCCGCATCTCCGGCGTCGCCGATCACTATGCGCAAAACGACCACCACGCGTTGGCGATCGCTCGCCAGATCGTCGGCCGCCTGAACCGCGTGAAGTCGTTGACGCTGGACGTCGCCGAGCCACGCGAGCCGCTGTTCCCGCCCGACGAGCTCTACGGCGTCATCAATGCCGACATCAAGAAGCCCTATGACGTGCGCGAGGTCATCGCGCGCCTGGTCGACGGCAGCGACTTCGAGGAATTCAAGGCTCGCTACGGCACGACGCTGATCACCGGCTTTGCCCGGCTGTGGGGCTATCCCGTGGGTATCCTGGCCAACAACGGCGTGCTGTTCTCCGAGTCCGCGCTCAAGGGCTCGCACTTCATCGAGCTCTGCAGTCAGCGGAACATTCCGCTCGTCTTTTTCCAGAACATCACCGGCTTCATGGTCGGGCAGAAGTATGAAGCGGGCGGCATCGCCAAGGATGGCGCGAAGCTCGTCACCGCGGTGGCCTGCGCCAAGGTGCCCAAATTTACCGTGATCATCGGCGGCAGTTACGGTGCCGGCAATTACGGCATGTGCGGCAGGGCATTCAATCCGCGCTTTCTGTGGATGTGGCCGAACGCGCGCATTTCGGTCATGGGAGGCGAACAGGCGGCGACGGTGCTGGCGACGATCCGCCGCGACGCCATCGAAGCCAAGGGAGGCGCCTGGAGCGCCGACGAGGAGGCTGCGTTCAAGGCGCCGATCCGCGAGCAATACGAGCGCGAGGGCCATCCGTACTACGCCAGCGCACGCTTGTGGGATGACGGTGTGATCGATCCCGCCGACACCCGCAAGGTGCTCGGGCTCGCGATCTCGGCGGCGCTGAACAAGCCGGTCGAGGCGACCAGGTTCGGCGTGTTCCGGATGTAACCATGGCTGATCCTGGAGCCACCTGTTCGACGCTGGAAATGACGGTGACCGGCGCGATAGCGCGCGTCGCGCTCAACCGTCCCGAGGTCCACAACGCGTTTGACGAGACCTTGATCGCCGAGCTCACGCACGTCGTCAGGACCCTCGACGCGGATGCCGGCGTTCGCGTGCTCGTCCTGGAAGGCCGCGGAAAAAGCTTCTGCGCCGGCGCCGATCTCAACTGGATGAAAAAGATGGCCGGCTTCTCGCACGCCGAGAATCTCGCTGACGCCAGCAGCCTGGCGGCGATGCTGTCGGCATTGAACGGCATGTCGAAGCCAACCGTGGCCCGCGTGCACGGTGCCGCCTACGGCGGTGGCGTCGGACTCGTCGCCTGCTGCGATATCGCGATCGGCACACCTCAAGCTACGTTCGCGTTGTCCGAGACGCGCCTCGGCCTGATTCCGGCCGCGATCAGCCCTTACGTGATCGAAGCGATCGGCGCACGCGCCGCCCGGCGCTATTTTCTTTCCGCGGAGCGCTTCGGCGCCGAGGAGGCGCGCCACCTCGGGCTGCTGCACGAGCTCGTGGCCGAGGCGGAGCTGGATGCCGCGGTCGACCGGCTCGTCGCAACGCTGCTCGAGGCGGGTCCGCAGGCGCAGTCGGAAGCGAAGTCGCTCATCCGCGCCGTCGCACAGCGGCCGATCGATCAGGGCGTGATCGGCGACACCGCCAAGCGTATCGCACGGGTTCGTGCCGCGCCCGAAGGCAAGGAGGGCGTCGCCGCGTTCCTCGCCAAGCGCAAGCCTGCATGGGTTCCTCGGGATAAGTGAAACGGACAAGAGCGCCATGGAAAAACTCGACACCGTGCAACTTATCGCGCTCGCCGCAGCGCTCGGCTGGGCCAGCGGGATACGCCTCTACGCCGTCCTGTTTGTCGTCGGCGCCGTCGGTTTCGCAGGATGGTTCGAGCTTCCGGAGCACCTGCGGGTGCTATCGCATCCGCTGGTCCTCTGCGCTTCCGGATTCATGGTTGCTACGGAGTTCTTCGCCGACAAGATTCCCGGCTTCGATTCGGTGTGGGATCTGGTGCACACCTTCATTCGCATTCCCGCGGGTGCCGCGCTCGCGGCAGGCGTCTTCGGCGATTCCCCGCCAGCGTGGATGCTGGCCTCGGCGATCCTGGGCGGAACGCTCGCGGCCGGAAGTCACTTCACCAAGGCAGGCGCGCGCCTGGCGATCAACACTTCGCCGGAACCGGTGTCGAACTGGACGGCGTCCTTCGGCGAGGATTTGCTGGTCGGCACGCTGCTCTATCTCGCGCTCGCGCATCCGGTCGCGCTGCTCTTCGTGCTCGCGCTGCTGATCATCGCTTCGCTATGGCTGCTGCCGAAGTTGTGGCGCTTCATCCGGGCGATGTCGGCGCGAATCTCGCGCGTCCTTCACGGCGCCGGAACCAATGGTTCCGCGCCGGGAAAATCAGCCGATGTTTGACCGGATTCTGATCGCCAATCGCGGCGAGATCGCCTGCCGCGTCGCGCGCACCGCGCGGCGCATGGGGATCCGGACCATCGCGGTGTATTCGGATGCCGATGTCGGCGCACTTCACGTCGCCGCTTGCGACGAAGCACATCGTCTCGGGCCGGCGCCGCCGCGTGAGAGCTACTTGCGCGGCGATCGCATCATCGAGATCGCCAGGTCGGCAGGCGCGCAGGCGATCCACCCCGGCTACGGCTTTCTGTCCGAGAACGCAGCATTCGCCGCGGCTGTCGCGGCGGCGGGGCTCGTCTTCGTCGGGCCTTCTCCCGCCGCCATTCGTGCGATGGGCTCCAAATCCGAATCGAAGAGCATCATGGCTAGGGCCGGCGTTCGCCTGGTGCCCGGCTATCACGGCGCCGACCAGGACGACGCCCTGCTTGCCCGCGAAGCGGATGGCATAGGTTACCCGGTGCTGATCAAGGCATCCGCAGGCGGTGGCGGCAAGGGCATGCGCATCGTTCTCCGGCATGCGGATTTTACGGCGGCACTGGCCTCGGCGCGGCGCGAGGCGAAAGCCAGCTTCGGCGACGACAAGATGCTGCTGGAAAAGTATCTGGACGAACCAAGGCACATCGAGATGCAGGTCTTCGGCGACACGCATGGCCATTGCGTGCATCTGTTCGAGCGCGACTGCTCGGTCCAGCGCCGGCATCAAAAAATTCTCGAGGAAGCGCCTGCGCCAGGGATGACGCGCGAGCGGCGCAGCGAAATGGGCGCGGCAGCGGTGGCAGCGGCGCAGGCGATCGGATACGTCGGTGCCGGTACAGTCGAGTTCATCGTCGACAAGGCCGGGCTGTTCCACTTCATGGAGATGAACACGCGCTTGCAGGTCGAGCATCCGGTCACCGAAATGATCACCGGACTCGATTTGGTGGAGTGGCAGTTGCGGGTTGCGGCGGGCGAGCCGCTGCCGCGCATGCAGGAGGCGCTGAACTTTTACGGACACGCCATCGAGGCGCGCATTTACGCCGAGGATCCCGAACGCGGTTTCCTGCCATCGATCGGGCGCATCGCTTACATGGCGGCGCCCCCCAGGTCGGATTTCGTTCGGATCGATACGGGCGTGCGCACGGGTGACGAGATCAGCCGGTTCTACGATCCCATGATCGCGAAGCTCGTGGTGTGGGGAGAGGATCGGAGCAGCGCGCTGCGCCGGCTCAATCGTTCGCTGGAGGCTTACCAGGTCGTCGGCGTGACGACCAATATTTCATTCCTGCAGCGCGTCGTCGCGCATCCGGCGTTCGCCAACGCGCGTTTGGATACCGGTCTCATCGGTCGCCACCAGGCAGAATTATTTGCCCCGCCTGCCGCGCCTTCGTCCCGAGTCCTGGCGGTCGCCGCAATCGGTGAATTTCTGCGGCTGGCGGACGAGGCGGGAGAGCGAGCGCGAGTCTCCGAAGATCACTTTTCGCCGTGGCACGCGCTCGATCCCTGGTGGCTCAACTCGGCCGTCCATGCGATATCGCTCACCTACGTTGCGCTTGGCATGACGTACGTAGTCCGTTTGCGGGCGCCCGGCGGAAAATTCCTGGTCAGCGTCGCCGGCGCGACGGGCGCGGCCGACGCAAATCTCGCGGCGACCGCCGGCAGGCGAGGCGACGCAATGGAGATCACGCTCGACGGCGCGCATTTTGCCGCCAGCGTAGTGCCGCTCGGAGACCAGCGTTTCGTGTTCGTCGACGGACAGATGCATAGACTCACGCTGGTCGATCCACTGGCGCACGCATCCGACGACGAGCATCGAGGCGGACATTTGGCCGCGCCGATGTCGGGCACGATCATCGCGGTAATGGTCAAGGCCGGCGACGCTGTCGCCAAGGGCACGCCGCTTCTTATCCTCGAAGCGATGAAAATGGAGCACACGGTCACTGCGCCGGCCGCTGGTACGGTAAGCGCGGTGCACTATCAGAAGGGCGATCAGGTGAGCGAAGGCGTGGACCTGATCGATATCGATGCCGCTGACGCCGAAATCGGCGGCGCTGCGCCGACCGCTGCGTGAAGCTCTT